>JAQVJI010000183.1 GCA_028695255.1 Chromatiales bacterium | reverse complement strand
GGGTGTCGGCCACGGTCGTCCTCCACACGATGGGGTGACGGGGGCGTACGCGGCAATTGCCGCCTCCAACCCCGAATGGCGCGGCACTCTAGCACATCCCTTTGACGGAACGCTGACAGCCGCATGGACGCTGCGGCAATTGTGAAATCTTCCATCGATGACGGACGGCGACGGCCGATGGACTATACTGATTCACTGTCCTTCGCCTTCGCGGAGATGCGCCATCATGAAAACGGAACTGCCGGACGGCTATCGCCCCAGCGAGCAAGAGCCGTACATGAATCCGCTGCAACTGGAATATTTCCGGCGCAAGTTGCTGGCGTGGCGGGATGAACTCATGCAGGGTTCCGAACACACCATTCGTCACCTGCAGGACGAGGAATGGCGCGAACCCGATCCGAACGATCGGGCCAGCCTGGAAAGCGACGCCGCCGTCGAACTGCGCGCGCGCGACCGCGAACGCAAGCTCATTGCCAAGATCGATGCCGCGTTGCGACGCATCGCCGACGGCAGTTACGGCTATTGCGAGGAGACGGACGAGCCGATCGGCCTCAAACGACTGGAGGCCCGCCCCATCGCCACCATGACGCTCGAAGCGCAGGAAAAACACGAACGCGGCGAAAGCCGCGCCGCGGGATAGGGGTCGCAGGTCGGATGCCGTAGGAGCGGCGGCAGCCGCGATACGCGGGTTCGACGAAGTGCCACACCCGTCGCGGCTGCCGCCGCTCCTACCCGCCTTCGATCACCGGCGCCTTTTGGGCGCCTCCAATACCTTGATGAAGATCCGCGAGTTGCGCTGGTAGTTGTACAGCTCGCGCCGCTTGAGCGGCAGCGCCTTGAGGTCGCCGGGCACGAAACCGCGCTCGCGGAACCAGTGGGCGGTGTGGGTGGTGAGCACGAACAGCCGCCGCACGCCGAGCGCCCAGGCCTGCGTTTCCAGATGCGACAGCAGCACGTCGCCACGCCCGCCATCCCGGTAATCGGCGTGCACGGCCATGCAGGCCACTTCCGCCACGGCCTCGTCCGGAAACGGGAACAGCGCGGCGCAGCCGACGATCATGCCGTCGCGTTCGATGACGGTGAAACTCTCGATTTCGAGTTCCAGTTGTTCGCGCGAGCGGCGCACCAGCACGCCTTCCTGTTCCAATGGCTTGATGAGTTCCAGCACGCCGCCGACGTCCTCGATGGTGGCGCGGCGCAGGCGTTCGTAGATCTCGCCCGTCACCAGCGTGCCGATGCCGTCGCGGGTATAGAGTTCGAGCAGCAGCGCGCCGTCGACGCGCCGGTCGACCAGATGCACGCGGCCGACCTGCTGCCGGCAGGCGCTGACCGCGCTCTTCAGGTGCAGGCGCAGTTCGTCCGGGATCGGCCGCTCGCCGTCGGCCAGGGCCGACGCCTCGTCCGGTTTCAACTGCTGGATCAGGCGCCGCCGGCCGTCGCGCAGCGGGCCGCTCTCGGTCAGGAACACCAGCTTGTCCGCGCGCAGCGCACCGGCCACGGCGGTGGCGACGTCCTCGGCCGTGAGATTGAACACCTCGCCGGTCGGCGAATAGCCGAGCGGCGACAACAGCACGACCTGACCGAGTTCGAGCTGGCGGCGGATCGCCTCGGCATCCACGCGCCGCACCTCGCCGGTGTGGCAGTAGTCGACGCCGCCGCGCACGCCGAGCGGCTTGGCGATGACGTAGTTGCCGGAACTCACGCGCACGCGCGCGCCCGACATCGGCGTGTTCGCCAGGCCCATCGACAGCAGCGCCTCGATTTCCACTCGCAGCCAGCCGGCCGCCTCCTTGACCGCTTCCAGCGCGGCGCCGTCGGTCACGCGCAGGCCGTTGACGTAGCGCAATTCGGCACCGCGCGTCTTCAGTCGCGACTCGACCTGCGGTCGCGCGCCATGCACCAGCACCAGCCGCACGCCGAGCGCATGCAGCATGCCGATGTCGTGCACGAGGCTCGGAAACGTCGCGTCCGCCACCGCCTCGCCGCCGAAGGCGAGCACGAACACGCGTCCGCGATGCGCGTTGATGTAGGGCGCGGCATTGCGGAACCAGGTCAGGCTGGCGGTGGGCGGGGCCGGTTTCTTGTTCATGTGCGTCGTCCGAGAAATTCCCGCTGCATTATGGCGGAACGAGGGCCTGCAAAGCATGTGGGAGATGGGGCGTCGCGGCAGAACCGCTCCCACGAGTGGTGATCTATGGGTTTTGCGGATTCACGCAGAAACGCTGGATCAGGTCTTCCAGCAGATCCAGCGTCGGCCGGATGCGGTCGAGGGCGAGGAACTCGTCCGGCTGATGCGCCTGTTCGATGTCGCCCGGGCCGAGCACCAGCACGTCCATGCCGAGCCGGCGCAGGTACGGGCCCTCGGTACCGAAGGCGACCGCCTCCGCCGCATGGCCGGTCAGGCGTTCGGCCGTGCGCACCAGCGGCGAGTCGGCCGGCGTTTCCATCGGCGGGATGCCCTCGAACAGGCGGAACACCTCCAGCCCGAGCCCCGTGCCCTCCAGTTCGCGCGCCAGGCGTTTTTCCATCTGTGCGCGCAGTTCGTCCGGGTCCATGCCGGGCAGCGGGCGCAGGTCGATGTGCAGTTCGCACTGGCCGCAGATGCGATTCGGATTGTCGCCGCCGTGGATGTGGCCGAGGTTGAGCGTCGGCACCTCGACCTTGAACTGCGGATTGCGCCAGGCCGCCTGCAATTCCGCCCGCCAGCGCAGGATCTCGCCCAGCACGCGGTGCATGCCTTCGAGCGCGTTGTTGCCGAGCGAAGGGTCGCTGGAATGGCCGGAACGCCCGGTCACGCGGATCGCTTCCATCAGCACGCCCTTGTGCATGCGGATCGGCCTGAGGCCCGTCGGCTCGCCGATCACGGCATAGCGGCCGAGCGGCCGGCCGGCGTCGGCGATGGCCTTGGCGCCGCACATCGAACTCTCCTCGTCGGCGGTGGCGAGGATCACCAGCGGCCGGCGGAAATCGCGCGGGTCGAAACGTCCGGCCGCCTCCAGCGCCAGTGCCAGAAAACTCTTCATGTCCGAGGTGCCGAGCCCGTACAGCCGGTTGTCGCGTTCGTCGAGCCGGAACGGATCGGACGACCAGAGACCCGGGTCGCAGGGCACGGTGTCGGTATGCCCGGCCAGCACCAGCCCGCCCGGACCGGAGCCCATCGTCGCCACCAGATTGGCCTTGGGCGGCGTCTCGTCGAGCGGCATGACCTCGACCGCGAAGCCGGCCGACTCGCACCAGCCGGCGAGTTCGTCGATCAGCGCGCGGTTGCCCATGTCGAAGGCGGGCGAGACGCTGCTCACCGAGGGCGACTCGATGAGGCGGCGCAGCATGTGCATCAGTTCGGGTGCGGGCATGGGAAGGGCGCGTGCGTGGCTGGAAGAGCGCTATTGTCGCGTCAGGCGGGGGGCGGTGTGCAAGCCATCTATCGTAGTAGAGAACCCTTGCAGTATGCTGGTCGCCTGACCGTGACCACCGCCTCCATGATCCGTCCCGCCCAGGTTTCCGACATCCCGGCCTTGCTCCGGCTGGAGCAGCAATGCTTCCAGACCGATCGCCTGAGCCGTCGTCAGTTCCGCTACATGCTGACCCGCGCCAAGGCCTACACGCTGGTGTTCGAGCGCGACGGCGCGTTGCTCGGCTACGTGCTGCTGTTGTTTTCCCGCGGAACCTCGATGGCGCGGCTGTATTCGATCGCGGTCGACCCGCAGGCGCGCGGCCAGCGCATCGGGCAGGCGCTGGTGGAGGCGGCGGAGCAGGAGGCGCGCGAGCGCGAGTGCGCCTGGCTGCGGCTGGAGATCCGCAAGGACAACGAGGCCTCGATCGGCCTGTTCACGGGGCTCGGCTACAAGCGCTTCGGCGAATACGGCGATTACTACGAAGATCACATGGACGCCTGGCGCTTCGAGAAGTCGCTGGCGCCGCATCTGCGGCCGGACATGGTCAAGGTGCCGTATTACGAGCAGACGCTGGATTTCACCTGCGGACCGGCGGCGCTGATGATGGCGATGAAGGCGCTGTACCCGGAGCTGCCGATGTGCCGCAAGCTGGAACTGCGCATCTGGCGCGAGGCGACGACCATCTTCATGACCTCCGGCCACGGCGGCTGCGGACCCTACGGACTCGCGCTGTCGGCGGCGCACCGCGGCTTTCGCGTCGAGCTGACCATCAACGACGAGCGCATGCCGTTGCTGGATTCGGTGCGCAGCGAGGAGAAGCGCGAGGTCATGCGGCTGGTGCAGGAGGACATGCTGGACGAAATCCGCGCGCTCGGCATCCCGATTCGCCACGGCGTACTGACGGTCGCCGATCTGCGTGCGCGCTTCGAGGCCGGCGGCATTCCGCTGGTACTGATCAGTTCCTATGCGATCTATGGCGAGAAATTCCCGCACTGGGTGGTGGTGACGGGATTTGACGAACACTTCATCTACGTCAATGATCCGTTCGTCGATTACGAAAACGGCGAGACCGCCACCGATTCCATCAACATGCCGATCCTGCAAAAGGATTTCGAACGCATGGCCCGCTACGGCAAGGCCGGGCTCAAGGCCGTGCTGGTCGTTCACCCGCCCATCGAGGCACGTGCCGAGGAAAAGCACTAGATGTCCGATCATGTATTGCTGGTCGAGGACCTGTCCGACTGGAAGGCGCATTTCCCGAACTATCCGGTGATCGCGGCCGAGGACTATCTGACGCGGCCCGAGTATTCCAGTCACACGCAACTGCGCGTCATCAATCTCTGCCGCAGCTTCCGCTATCTGAGCGAGGGCTATTACTGCTCGCTGCTGGCCGAGGCGCGCAGCCACAAGGTCGTGCCGACGGTGCGCACCATCCAGGATCTGTCGCGCAAGTCGATCTACAGCCTCGACACCGAGGACATCGACGGCCTCGTGCAGCGCATCCTCGGGCGCAAGAAGAGCGGGCTCCAGCCGACCGCGTTCGAGATGACGGTGTTCTTCGGCCAGTGCGCGCCGCGCGAAATGCAGGAAATCGCCTCGCAGTTGTTCGCGATCTTCCGCGCGCCGATGTTCAAGGCCGAGTTCAAGCTCGCCGGCCAGTGGCGCATCGAATCCATCAAGCCGCTGGCGCTCAAGAGTCTGACCGCGGACCAGGAACCGGCCTTCTTCGAGGCGCTCGAAACCTATCTCAAACGCCCCTGGCGCAAGCGCCGCGGCAGCCGCGTCTACAAGTACGATCTCGCCATCCTGCAAAATCCGGACGAGGATCTGCCGCCGTCGAGCAGGAAGTCGCTGGCCAACTTCGTGCGCGTGGGCAAATCGCTCGGCCTCGAGGTGGACCTGATCGACCGCAAGGACTTCACGCGCCTGGCCGA
>JAQVJI010000182.1 GCA_028695255.1 Chromatiales bacterium | reverse complement strand
GCCCCACCAACACCCCCTACGCCCGCCGCCACAGCTCGAACAGCACCAGTAGGTAGGGTGGGCAAGCGAAGCATGCCCACGCAGACGATTCCGCATCCACATCACGCGACGCCCCACTACACCCCATACGCCCGCCGCCACAGCTCGAACAGCACCAGCGCGAACAGCCGCTCGCTGTTGGCATGCCCCCTCGCCTGCCCGTCGAGCAATCCCTCCACCGCCTTGCGTTCGAAGCGGCACGACGGATCGGTCAACACCTCGCGGAAATAGCCGCCCCACTCCGGCCCCTTGAGCCAGGCCGCCAGCGGAATGCTGAAGCCCTGCTTGCGCTTGAGATCGAAGGACGGCGGCAGCACGCGCGCCGCCAGGCGCTTGAGCAGGATCTTGCGATCCGCTGCCGTCGCCTTCAGGCGGTCGGGTACGCGGCCGAAGGCGAACTCGATCAGCCGGTAATCCAGAAACGGCGCTCGCAGCTCCAGCGAATTGAGCATGCTGGCGCGATCGACCTTGACCAGGATGTCCTCGGCCAGATAGTTCTCGAAATCCATGCGCGTCGCACGCTGCAACAGACTGCTTTCCGCCGGAATCCGCTCTGCGCGAATCCGTTCCGCCCGCCCGATCGCCCCACCGCCGCCGAGCAACCGGCGCCTCGCCGGTGCGTCGAAGAGCGTCGCAATCAACGGCAGACCATGTTCCAGATCGACGCCCAGCCCCTGCAACCAGTTGCGCCCCTTCATGCCGACCGGCAGCAAATGCGTCGCCGCGTCCGCGATCATGCGCCGCAACGGATAGGGAATCGGCCCAAGACGCCGCTGCATCCAGAGCAAACGGCTGTAATGCCCATAGCCCCCGAACAACTCGTCGCCGCCGTCGCCGCCCAGCGCGACCTTGCAATGCTCGCGCACCAGCCGGCACACGAGATGGGTCGGAATCATCGACGAATCGACCATCGGCTCGTCGAACTGCCGCGCCAGCACCGGCAGCAACCCGACACTCGACGCCTCCGCATCCAGCTCGACGTGCTCGGTGCCGAAATGACGCGCAATCAGCCGCGCGTGCTCCGTCTCGTCGTATTTGCCGTAGCCGGGGAAACGGATGGTGAAGGTCTTGACCTGGCGGGTCGCGCGCACCGCCATCGCGGTGATCAGGCTCGAATCCACGCCACCGCTCAACAACACGCCCACCGGCACGTCGGCGACGAGCTGATGCCGAACGGCATCTTCCAGCAGTGCTTCCAGATCGCCATCCAGCACATCGGCCGCAGCATCGTCGAGCGGCGCATCCGGCAACGACCAGTAACGCCACAGCTTCGTCTCGCCGCGCGCAAGATCGAAACTCAAGGCATGCCCCGGCGGCAGTTTGTGGAACCCCGACAGGATGCAACGCCCACCCGGCACGGAGCCGTACGCCAGGAAATAATCCAACGCCTCGTCATCCACCTGCCTCGGCAGCGAAGCGTCGGCCAGCAAGGCCTTGAGCTCCGACGCGAACCGCAATGCACCATCCGCCACGGTGTAGAACAGCGGCTTCTCCCCTGCCCGATCACGCGCCAGCAACACGCGCCCCGCATCGGCATCGTACAGCCCGAAGGCAAACATCCCGTTGAGCCGGCCCAGGCAATCCGCGCCCCATTCGCGATAGGCGGCAAGCACGACCTCCGTATCGCCGTGCGACCGGAACCGATGGCCCCGCCCTTCGAGCGCCTGTCTCAGTTCCCGGAAATTGTAGATCTCGCCGTTGAAAACGAGCGACACGCGCCCGTCCTCGGACACCATCGGCTGATGCCCGGCGGGGCTGAGATCGAGGATGGAAAGGCGACGATGGGCGAGGCCGACGCGGCCATCTTCTGACCACCAGACACCGGAATAGTCCGGGCCGCGATGAATCAATGCGCCATTCGACCGTTCAAGATCAACGGCATCCCGCACACGTGCGCCAGACGCAGCACCTACGATCCCGCACATGACATCACTCGACAGTCGTCAAAACAGGCTCAACGAAATACCCGAAGCGCACCGCCGATCGGTGGCGGTCTTGTGAAGAACCTGTCCGCATTCAGAATTTTCGACGTGTCCGGCTGCAACGATTGCAGCAAATCCCGCAATTCCTGATCCGATTTGTGGTGCTGGTACTTGTGCGAACCGAAGCCGTCAAACGTATTCAGCGATGTAGCCCGAAAGCGGCGTCTTATATGGGTCCACCTGCCTTCATTTTCCACCCGGGGCACATCCCCTTGCACGCAGAACCCGGACTTTTCCAGAAACAAACCGAGCAACGGCACCAATCGAAGTGCGGCCATCATCCGGGCATAGGCGAGAATGACCGGGAACGGCATTTTCGACAGTACGGCACGCAACGGCTTGTAAACCAGATGGAATCGAACCCAGCGCAACGGCCCCTGATCGTTCAGCCGATAACAGTTGAAAACGAATTCCCCACCCGGCGCTGTCAAGGCATACAGGGCGTGGGCAGTCTTCTCGACCGACGGCGTGTGCTGAATGACATTGTGGCAATACACGATCCCGTCCACGCAGCCATCCCGAAGTGGCGGCGTATCGATGGAACACTGAATGACGTCGACATTGTCCAGCCCTCGCAGATTGCGCTGCACGACGTCATCCACAGAATGGGATAGATCCATCATGATGACGTGCCGCGCACCATATTCCGCAAACCAGCGTGTCTGTGCACCACTGCCGCCACCCGCATCAACGATCAGTTTGTCCTTGAACACATCGGTGCTGCCAAAGGTGTTGGCGACCGTATGCCTCAACCAATGGATCTTGAAATCGGTGAAATTGAAGTAGTTCCATTCATCCCCGAACGACTCGACCGTATCCGTTCTCACCTCGCTCACAAAACGTGGGATTCCATTCACGATCGGATAACGCCGTCCGCCCGGAGACACCAGCGCACCGGATCGAATGTCGCCATGGGAGTCCACAACCGCATCGACCAATTCCAGTGGTGCCTTGGTCTCCGGCTCGCACAGCATTTCCAGCAGATCAGGAGTCATCTGATAAATCCAATAGGTCGCAAGGAAAGCTGGCGAGGCATGCTGTGAGCGGCTTACCGATTGCCATTGATCTGGGTCTGCCCCAGGCAGATGTCACGAATGATCGACACGCCCCTTTCGATCGGCCATTCCTGCGCAGTCGTCCTCGCCATTCCGCCCATATCCCGTACTCGCTCCGGTGCCGATAACAGACCGGCGATCTGCTCCGCGAGCTCATCGACGTTTCCCGCGTGATGTACACATCCATTCACTCCGGATTCGATGCGATCAACGGCGGCACCACAGACATCCGACGCCAGAACGGGCAAGCCGCAGGCCATGCCCTCCAGAATCGCGACGCCATAGGGCTCATGCGTGGGGGATGGGTGCAGCAGTACATCACTGTTCTGCATCAGGTCGATCAATTCCTCGGGTTCCAGCCAGCCCGGCAGTTTCAGTTGCTCCTCCACGCCAAGCCGCTTCGCCAGCTCCCGGAGTGCCTGTTCATCTGGCCCCACACCGGCAATGGTGTACTCGAACGGCACTCGCGTCGAGTCGCTCGCCTTTACCAGTGCACGCAATGCGAGGTCATGTCCTTTCTTTTCATTGTTGAGTCGACCCGACGAGATGAATCGTAATGGCCGCCCTTCCAGCGCGGCTGACTGCCGCATCCGGTAACGCGCCACGTCAACGAAGTACGGAAGATTCACCAACTTTCGTTGATCGGCGCCCATGACCCGCAATGCATTCAGCGCCGCCCGTCCGGTACCCATGATCCTGTCGGCTTTCGCAAACACCCACCGCAACCAGCCGGCTCGCAGAATGCGCCACGGCCACGGCCGACGTTTTCCGACATCCGGCGTATCGGTCCAGACTGCGAAGCGTCGACCGAACAGCATCAAGGTCGCCAGGAGCAGATTGGCGGTCAGGTGATTCCATCCGGCAACCACGAAGTACGCGTTCCGCTCCCGAAGAGCCGTAACCAACAATGCCCAGTCGACTCCAAGGATGGGGCGGAATATCCGAGATTCGTAACCTTCCCGCAGAGCCGTACGCCAAGGATGGGATTCAAGAGTGTCATACCGATAATGCACTACGACCCGGACATCTGGATCATGAGCGAGTGCCTGCATCAAGTGCGCATTGTACGGGGTGGGAGAATCGGCCAGCCAATGAACCTTGACCGCACTACCCGGTCCGGCCCCCATCACTGCTTCAAGGCCTCGATACGGGACAGCATCTGTCGCATCCGCCCGGTGACGTCATGCCCGTCCTCTTGTACGCGGCGCATCCCGGCCGCGGCAATGCGGGCTCGCTCGTCCGGATGCCCCTTGAGCCACAACGCCTTCTCGACCAACTCTTCCCTACTTGAAAAGAACACCGCTTCCTCGTCCTCCCGAAACAGCCGCCGCAGATCTTCCGTTCTTTCGCACAATAGCAAACGGCCGCAGGCCGGTATCTCGAAGCAACGGCGCGTATAGGTGTCGCGATTCAGGCGCGACAGGAACGCAAGACACATGTCCGCGCCACACAGGGCCTTGGCGTACTCATTACCGACCACTGCCGTTGCGGGACCAAGACGATCGGCCAGTTCACCCAGCACCTGTCGGGTCCAGTACCCACCTCCGAAGAGCTTGACATGCAGACCGGCATGCACCAGGGCCGCCAGATACGAGACGCGCCCGTCCGGCTCATAGTGCCCAACGAACACAGCATCACAACCGTAGGTTTCGCGCTCGTCTTCCGTAAGCTCGACCGGGCGATGCAGGGAAGGCACGAAGTACGGCATGAGTACCGAGACGTTCCGCCCGCCTGCCGCCTCAAGCTCCCGGACGTTGACCGGACGATAGACGAACTGTTGATCCGCCAACGGCACACAATGCATGTAATGCCGCCAGTACCAACGGTGGTGTCGAGGCGCGGTAGCATTGTGCCGCCAACCGAAGGGATCATCGTTGTTGTACATGACGATGCGGGCCCGAGTTTCAGCCTTGATGTGCCTCAAAGTCGCCGGCCGCACATGGATCGGTCGCCAAAGGAACAACACATCGGGTCGGACCCGTTTCACAGCCGAGAGCAGATCACGATTCAACCTCTGAGTGGCTGGCCCCGGAATTGCGTACTTCTCCTGTACCTTGCCGACACTGCCCAGGAAATATCCGTTCCAAGCAAAACGTTCCACCTCGACCCCAATCTGCTCCAGCGCGTCAGCACAGGCCTGTTCGTAAATAGGTATCGGTAATTTCCGGCCAGAAGGAGTCTCAAATGCGCCATCCCCTGCAACCCGACAGAACGGCGTTGGTGCCCGGACACAACATCAGAATGTTTCCCAATCCACA
>JAQVJI010000021.1:18270-23626 GCA_028695255.1 Chromatiales bacterium | reverse complement strand
TGTCCTTGGCGCGACCGCCGCAGATTTCGAGTTCGCGGTCGTCGGCGAGGCGGGCGGTGATGCTGTAGCCGAGGCCGGGCTCGTGATTGAGGACGACGACGCGGGTCTCGTCCTTGGCGAGGCCGAGGATCAGGAGTTCGTCCTGAAGATGGGGATTGGCGTACTGGATGCGTACGCTCGGGATCTGCGCGCCGCTGGCATTGACGAGTTGCACCGTGAGATGGCCCGGCGGATGCGGCGGGCGGCCGTAGAAATAACCTGCCGCCGCGCCGGCCAGGACGGCGCAGACGACGAGAACGATGACGGGTACGGACGGCTTGCGGAAGGACATGCGACCTCCGGCGGACGGCGGGGTATTTCAGTATAGTCTGATATACCCCACCGTCCACCGGCGCGACCGGCGCCCGTCAGTTGTTTTCCGGGTTGGCACGGATGCGATGAATGGCGAGATCGGCGCCCTGGTATTCGTCCTCCTCGCTCAGGCGGATGCCGACGATGGCGCGCAGCGCGCCGTAGACGACGAATCCGCCGACCAATGCGACGCCGATGCCGAGCAGCGTGCCGACGAGCTGCGACATGAAACTCACGCCGCCCATGCCGCCGAGCGCCTGCTGGCCGAAGATGCCGGCGGCGATGCCGCCCCAGGCGCCGCACAGGCCGTGCAGCGGCCATACGCCGAGCACGTCGTCGATCTTCCAGCGGTTTTGCACCAGAGTGAAGGTCCACACGAACAGGCCGCCGGCGACGACGCCGGTCACCAGCGCACCGAGCGGGTGCATGAGACTCGACCCGGCGCAGACCGCGACCAGACCGGCGAGCGGGCCGTTGTGCACGAAACCGGGGTCGTTGCGCCCGGCGACCAGCGCGGCCAGCACGCCGCCGACCATCGCCATCAGCGAATTGACGGCCACCAGACCGCTGATGCCGCCGACCGCCTGCGCCGACATGACGTTGAAGCCGAACCAGCCGACCGTCAGCACCCAGGCGCCGAGGGCGAGGAACGGGATGCTCGACGGCGGATGCGCGTACATCTCGCCCTGCTTGCCGTAGCGGCCCTTGCGCGGGCCGAGCAGCAGCACGGCCGTAAGTCCGAGCCAACCGCCCATCGCATGCACGACGACCGAGCCGGCGAAGTCGTTGAAGGGCGCGCCGAAGCTCGCCTCAAGCCAGTCCTGCACGCCGTACAGGCCGTTCCAGACCAGTCCCTCGAAGAACGGATAGACCAGCGCGACCAGCACGAAGGTGGCGGCCAGTTGCGGATAGAAGCGCGCGCGTTCGGCGATGCCGCCGGAGATGATGGCCGGAATGGCGGCGGCGAAGGTGAGCAGGAAGAAGAACTTCACCAGCGCGAAGCCGTTGTCGGCCGACAGCGCGGTCGCACCTTCGAAGAAGCCCATGCGATAGGCGACGAAGTAGCCGACGAAAAAATACGCAATGGTGGAAACGGAAAAGTCGGCGATGATCTTCACCAGTGCGTTGACCTGATTCTTGTGGCGTACCGTCCCCACCTCCAGGAAGGCGAAGCCGGCGTGCATCGCGAGCACCATGATGGCGCCCAGCAGGACGAACAGCGTGTCGAGAGCCGGTGTCAGCTCGGTCATGTGGATTCACTCCCATGCATCGTGCGCACCACATCGGTGCGCACGATGCATGGCGTGCGCCGAAGTGGTGCCTGTTGTCGTGATCCGGCCCTTGTTTCAAGCCGATCCCACCGGTCATGCCCGGTTACAGGGCAAAGAGGGCAGGTTTCGTGCCAAGGAATGGTGCCCACGCGCGGCGCATGCACGAGGACGGGGCGATCGGTCGCCTATAAGAGGGTGTTTACAAAACCATCATTGCTTCCAGCCGACTGCCCAGGCTGAACGAAGGGCCAATCCCCTTGGGGCCGCCCTGGACTGGCCTGCGGAGGCCGGGTGAATGGGCCATGGATGGCCCATTCAGTTCCGCCGCGACAGGACGTCGCGTCGGAACGGCCCGGCCGGAGCAGGTCAGGCCAGGGCTTGCCCGAAGGGCGGTCCCGTGGGGTGTCCTTTCTTTGGTGACTTTCTTTGGACAAGCAAAGAAAGTCACTCGCCCGGCCTCATCGGACTCTGCGCGGAGTTCAGGCCGCAACGGCCGGGCGAAACAGCGTACAGACGGTGATTGGACATGCCAGAGCCGGACAGCGTGCGTCAGGCGGGTGACGCATGTCCGGTACGATTCATTTTGTAAACACCCTCTAAGGCGTTCGCGACGATCAGGAGCGAGGCAGGCCGGCCGCTGACCGGATGCAGGGGTTCACGCACGGATTCGATGCGCCAGCCGCTGGCCGACAGCGCCGACAGCCAGGATTCGAGCGTGCGGAAGTACCAGGGCATCGGCTGACCGAAATCTCCGCCGAAGGCGTCAAAACGCTCGATGCGCCAGCCGTCGCGATACTCGCCTTCGCCGGCGGCGGTCCACGGGTGCAGGGTCTGGATCACGAGCCCGCCATCGGGTTCGACCACCTGCCGCAACGCGACGAGCATGGGCGCGACGTCGTCCGCGAGCAGCGCGAAGTTGCATACGGCGAGGTCGAAGCGCCCGAGTGCCGCCGCAGCCAGATCGGCGCCGGCCAGATGATGAAACTCGCCGCCGCCCAGCGCGCGTGCCGCCTCGATCAGCGGTTCCGAGTAATCCACGCCGGTGACGGCGATGCCATGCGCCGTCAGTTCGCGGCACAGCCAGCCCTCGCCGCAACCGACGTCCAGCACGCGGCGCGGTCGCCGGACGAGGATCGCCTCCCGCACCGCCGCGTCCGTGACCAGCCGACGGCTCTCGATCCCGCGCCCGCGCACCACGCGCGTCCAGGCATCTGCATTGGCGGTCCAGCTCTTCTCGAGGCGCCGCGACGGGTCGTCGTTCATGAGCACACACTCAATGGCCGAGCAGACCGTTGCGGATCGCGAAGGCAGTCATCTCGGCCGCGTTGCAGGCGCCGATCTTGCGGCCGATGTTCTCGCGATGTTTGCGCACGGTGCGCTCGGTAAGACCGAGTCGCTCGGCGATGGCGCGGCTCGGCAGGCCGCCGGCGACCAGCGCGAGGATCTCCTGCTCACGTGCAGTCAGCGCGCCGTCCGCAGTCATGTCGAGCCGCGCGACGAGTTGCGGGCTGACGTGGCAGCCGCCGGCCGCAACCGCACGGATGGCGGCGAGCAACACCTCGCTGTTCTCGCCCTTGGTGAGATAACCGGCGGCACCGAGCGCGAGGCTGTCGCGCACCGCCGCGGCATCCAGACGCGCCGTCACCACCAGCACGCGGGTGGTCGGGCGTTCGCCGCCGGACCCGGATGCCTCGCACGCGGGGTCGCCGGAGCACCGTTCCTGATCCATCCGGGCCAACGCCTGCATCACGGCGAGCCCGTCGACGTCGGGCAGTCCGAGGTCGAGCAACAGCACGTCGGGCACATGCGCGCGAACGAGATCCACGACCGCCGCGCCGCTGCCGGTTTCGGCCAGCAGCGTCATGTCGGGCTGTACCGACAGCAGCAGGCGCAGGCCGTCGCGCACCAGGGTGTGGTCTTCGGCGATGACGAGTCGGATCATCCGGATCGGCGGGTAAACGATGTTCGGGCCGCGACAGTATGCACGGAGTTCGACGCCGCCGGGACACGTCGGGCCATCAGGCGTGAGCCTGAACCGGCTGGCCAGGCTGGCGGGTCGACGCGAGTCAGGTCTTCGGCAGCGTGACGCCGCGCTGGCCCTGGTACTTGCCGCCGCGGTCGCGATAGGAGGTCTCGCAGACCTCGTCGGATTCGAGGAACAGCATCTGTGCCACGCCTTCGTTGGCGTAGATCTTGGCGGGCAGCGGAGTGGTGTTGGAAAACTCCAGCGTCACGTGGCCCTCCCACTCGGGTTCGAGCGGCGTGACGTTGACGATGATGCCGCAGCGCGCGTAGGTCGACTTGCCGAGACAGATCGTGAGCACGCTGCGCGGGATGCGGAAATACTCGACCGTGCGCGCGAGCGCGAAGGAATTGGGCGGGATGATGCAGATGTCGGACTTGACGTCGACGAAGCTGCGTTCGTCGAAGGCCTTGGGATCGACGATCGAGCTGTTGATGTTGGTGAATATCTTGAATTCGTCGGCGCAGCGCACGTCGTAGCCGTAGCTCGACGTACCGTAGGAGACGATGCGTTCGCCCTCCACGCTTCGCACCTGACCCGGCTCGAAGGGTTCGATCATGCCGTGCTCGGCCGCCATGCGGCGAATCCACTTGTCGGACTTGATGGACATGCTGGAATCCCTGTTGGCGGACGCTCTCGTTTCGAACGACGCGGGCGGCACGCGGCCGCCCGCATCACGGCACTCAGCTGTTCTGAATCACGATCTTCGGGAACTTGCTGCTGTAGTCCTTGCCCTGCACCGCCAGACGGGCGGCCGCGCGGCGCGCGATTTCGCGGTAGATCTGCGTCGCGCGGCTGTCCGGATCGGCGACCACGGTCGGCTTGCCGCCGTCGGCCTGCTCGCGGATGTGGATGTCGAGCGGCAGCGAACCGAGCAGTTCTACGCCGTGCTCCTTCGCCATGCGCTGACCGCCGCCCTCGCCGAAGATGTGTTCCTCGTGGCCGCACTTGGAGCAGATGTGGATGCTCATGTTCTCGACCACGCCGAGCACCGGCACCTCGACCTTCTCGAACATCTTGAGGCCCTTGCGCGCGTCGAGCAGCGCAATGTCCTGCGGCGTGGTGACGATGACTGCGCCGCTGACCGGAATCTTCTGCGCCAGCGTGAGCTGCACGTCGCCGGTGCCCGGCGGCAGGTCGATGATCAGGTAGTCGAGGTCCTGCCAGCGCGTGTCGGTGAGAAGTTGTTCGAGCGCCTGCGTGACCATCGGGCCGCGCCAGATCATCGGCGTGTCTTCCTCGATCAGGAAACCGATCGACATCGCCTGCAGGCCGTGATTCTCCATCGGCTCCAGCGTCTTGCCGTCGGTCGAGTCCGGCCGGCCGCTGATGCCGAGCATGCGCGGCTGGCTCGGACCGTAGATGTCGGCGTCGAGGATGCCGACGCGCGCGCCCTCGGCGGACAGCGCCAGCGCGAGATTCACCGCCGTGGTGGACTTGCCGACGCCGCCCTTGCCGGAGGCGACGGCGATGATGTTCTTGATCCCCTGCAGCGGCTTCAGGTTGCGCTGCACCGCATGGCTCACGATCTCCGACGAGACGTTGGCCTCGACCGACTGCACGCCCGTAATCGCGCCGACCTTGTCGCGGATCGCCTGCGCCAGTTCGGCGTGGTAGCCGGCCGCCGGATAGCCGAGCACCACGTCGACCGCGACCTTGCCGCCATCGATGCGGATATCGCGCACGACACCGGCCGCGACCAGATTCTTGT
>JAQVJI010000021.1:15825-18170 GCA_028695255.1 Chromatiales bacterium | reverse complement strand
TCGCGGATCGCCTGCGCCAGTTCGGCGTGGTAGCCGGCCGCCGGATAGCCGAGCACCACGTCGACCGCGACCTTGCCGCCATCGATGCGGATATCGCGCACGACACCGGCCGCGACCAGATTCTTGTCCATGTTCGGGTCGTGCACCTCCTTGAGGGCCGTTTCGACCTGCAACCTGGAAACTTCGCTCATTTCGTTCGCTCCTCGTCGTCGTGTTCGTCGACCGCGGCGAATCGCCGCGGATGCCGCCGGAGGTCCCGGCGGCGAAAGTGGTCGATTTTATACCAGTGCGGGCCGCCGCAATAAACGGCCGCTCTCTGGGGATGGGCGGACCAACCCCGGCGCAGCGGTGGTCACTCCGGGGCCGACCTGTTAATTTAGGCACCCGTTTGCCCACCCGAATCCATCCCGGGCCGCCCCGGAGTTCAGAAGAATGACGACCCCCACCCGCGAAATCCTGGTCACCAGCGCCCTGCCCTACGCCAACGGGCCGATCCACATCGGTCACCTGGTCGAATACATCCAGACCGACGTCTGGACGCGCTTCCAGAAGCTGCGCGGTGCCCGTTGCCTGTACGTCTGCGCCGACGACGCCCACGGCACGCCGATCATGCTCAAGGCGCGCGCCGAAGGCATCACGCCCGAGCAACTGATCGAGCGCGTGGGCGAGGAACACCGCGCCGACTTCGCGGGATTTCACATCGGCTTCGACAACTACTACAGCTCGCACTCGCCGGAGAACCGTTACTTCGCCGAACTGATCTACACCCGCCTGCGCGACGCCGGCCACATCGCGCGGCGCAGCATCCAGCAGGCCTACGACCCGGTGGCGGAGATGTTCCTGCCCGACCGCTTCATCAAGGGCGAATGTCCGCGCTGCGGCGCGGCCGATCAGTACGGCGATTCCTGCGAGGTCTGCGGCGCGACCTATGCGCCGACCGATCTCAAGAATCCGGTGTCGGCGATCTCGGGCGCGACGCCGGTGCAGAAGGAATCGGAGCACTACTTCTTCCGGCTCGGCGACTTCGAGACCATGCTCAAGGCCTGGACCGGTGCCGGCCATTTGCAGAACGAGATCCGCAACAAGCTCAACGAATGGTTCCAGGCCGGCCTCAACGACTGGGACATCTCGCGCGACGCGCCCTATTTCGGCTTCGAGATCCCGGATGCGCCGGGCAAGTATTTCTACGTCTGGCTCGACGCGCCGATCGGCTACATGGCGAGCTTCCAGGACCACTGCAACCGCCACGGCCTGAACTTCGACGACTGGTGGGGCAAGGACAGCCGCGCCGAGCTGTATCACTTCATCGGCAAGGACATCGCCTATTTCCACACCCTGTTCTGGCCGGCGATGCTCGAAGGCGCGGGTTTCCGCACGCCGACCGCGGTGTACTGCCACGGCTTCCTGACCGTCAACGGCCAGAAGATGTCGAAGTCGCGCGGCACCTTCATCAAGGCCCGCACCTGGCTCGATCATCTCGACCCGGAATACCTGCGCTATTACTTCGCCGCCAAGCTCGGCCCGGCGGTGGACGACATCGACCTCAGCCTCGACGACTTCCAGGCGCGCGTGAACGCCGATCTGGTCGGCAAGGTGGTCAACATCGCCTCGCGCTGCGCGGGCTTCATCAACAAGGGTTTCGACGGCAGACTCGCCGATGCGCTGCCGGACCCGGACCTGTTCCAGAGCTTCGCGCGCTCGCGCGACGAGATCGCCGCGCTCTACGAGCGGCGCGAGTTCAGCCAGGCGATGCGCGAGATCATGGCGCTGGCCGACAACGCCAACCAGTACATCGACGAGCAGAAGCCGTGGGTGCTGGCCAAGCAGCCCGGCCGCGAGGCGGAAGTACAGGCCGTGTGCACGCAGGGCCTGAACCTGTTCCGCGCCCTGATGCTGTACCTGAAGCCGGTACTGCCGCGCATGGCGGAGAAGGCCGAGGGCTTCCTCGGCATCGGACCGCTCGACTGGAAGTCGCTCGACCAGCCGCTGCTCGGCCATCGCATCGGCACCTTCGAACCGCTCATGACGCGCGTCGATCCGAAGGCGGTGGAGGCGATGCTGGAGGCGTCGAAGGAAAGTCTGGCCGCGACGCCCACCACGACAGCGACCACGCAATCCGCCGCCATGGACCCGATCGCGGCCGAGATCGCGATCGACGATTTCGCGAAGGTCGACCTGCGCGTCGCGCGCATCGCCAAGGCGGAATTCGTGGAAGGTGCCGACAAGCTGCTGCGCCTCACGCTCGACCTGGGCGGCGAGACGCGCAACGTCTTCGCGGGCATCCGCTCGGCCTACGATCCGGCGACGCTCGAAGGCCGGCTGACGGTGATGGTCGCCAACCTCGC
>JAQVJI010000021.1:0-15725 GCA_028695255.1 Chromatiales bacterium | reverse complement strand
CTCGGAAACGCATTCAGCACCTTCGCCGTCGCCTGCAGATAGGCGTAACCGAAGCGCCGATCCGGTTCCAGGTGCGCGCCCTCCGCCCATTCGTTCCAGGCATTGATGAACACGAGCTTGTGATCGAGCTCGCTCTGGCGCGTGTCGGTCTCGCTGCAGACGTGTTCCAGCCATTCCGCGTACACGGCCGGCGTCGAGCCGTGGAAAATGACGCCGCGGCCCGGCTTGCGCGCCTCGTTGTCCCACGACGGCATGACGCAGCGGAACTGCGGAAAGCCTTCCGGATAGGCGAACTCGCGCGCGTAGCGCAGTATCCCCGAATACGGAAACACGCCGCCCTGGAATTCCGGATTCACCATCTCGACTGCGCCGTTGATGCTCGGCAGCGCCTCGCCGAGCTTGTGCGGCGGAAACTCCACCGCCGCGTCGGCGCCGAGCGGACGCGGGTCCTCGATCCTGAACGACTGCACCGCCACGATGTACGGATCGCCGAAACCCGCCTCGACGCAGGTCCTGCGCCAAGTACGCGCTGCGCGCTGCGGATCGGGCAACTGGTCCATGCGATAGATGAGCAGCAACGGACGACCGCCGACACGGATGTAACGCGGATCGCGCAGCACCGGCAGCAGGTCCTCGATGAAGGCCGCCTCGTCCTCCTTGCGATAGAGCTGCGGCATCAGCACCTCCTGTTCGGCGCCGTCCCAGCGCCGGGTCCAGTTCTCGTTGGCCCAGCAGATGCAGAACGGGAAATCCAGTTCGCTGCGTTCGAGGAAGCGGTCGAGCGGCATCTCCAGCAGGCGCCGGCGACCGCTGAACCAGTAATAGTGGAAGCAGAAGCCGTGGATGCCGTAGTGACGCGCGAGTTCGATCTGGCGCGTCATCACCTCGGGCACGCGCAGGTCGTAGAACCCAAGCTCGCCCGGCAGATGCGGCTGATAGTGGCCGACGAACTGCGGCAGCGCCTTGCTGACGTTGGTCCATTCGGTGAAGCCGCGCCCCCACCAGGCATCGTTCTCGGGGATCGGGTGGAACTGCGGCAGGTAGAAGGCGAGCGCGCGGATGCGGGTGTCTACCCGCAGTTCGGGATCGAAGTCGACGTGCGTCGGCATCGGCCCTGCGGTACGCGCGAACAGTTCTTCGAACCATTCGCTGCGCGACGTCACGTCCTGGTCGGGCGGCGGTCCACCCGCGCTGCGCTCGGGCAAACTGAAGGCCGGCGCGGGCGGCGACGCCTCGCCACCACGCAGGCGATGCACGAGCCGACTCACGGCACGCAGCGGTGCGGTGAGTTTCCAGGAAGTGGAGTTCGTGAGCGCATCGAGCCGAAAACGCGTGTCGTCGAGCCACCAGCGCGTCGCCTCGAGCTCGGCGTTGAGGGCGGCATGCACGTCGTGCAATGCGTCGAGTTCGCGCATGCTGGTTTCGAGCGCAGCGTCCAACAGGCGGATACGTTCCTGCAACTGCGGTACCTGCGCCTGCAATGCCTCCAGCTCGCGCCGCAACTGCCGTTTGTCGAACGCCAGCCGCGACAGCCCGATCACCTGCTCGTCGGACCATTGCGACTGCGCCCAGCGCAGCAGCGGCAGCAGATGGCTGTAGGTGACGTCGCGGTCGGCGCTGTCCATGCCGATACCGCTGCCGTCACCGATGCGGTAGACGGCGGTCTCGGCCTCGACATGCACGAACGGGCCCAGGCGCGCGACCTGAATCCAGAACGCCCAGTCCTCCATCAGGTCCAGCCAGTCGGGGAAACGGCAGCCTGCCTCCACGGCACAGCGGCGGAACAGCACGGCATGGATCGGCGCGACATTCTCGTAGGTGAGACGCACGGGATCGTAGGGATCGTTGAAACGGCGCACTTCGTGCCACTTGCCACCCTCGCGCCGCAGGCAGATCACGCTCGAATAGGCGGCGATGGCCGCCGGCTCGCGCTGCAAGGCCTCGACCAGACCTGCCACGTGCGGCGGCAGCAGCCAGTCGTCGTCGTCGAGAAACAGCAGCAGTTCGCCCGCGGCCTTTTCCAGGCCCGCGTTGGCGGCGCGCGAACGCCCGTGCGGCGGCGGCAGCGACAGATGCACGAAACCACGAATCGCGCCCTTCGCCTCCTCCTCGACCAATGCCGCGACGTCCTCGCCGCCGTCGTTGACCACCACCAATTCGATGGCAGGCCAGGTCTGCGCGGCCACCGTGCGGATGGCCTCGCGCAACATGTCGGGACGGTTGAGCGTGCGAACGATGACCGACACCAGGGGTCGGTCTGAAACAACATCGAGTGTCGTCATGCGTCGGGATCGGGGTATGGTCAGACGAAATCCAGATAGTGCGAGGTCCGCGCGACGGACGCGCAACTATATCAGCGCTCGGGTTTTGTTGCACAATGCAAGGGCACGCAGACGCGCCCATGCACGGAAGCCAATCGCCGCAATCAGCCGCCAGTAGCCAGCCGAAGCCACGACGAGCCATGCAGAACGACACCAAGGACATGCCGGATACCGCCATTGATACGCAAGCACCTCGCTTCTCGGTGGTGATCCCGCTCTACAATCACGAGCGTTACGTCGGCGAGGCCATACGGTCGGTGCTGGACCAGACCGAACCCGATCTGGAACTGATCGTGGTCGACGACGGGTCGAGCGACGGTTCCGCCGCCTGCGTGCGGGCGTTCGACGATCCACGCATCCGCTATCTGCATCAGCCCAACAGCGGCACCCACGCCGCCTTGAATCACGGCCTCCGGCTGGCGCGCGGGAAATACGTCGCCGTGCTCAATTCGGACGACGTCTATGCGCCGGAACGCCTCGAAACCGCCGGCCGGCTGCTGGACGCCGACCCCGGACTGGCGGCGGTATTCAGCGGCTACGACTTCATCGACCAGTATTCGGCCCCGATCCGCAACCCGGCCGAGATCGCCTGCCACTTTCCGGACCCGGCCAAGGTCATGGACGCGGCCTTCGACCGGATCGATCCGCGCGAACGCATGGTACTGCGGCTGCTCGGCGGCAATTTCTTCCATACCAGCTCCAACCTGATCTGCCGCCGCGAGGTGTTCGAGGAGGTCGGCCCGTTCGCACCCTATCGCTACGTGCACGATTACGACCTCTTCCTGCGTCTCGCCCACCGCCATCCGGTGCACTTCGATCCGACGCCGCTGCTGCACTATCGCTATCACCTCGACAACACGCTGTGCCGGAAACCCGCCGCCTCGGTGCTGGAAACCGCACGCATGCTGGCGCACTTCCTGTTCACGCACCGCCTCGCCGTGCTCGACCGCCGCGACGAGGTGTTCATCGCCGCGACGCATTATCTCTACCGTTGCCTGCGCCTGTACGGCGCCGATCGCGTACTGCTGGCGATGCTGCTGGCGGACGTCAATGGCCGCGCGCGGGACGATGCGATCCCGGACCTGTTCGCGGCCGATGCCGACGCCGAGGCCTTCATCGACCGGCAACTGTTGCGTGAGCACGTGTACGAGGTACACGAACGCGGACCGGCCTGGCGCCAATGGAACCTGCCGCGCATCCGGCGCATTCTGACGCGCGGCTTCATCATCCTGATGCACTGGCTGCGCGGGCTACGCAACGTCCTGTGACCATGCCGCGCTTCTCGGTCGTCGTTCCGCTCTACAACCACGAGACCTATGTCGAGGAAGCCCTGCGTTCGGTGCTGGCCCAGACCGACCCCGATCTGGAACTGATCGTCGTCGACGACGGCTCGACCGACGCATCGGCGGCGCGCGTGCGGACGATCGACGACCCCCGTCTGCATTACCACTACCAGGACAATGCCGGCGCACATGCCGCCATCAACCGCGGCGTCGGCATGGCGCGCGGCGACTACGTCGCGATCCTCAATTCCGACGACGTCTATGCGCCCGGACGGCTGGAGGCCGCCGGCCGCGCGTTCGCGGCCGATCCCGAACTCGCGGCCGTGTTCACCGGCTATGACTTCATCGATGCCGGATCGGCCGTCGTGCGCCATGCCGAAGACGTCGCGCGCGACTTCCCAGAACCGGCCATGGTCATGGGCGAACACTTCGCCCGGCTCGACGCCCGCGAACAGATGCTGCTGCGCCTGCTCGGCCGCAATTTCCTCCACACCACCTCGAACCTGATCTGCCGGCGCGAGGTGTTCGCGCAAGTCGGTCCGTTCGCGCCCTGGCGCTACGTGCACGACCACGACTTCTTCCTGCGCCTCGCCCACCGCTACCCGATACGCTTCGATCCGGCGCCGCTGCTGCACTACCGTTTTCACGGCAGCAACACGCTGGCGGAGGACGGCGCCCGCTCGGTGCTGGAAACCATGCGCATGCTGGGCGGGTTCCTGCTCACGCATCCGCTGGCGGCGTTCGGCCGCGACGACGAAGTCGGCCGCGCCGCGCTGCGCTACGTCTATCGCGACCTGCGGCTGTACGACGGCGACCGCGTACTGCTGGCGATCCTGCTGGCCGCCGCCAACCGGCAGGCCGTCCACGGTACAATGCCGCCCCCGCCCTCCGGACTGCCGGACGGGCTGCTCGCCGACGACGCCGACGCGCTGGCGTTCATCGCCGAGCGGATCGAGCGGTCCGCCGAGTGTGAGCGCTGCGAGCGGGACCTGGCCTGGCAGAAGGAACAGACCGACCGCTGGTGGTCCGAGACGCAGGAACTGGAGATGCGCCTGCACAGGCACGAGGCCGATCTCGCCTGGCAGAAGGAGCAGACCGACCGCTGGTGGTCCGAGGCCCGGACCTGGCAGGAGCATCACGCGGCGCTCGACCGGCAGATCGCCGAGCTGCGCCGGATGCACGACGACACCTGCCGGCAGCGCGACGAATGGCACCGGCTGTACGAAACCTCGCGCCATTGCGGCATTCCGCATGCGATGCGTGCGATCGGGCGTCGCATCGCCCGCCTGACGAAAAGATCGAGAGACGCTTCATGAACATCCCCAAGGTCGCGATCATCACGCGAACCAAGAACCGCGCCATCCTGCTCAAGCGCGCACTCAAGAGCGTGCTCGACCAGGAATTCCGGGACTGGATGCTGGTGGTCGTGAACGACGGCGGCGATCCCGCCGAGGTCGAACGCGAGATCGCAGTCCACGCCGACGCCTGGCAAGATCGCTGCGTGGTGGTGCACAACCCGCAATCGCTCGGCATGGAGGCGGCCTCCAACCGCGGCATCCGCGAGGTCGACAGCGAATACGTCGTGATCCACGACGACGACGATTCCTGGCACCCGAGCTTCCTCAGCCGCTGCGTGGCGTTCCTCGACGGCAACCCGCCGCGGCTCGCCACGCCGGTCGCAGGCGTCATCAGCTACAGCACGCGCATTCTGGAAAGGATCGAAGGCGACGAGGTGAAGATCACCGGCCGCGAACCCTTCAATACCTGGATGGACTCGGTGTCGCTGTTCCGGCTCGCCTCCAGCAACACCTTTCCGCCGATCTCCTTTCTGTTCCGCCGCGCGGCGCTGGACGAGATCGGCGGATTCCGCGAGGACCTGCCGGTGCTCGGCGACTGGGATTTCCATCTGCGCTTCGCCGCCCGCTACGAGATCGGTCTCGTCCGCGAGGAACTCGCCTACTACCACCATCGCATCGCCGACAAGGACGAGCGCTACGGCAACACCGTCATCGCCGGCCTCGACCGCCACCTGACCTACGACGCCCTGCTGCGCAACGAATATCTGCGCCAGGACCTCGCGAGCGGGCGCGTCGGTCTCGGCCTGCTCGTCAATGCCAGTCGCAGCTTCGAGAACGTGCATCGCCAGATGTACCCGCTCGACCTGCTGATCCGCGGGCTGCGCAACAATCGCCTCGCACGCTGGTTCCATCGTCGGCTGCGCTGAATCCCTGCCCCATGCCCGCATCGCTGCACCGGCTGCTGGCCGACGCCTCGGTCCTGTCGCTCGACATCTTCGACACCGCCATCCTGCGCGGCGTGATGCAGCCCGTGGACCTGTTCGCGCAGATTCCGTTCGAGGCCGGCGTATCCGTCCACGGCGATTTTCGCGCGCTGCGCGCCGAGGCCGAGCGCCGCGCGCGCGCAACCGCCTGGCGCGAACGGCAGCTCACCGAGGTCGATCTCGACGCGATCTATCGCGAGCTGGCGGGCATGAGCGACGTCGCCGACCTGGACCTCGCCGCACTGATGGCCGTCGAGCGCCGCATCGAACGCCGTCGCTGCCGGCGCAATCCCTTCATCCACGAGATCTATCGCGCGGCACTGGAAACCGGCAAGCGCGTGGTGTTCGTTTCCGACATCTACCTCGACGCCGAACTCATCCGCGACATCCTGCACGACGCCGACTACACCGATTACGAACGCCTGTTCCTGTCCTCCGAACTGCGCAAGACCAAGGCCACCGGCGAACTCTACGCGGTCGTGCTGGAGGCGCTCGGCGAAGCGCCGCAGCGCATCCTGCACGTCGGCGACAATCCCGATTCCGACATCCGGCGCGCGACCGCGGCCGGCATCACGGCGTGGCACTACCCGAAATGCGGCGAGCGCTACGCGGTCGACCGCGGCCTGCGGCGACGACTGGAGACGCGCATTCCGGTCGCGACGGCGGAGACCTCGCACACCCTGATCGAATCCACCTGGCGCGCGCTGGTCACGCATCACCTGCATCACCATCCGCGACCCGCCATCGAGGACGACGACGCCTTCTGGTACACGCTCGGCTACGTCCACGTCGGCATGATCTACGCGGGCCTCGTGCTGTGGCTGCGCGAACGGCTGCGCGTGAACGGCGTCGAACGCGTGTATTTCCTGTCGCGCGACGGCCACGTCATGCAGCGCGCCTACGAGCTGCTGGCCGCAGCAGGCGCCGATCTGCCGCCGGCCAGTTATCTCTACGCCTCGCGCCGCGCGCTCAACCTGCCCGCGATCGAACGCATCGACGAGACCACCACCGATTTCCTGGTCAGCGGCACCAGCCGGCTGACGGTGGCGCAGTTCCTGGCGCGCATCGGACTCGATCCCTCGCAGCACGCCTCCGAGATCGCCGCCGCAGGCTTTCCCGACGCCCGACACCGCGTCCTGAACGGCGAGGACTACGGTCGTCTGCGGGCGCTGTTTCGCGCGCTGGAACGACCGATCCTCGTGCTGGCCGCTGCCGAAAGGGAAGAGCTGCAGCGCTATTTCGAACAGGCGGGTCTGCTCGCCGGCGGCCATGCCGGCATCGTCGACATCGGCTGGCACGGCTCGCTGCAACATTCGCTGCAAAGACTGCTCGCCATGTTCGGCGCCGACACGCGCGTCACCGGCCATTACATCGGCACCTTCCCGCCCGCTCGCCGCTACACCGATGCCGGCGACCGCCACGAGGCTTGGCTGTGCCAGGCCGGCGAACCGCAGGCGCTGTTCCGCGCCATCCGCGAATGCGTCGAGATCTACGAATGGATCTTCTCCGGCCCGCACGGCAGCGTGATCCGCTTCCAGACCGTCGATGGCCAAACCCGGCCGGTGCTGGAGAACAACGCCAACGAAGCCCACAAGACGGCGCTGGCGCAGCGCGTACAGGCCGGCGCACTGCAATTCACCGCCGACTATCTCGCGCAATGGAACGACCTCGACCAGGCCGCGATCCCGCCCGCACTCGCAATCCAGGGCCTGACCAACCTGCTGCGCGCACCGAGCCGCGACGAGGCCCGGCGCCTGGGTGACCTGCCGCATGCCGAAGGCTTCGGCGACGTCTATGCCGAGCGCTACATCGCACGCCCCGGCGTCAATCCCTTCAATCCCCTCCATCTGCGCCGCGCGGCCGAAGAATATCGTGCGGCATTCTGGCGCCGCGGGTATCTCAAGCGACTGCTGGGTCTGTGAGCAGAGCGCCACGAACCTGCTAATATCGTCTGCAACACTTTCCTGCGGATTCATATTCCATCCCGAAATAAGATCTTGCGCGCTGCGGAGGGTGGGGCCGTGAAACTGCAACAACTGCGCTACCTCAAGGCCATCTGCGAACACGGCCTGAACGTCACCGAGGCGGCCGAGCACCTCTACACCTCGCAGCCGGGCATCAGCAAGCAGATCCGTCTGCTCGAAGACGAGCTGGGCCTGGAGCTGTTCAACCGCAACGGCAAGAGCCTGTCCCAGCTCACGCCGGCGGGACGGCAGGTGCTGGAACGCGCGACGGCAATCCTCCAGGAAGTGCAGAACATCCGCACCCTGGCAGAGGAATTCAAGGACGACGAGAAGGGCGACCTGCGCGTCGCCACCACCCATACCCAGGCGCGCTATCTGCTGCCGCGCATCATCGAGACCTTCCGTGCCCGCTATCCGCAGGTGCGCCTGCATCTGGACACCGGCACGCCGGGACAGATCGCACGCATGGCAGCCGGCGGCGACGCCGATTTCGCGATCGCCACCGAGGCCATCGGCGAGACGCGCGAACTCGTGATGATGCCTGCCTACCGCTGGAACCGCTGCGCGGTGGTGCCGCGCGACCATCCGCTGACCAAGGTGCGCAGGCTGAGTCTGCAAGTGCTGGCGGCGCATCCGCTCGTGACCTACGTGCGGGAATTCACCGGCCGCGCACAGATGGACGCCGACTTCCGCGCCGCCGGCCTGGAACCCGACGTGGTACTGAGCGCGGCCGATGCCGACGTGGTGAAGACCTACGTCCGTCTGGGTCTCGGCGTCGGCATCATCGCGCGCATGACCTACGAACCCGACCAGGATCGCGATCTGGTGGCGCTGGATGCCGGCCACCTGTTCCGCGAGGCGGTGACGCGCATCGGCTTCCGGCGCGGCAGCTACATGCGCGGCTACATGTACGCCTTCCTGGAACTGTTCGCGCCCCATCTCGATACCCGCCGGGTGAACGCCGCCGCCCACGCCGAGTCGCAGGACGAGGTGGATGCCCTGTTCCGGGAGGTGGAACTGCCGTTGTTGTGACGCGGGCGTTACAGGGGGTTCCGGGTGGGAGCGGCCTCGCCGCGACGTGGACGCGCCGGGACCGCTGGCGTAGAGTAACCGCCTTTTTTCGAGATTCCGGCAGGCCATGTACGACGAAACGATTTTCAAGACGCGCGCCGCGGAGATCATCCGCGCCGGGCGTTTCTTCTTTGAACGCGGCTGGGTACCGGCGACGGCCGGCAACTTTTCCGCGCGGCTGGACGCCGACCACATGGCGATCACCGTTTCCGGCCGCCACAAGGGCGAACTGGACGAGGACGGCATCATGGTGGTCGACCTCGAAGGCAACGTGCTGACCAAGGACAAGCGTCCGTCGGCCGAGACCTTCCTGCACATCATCCTGTACCGGCGCGATCCCGCACTCGGATCGGTGTTGCACACGCATTCGGTGAATGCGACGCTGCTGTCGATCCTGGCGCGACGCGAGGGCCGCACCGAACTGGTGTTGTCCGACTACGAAGTGCTGAAGGCCCTGCCCGGCATCGATACGCACGCGAGCAGCGTGCGCGTGCCGGTGTTCGCCAACGACCAGAACATCCCGCGCCTGGCGGCACAGGTGGACGACCACATGCAGAAGCATCGCGACGTGCACGGCTACCTGATCGAAGGCCACGGCTTCTACACCTGGGGCGTCGACGTGGAAACCGCGCGGCGTCACGTCGAGGCCTTCGAATTCCTGTTCGAATGCGAAATGCAGTTGAGGAGACTGGGCTCATGAGCGAACTGCGCATCTACGCCGAGAACGATCCGGCACAGGCCGAGGTCCACACCGACTTCGACGCCATCCGTTCACGCCTCGGCGCGCTCGGTCTCCGCTTCGAGCGCTGGCAGGCCAATGCGCCGCTCGCGCCCGGCGCCGACCAGGAGACGGTGATAGACGCCTATCGCGGCGACATCGACCGCCTGATGCGGGAGAACGGCTTCCAGGCGGTGGACGTGATCGCGATGACGCCCGACCACCCGCAGAAGGACGCATTGCGCGCGAAGTTCCTCAACGAACACACGCACAGCGAGGACGAAGTGCGCTTCTTCGTCGACGGCAGCGGTCTGTTCTACGTCCACGCTGGCGACCGCGTGTACGGCGTACTGTGCGAGAAGGGCGACCTGATCGGCGTGCCCGACGGCACCACGCACTGGTTCGACATGGGTCCCGCGCCGCACTTCACCGCCATCCGCCTGTTCACCAACCCGGAAGGCTGGGTGGCGAACTTCACCGGCAGCGACATCGCGTCGCGCTTTCCGCGTTACGGCGAGTGAGACAAGAACCTTCCTGAACCGCCAAGGACGCCAAGCGCACCAAGGGAGCTTGTCTGGATGTGGGAGCGGCTTTGCCGCGACGGGGCGAAGTGCCATGCCGGAATCGCGGCAAAGCCGCTCCTACAAACCCGCCCGTCAAGGGCCTCATCCATTTTCCCTTGGCGCTCTTGGCGTCCTTGGCGGCTATAAGTCCTTTCAACACGGTATGCACCCATGACCCAGGCCATCCTCACCGACATCGAAGGCACCACGTCCAGCCTCTCCTTCGTCAAGGACGTGCTGTTCCCGCATGCCGCGCAGCATCTGCCCGAGTTCGTGCGCACGCACCGCGGCGAACCGGAGGTGAAGCGCCTGCTGGCCGACGCGCGCATCTATGCCGGCGCGGAACTCGACGACGAGGCACTGATCGAGCGCATGCTGGCCTGGATCGCCACCGACCAGAAGATCACGCCGCTCAAGTCCTTGCAGGGTCTGATCTGGGAAGAGGGTTACCGGCGCGGGGATTTCAAAGGCCACGTCTACGACGACGCCGCGCGCCGGCTGCGCGAGTGGCATGAACGCGGATTGAAGCTCTACGTCTACTCCTCCGGTTCGGTGCATGCGCAGAAGCTTCTGTTCGCACACACCAAGTTCGGCGATCTCACACCCCTGTTCAGCGGCCACTTCGACACCCGCATCGGTGGCAAGAAGGACGCCTCCTCGTACAAGCGCATCGCCGAACAGACCGGCATTGCGGCCGGCGACTTTCTGTTTCTCTCCGACGCGCGCGACGAGCTCGACGCCGCGCGCGATGCCGGCATGAAGACCTGCGGCCTGAAGCGCGAAGGCGTCACCAACGACTTCGGTGAACATCCCTGGTGCGGGGATTTCGACGGTGTGACGGTCTGAAGAGACTTGTCCTGGCCACAGAGGACCAGCGAAAAAAGCGTGATTTCTCGCTGAGACCGCCGAGACGCAGGGAAAAGGCTATGCAACTCGCCGTTTTTGTCTTTCCCTGCGTCCCGGCGGCCTCAGCGAGAACGATCATTGGCTTTTCTCTGTGTCCTCTGCGGCCAAATAACATTCCCCAATAGCCAGGCATCAGGTCTCCAGGGTTGAACCCATCCGCCCGACATCGATATCTCGCCACCGCGTTCCTGCTGGCTACTACCGCGTCGGCGGCCGAGCCCATCCCGCGCATCGACGTCACCGGCATCGACGGCGCGCGCGCCGACAACGTGCGCGCGCATCTCTCGATCCAGCGCGAACCCTGCGACCTCTCCGACTGGCGCGTGAAGGCGCTGCAACGCCGGGCCGTGCAGGAAACGACCCAGGCGCTGCGGGCGCTCGGCCATTACCAGCCCGAAATCACCACGCGCTTTTCGCGCACTGACGACTGCTGGTCGCTCGCCGTCGACGTCCAGCCCGGCCCGCCGGTACGCATCACACGCATCCACGTCGAACTGCTGGGCGAGGCAGCCGACGACCCTGCCTTCATCGCATTGCGCGACGCCCCCGGCATCGCCATCGGCAGCCGCCTCGATCACGGACGCTACGAGGCCCTGCGCGACCAGCTCGTGACCCTGGCCGCCGACCGCGGCTATTTCGAGGCCCGCTACGTCAACCGCGCATTGCGCGTCGACCCGGAGACGCTCACGGCAGAGATCGAACTCGTGCTCGATGCCGGCCCGCGCTACCGCTTCGGCGAGACCACGATCGAACAGGACATCCTGCGGCCGGCGTTCGTCGCACGCTTCCTGCCCTTCGCGCCCGGCGATCCCTACAGCACCGACGACCTGCTGCGCCTGCAACGCGTACTGGAAGACAGCGGCTATTTCGAGCGCGTGGAAGTGCGTGCGCAACGCGAACGCACCGATGCCGATCGCAGCGTACCGATCCGGGTGACCGCCACCGCGCGGGCACGCCGGGTCTGGTCGATGGGTATCGGTGCCGCCACCGACGTCGGGCCGCGCCTGCGTCTGAGTTTCGAGGACCGGCGCGTCAATCGCAACGGCCATCGTTTCAATGCCGACCTGGAGGCGGCGCCCGTGCGTTCGCGCCTCACGGCCAACTACCTGATACCGCTCGGCGACCCGGTGCGCGAACGCCTGAGCCTTCAGACCGAATTGCGTCATGAGGAAACCGACGCCGCCGACACCGACCTCTACCGCATCGGCGCGATCCACCAGCGCGAACACACCGAAGGCTGGCGCAGCGGCTGGATCGAGACGCGCAGCCTGAGCTGGCTGCGCGAGCACTACACCGTGGCCGGCAGCCGCGACCGATCGAGCCTGCTGATGCCGTCGTGGGGCATCAGCCGCAGCGTCGCCGACCATCCGGTATTGCCGCAGCGCGGCTGGCGCGTCGGCATGACCTTGCGCGGCGCCGCCTCCGCCGTGGCCTCCGATACCGATTTCGGGCAAGCCCTGTTCAACACCAAACTGCTGTACCCGTTCGGGCAGGGCCGCCTCATCGCGCGCGCCGAGGGCGGCACCACCGTCACCGGCGAGGTGGACGATTTCCCGGCCTCGCTGCGCTTCTTCGCCGGCGGCGACACCAGCGTGCGCGGCTATGCCTATCAGTCGCTCGCGCCGCGCGACGCAGACGGCGAACTGATCGGCGGCCGGCATCTGCTGACCGCCAGTCTCGAATACGACCGGCCGGTGTACGGACGCTGGGATGCCGCCGTGTTCATCGACGCTGGCAACGCCTTCGACCGCGTCGAGGAAGGTCTCAAGACCGGTGTCGGATTCGGTGTGCGCTGGCGTTCGCCGATCGGCCCGGTCCGGCTCGACCTCGCCTGGCCGCTCGACGAGGACGATCGCAGCCCGCGCCTGCATTTCACCATGGGGCCGGATTTGTAATGACCGCCGTCGTAGGTCACGTTGCGGAGCTACGTGACGAACGCGGTTTCAGTGTGATGCGGAACGTCAGATTGCGCTGGCGCGCAACCCGACCTACGGCATCCTTGGCGATCGATCGCCTTCAGCGGAGCAACGCTTGAAACGAAGACTCATCTACGCCGCGCTCGGTCTGTTCATCCTGCTGGCGACGCTGATCACGCTGTTGTTCGGCACCACGCCGGGCGCGCACTGGCTGCTGCGTCAGGCGCAGCAGATGCTGCCCGGCGAACTGTCGGTGGCGGGCCTGCGCGGTTCGCTGCTGGCCGGTCTTGCGCTCGAAGCGCCGCGTTATCGCGACGCACGCGTGGACGTGACGGCGGAACGTCTGCTGTTGCGCTGGGACGCATTCGCGCTGTTCACCGGCCGCATTCGCATCGACCGCATGCAGGCCGACGACCTGCACGTCGACGTCGCGGATGCGGATGCATCCGACACGACGCCGCAGCAGCGCGAGATGGCGCTCCTCGACCTGCGGCTGCCGCTGCCGGTGGATCTGCCGCGCATCGATGTCGAAGCACTGCGACTGAGCGTGGATGGACGTGCATACGGTCTCGACCGTCTGCACGCAGCGCTGCACGCCGAACACAGCGGGATCGACCTGCGCACGTTTGAGGCGACGGCCGGCGACGCGCGCATCGCGGCCGAGGGTCGGCTGGCCTGGGCCGATCGAATCACCTGGCAGTCAAACTGGCACGCGAGCGCGCTCGATCCCTCACATTGGCTCGACGACCTGCCGGGCCGCATCGACGCCGAACTGAACATCGACGGCGCCTATGCGGCCGACGGATCGCCCGTCGTCACGCTCGATCTCGTGCGCGCCGAAGGTCTCCTGCGCGGACGGGCACTGTCGGCGGGCGGACGGATCGCGCTCGCCGACGGCGGCTGGTCGTTCACGGACGTCAACGCACGACTCGGCGACAATCACCTGCACGTCGACGGACGGATCGACACCCACTATGCGCTGCGGGCACAGATCGACGCGCCGGCACTGGATGCCTTCTGGCCCGGCCTCGGCGGCACGTTGCGCGGCGAGGCCAGCCTCGACGGCGAACGCGATGCGCCGTTGCTGACCCTCACCGCGGATGGACAGACGCTGGTCTTCGGCGACGAACGCATCGACGCGTTGCGACTGCGCGCCGACATCGAGGTCGATGGCACGGCGCGTGTCGATCTGCGACTGGAGGATGCGCATCTCGGCGGCATCGACGTCCCGCACATCGCCGTCGAAGGCGGCGGCACGCCGAACGCACATCGACTGAGACTCACGACGACCACCGCCGATGCGTCGGGTGCAGTGGAACTCGACGGCGGCTGGCACGACGGCGCCTGGCAGGGCCGTTTGCAGCGCCTGGAACTGCGCACCGCCGAGGCCGGCGACTGGCGGCTGGCGCATGCCGCGGCACTCGCCTGGTCCGCGACGTCGGTCCGTCTGGAATCGAGCTGTCTCGTGCGCGAACGCGCGTCGCTGTGCCTCGAAGCGCACTGGATGGCGGGCGACGGCGGACATGTCGAGGCACGCTTGCAGGACCTGCCGCTGGCGCTGTTCGACGAGCCGATCCAGGCGCGCGTACCGGGCCTGCGCCTGCGCGGCACGGTGCAGGGTGCATGGCGACTCGACGACGACGGCACCGACTGGCGCGGCGAGGCGCAGCTCGAAGTCGGACGCGGCGCGCTGCATCACGCGGTGGACGAACTGCGCAGCCTGCGCCTGCCGTTCGACGCGGCACGATTCGAGGCCCGGCTCGACGCCGGCCACTGGCAGGCCGCGGCGCGGGTCGATCTGCGCGCAGGCGGCATGCTGCACGCAGACATCGCCGGCACGCCACAGGACGCGGCCCCGACAGCGCTCGCGGGCAAGTTCACGCTGGAGATGACGGATTTCGAATGGCTCACGCGCTTCAATCCCTGGCTCGCGGAGCCGCGCGGGCGCTTGCATGCCGATTACCGCATCGGCGGCGACGTCGCCGCACCCGCGCTGGAAGGCGTGATCCGACTGGAGCAGGCCGCATTGACGATCCCGGAACTCGGGCTGTCGATCGAGGACATCGGCCTGACGCTCACCCAGCCCGCGCTCGATCGCGTGCAGATGTCCGGCTCGCTGCGTTCGGGCGCGGGCGCGCTCGAATTCGGCGGCGACGCGGCGCGCATGGATTATGGCTGGCACGCCGCGCTGCGTGCCGAGGGCAAGGATCTGCAAGCGATCGACCTGCCGTTCGCGCGGGTACAGATCGATCCGTTGGTCGCGGTCAGCCTGAGCGGTCGCGACCTGACCGTGTCGGGCCGGCTGCACGTGCCGACGGCCGACGTCGAACTGCGCATGCCGGCGCAGCAGGCGGTGCGCGTGTCCGAGGACGAGGTGCTGGTCGGCGTGGTCCAGGTCGAGGCGGAGCGCTGGAACGTCCGCGCCGCGCTGGAACTGGGCTTCGGCGACCACGTCCATATCCGCGGTTACGGACTGAGCGGCCGGCTCGCTGGCGCGCTGCTGCTCAGCGACGGCCCCGAAGACGTGGCGCTCGGCGACGGCGAACTGCGCGTGGAGGACGGCCGTTTTCAGGCCTACGGCCAGAACCTGACGGTGGAGCGCGGACGCCTGCTGTTCCACGGCCCGGTCGACAACCCCGGTCTCGACATCCGCGCCGCGCGCACCGCCGTCGATGGCGTCAAGGCGGGCATCGAGATCGCGG
>JAQVJI010000020.1 GCA_028695255.1 Chromatiales bacterium | reverse complement strand
CTCCTCCGATCCGAAGTCGTACCGCAGACGGCCATGCAGCTGTCCGCGTTCGACGGCTATCTCACGGCCATCGCGCTCAATCCCGACCTCATTCCACCGAGCCGTTGGCTGCCATGGCTATGGGACCTCGAAGAGGGCGCGGCGGCGCCGGAATTCCAGAACATGGCGCAGGCCGAGCAGATGATGGGGCTCGTGCTGCGCCACTACAACGACGTGATGACAGCGGTGAACGCCGGTCGGCCGGCGCCACTGTTCGCCGCCGATGATGAGGATCGGCTGCGGGTGGACCTGTGGGCGGGGGGCTTCGTGCTCGGCTTCCAACTGTTCGGCGAGCAATGGCTGAAGCAGCTGCTCGACGAGCAGCCCGAGATGCTGGCGACCATACTGCTGTTCGGCACCGACCTGGGCGAGGAATCGCTGAGCGAACATCCGGAGGACATCGACGCCATCATGGAACAGGCCCCGGACCGGATTCAGGCCGCACTGGAGGACCTGTGCGACTACTTCGCTGCCCACAGGGAACAGGCCGCCCGCGACCGCATCGCAACCCATCGCCGCGCCGAACCGAAGGTCGGTCGCAACGATCCCTGCCCGTGCGGGTCGGGGCGCAAATACAAGAAGTGCTGCGGCGCCGACTCGCAATTGCATTGAGGAAGGCCGAACGCGCCGACGTCGATCTGGCGTCCCTTCACGGATAGGCCGAGAACTGGTCCGCCACCGCCCACCAGCGCCCCGCCTCCCTGACGAAGAAGAACAGGTCGCGGCCGCCCATGTGGATGGTCCGGCCTTGCATGTCGAAGGCCATGTCGAAGTCGTAGGCGACGACGGCGGCATCGCCGTAGACGTGTACGACCGGGTCGATCTCCCGCCAGTGATGAATGGTCGCGGCCTCGGCGAAGGCCTTCCAGCCGGCGACACAGGCAGGACCGCCGTCGAGGCGATGGCGGTCGGTGGCGGTGACCGCGACCATGCATGGATGGAAGTAGTCGGTCAGACGATCGGGATTACCCCGGGTCCAGGCATCGTTGAGTGCGCGCAGGGTGTTCCAGACGGCTTGTCTGGTCGGGTCGTCGAAGCGGTGCATGGGCTGGGTCCTCAGGATTGAATGTGCCCTCAGCATCGCCGTAGGCCGGTCGGCGCGGTAGTGGCAGAATGGACAACCATCGCGCAGGAACTGCCATGTCCGCCATCGCCCTGCTGGTCGAATCCGGTGCCACGCCGTCGAGCGTCACCACCACGCTGGATTTGTTTCGCATCGCCGCCCGCATGGATACGGCCGGCGAGTGTCGCATCGATACGTTTTCATCCCGTGGCGGCGGCATTGCGCTGTCCGATGCACTCACCCTGGATACCCTGCCGTTGCCGCCCCGCCTCGATGGCTACGATGCGGTGATCCTGCCCGGTTTCTTCGCCGCGACACCGGATGAACTGGTGGCGAGAACCGAGACCGCGTGGCGGCCGGCGATCGAGCGCCTGCGCATGCTCGATCCGGCGACACTGCTGGCGGCGAGTTGCCACGGCACCTTCGTGCTGGCCGAGAGCGGCCGGCTGGACGGTCGGGCGGCAACCACCAGCTGGTGGTTCGAGACGCTGTTCGCCGCGCGCTACCCGAACGTGCGCCTGAACGCGGCGCAGGCGCTGGTGGACGACGGCAATCTGCTGACCGCCGGCGCGATGACCGCGCACACCGATCTGTCGCTGCACGTACTGCGACGACTGAGGGGCCACGCGCTGGCGCGCAACGTGGCGTCGATCATGCTGGTAGACGAGGGGCGCACGTCGCAGCGCCCATTCATCTCGCTGCCACGCCGGTTCGGTGATCCGCTGGTGGATGCCGCCGTCGAACGCATGGAGACGCAATTACAGGCGGCGTTCTCTACCGCCGAGCTGGCGGACGCACTGCACGTCAGCTATCGCACCCTGCACCGCCGCTTCCGCGCCCGCACGGGCATGGCGCCGCTCGGCTATCTGCACGCGTTGCGCATGGAGCGGGCCAAGGAGTCGCTGGAACGGACCGGCCAGAGCATCGAACGGATCGCCGCCGCGGTCGGCCACGGCGACGTGTCGTCGTTCCGCCGGCTGTTCGTGCGCCAGATCGGCGTGACACCGTCACAGTATCGCAGGCAGTTCCGGCGCGAGTGGATATAGGCGCGACGTTCAGACGGACAGGAAGCGACAATATGCCGACCTCACCCGAATCGACTGAAGGTACCGTCATGACGACATCGAATCTGAAACGATCATTGCACCCGATGCCGGACTTCGTCCGGCATGCGCTGAAGGCGCGCGGCCTGATGCAGGCCTACGCGCAGCGGCCGGCCTACCAGCGCAACGACTATCTGGGCTGGATCGAGCGCGCGAAGCGGCAGGAAACGAAAGACAAACGCCTGCGGCAGATGCTGGACGAACTGGAGGCCGGCGGCGTCTACATGAACATGCGGCACGCGCCGTCGGCGAAGGACTGAACGTCGGCGCCGGCGCCCGCGACGAACTTCGCGGGCGTCGGCATGGCGGTTCAGGCATAGGTCGGCGCAAAGGCCTTTTCCGGTTCCTCGACCGGACCGTTCTCACCCCAGTAGGGCGACAGCTTGCGCAGTTGTGCGACGATCGGCGGCACGGCGGCGATGACGCGGTCCATCTCTTCCAGCGTGTTGTGGCGCGATAGCGAGAAGCGCACGGTGCCGTGGGCGGCGGTGTAGGGAATGCCCATCGCGCGCATGACGTGCGAGGGTTCGAGCGAGCCAGAGGTGCAGGCGGAGCCGCTGGAGGCGGCGATGCCGGCCTTGTTCAGCAGCAGCAGGATGGCCTCGCCCTCGATGTATTCGAAGGCGATGTTGCAGGTGTTCGGCAGACGGTTGTCGGGATCGCCGGTGACGAAGGCGTTCGGTACCTGGGCCAGAATGCCGCGCTCCAGATGGTCGCGCAGACGCCGCACCTCGGTGTTCTCGAAGCTCATGTATTCCATCGCCATCTCGCAGGCCTTGCCGAGCGCGACGATCGAGGCCGCATTCTCGGTGCCGGCGCGCCGGCCGCGTTCCTGGTGACCGCCGCGCAGCAGCGGCCGGTAGCGGCAGCCGCGACGCAGATACAGCACGCCAATGCCCTTCGGTGCATGCAGCTTGTGGCCGGACAGCGACAGCATGTCGATCTTCGTATGCTTGAGGTCGATCGGCAGCTTGCCGACCGCCTGCACGGCATCGGTATGGAACATGACGCCCGCGGCATGTGCCATCTCGGCCATCTCGACCACCGGGAACAGCGTCCCCGTCTCGTTGTTGGCCCACATGACGGAGACGATCGCGACCCGCTCGGACAGCAGCGACGCGTATTCCTTCAGATCGAGCCGGCCCTTGCCGTCGACCTTGAGGCGATGGATGGTGTAGCCGTCCTTTTCGAGATGCTCGCACAGCGTCAGCACGGCCGGATGCTCGACCGTGGTGATGATGATTTCGCGCCGTTCGGGCTGGCAGCGCAGCGCGGACAGGATCGCCGTGCTGTCGGATTCGGTGCCGCAGGAGGTGAAGATGATCTCCGAGTCGTGCGCGGCGCCGAGCAACGCCTGAACCTTCTTGCGCGCATCGACGATCGCGCGTCCGACCTGGTTGCCGAAACTGTGCATCGACGACGGATTGCCGAACTGCTCGGTGAAGAACGGCAGCATCGCCTCCACCACCTCGGGTTCGACGCGCGTGGTGGCGTTGTTGTCGAGATAGATGTCGCCCATGTCAGTGCCCTCTCGATACGGCCGGTTGCGACTGCTGCGCACTCGCAGGCATCACGCGCACGAACTCGCCCAGTTCCTCCATCAGGCGCTGCTGGATGCCGCCGAGCGTCATCGAGGCCATCTGGCAGCCGGCGCAGGCGCCCTTCATGTTGACGTAGACGGTCTTGCCGTCGACGTCGACCAGTTCGACGTCGCCGTGGTCGGCCTGCAGGCGCGGGCGCAGCATCTCGATCACCTGTTCGATGCGACGGATGCGTTGCAGATTGGTCATCGCGGCGGGACGCGCGGGTTCCGGTTCGACCGGCGCCGCCGCGACCGGCTCGGGTTCGGCGATGCACTCGGGCGCCAGGTCCTCGCGCTCGGCCAGCACCTTGAACAGGATCTCCTCGATGCCCTCGTGGCAGGAGGAACAGCCGCCGCCGGCCTTGGTGTAGTTCGTGACCTGCTCGACCGTGCTCAGATCGTTCGCGCGCACGACCTCCTCGATCATGTGCGCGTCGATGCCGAAGCACTTGCAGATCAGCGCGCCTTCCTCGTGATCGTCGCTCCATTCCTCGCCGCGGTAGTTGGCGATCGCCGCCGCCAGCGCCTCGCGACCCATGACGGAGCAGTGCATCTTCTCGGGCGGCAGGCCGTCGAGGAAGTCGGCAATGTCCTGGTTGGTGATCTTCAACGCCTCCTCGACCTTCATGCCCTTCACCATCTCGGTGAGCGCCGAGCTCGACGCGATGGCCGAACCGCAGCCGAAGGTCTGGAAACCGGCGTCGAGGATGACGTCGCTGTCGGGATCGACCTTCAGCGTCAGACGCAGGGCGTCGCCGCAGGAGATGGAGCCCACCTCACCCACCGCATTGGGTTCGACCACCGCCCCGGCGTTCCTGGGGTTGAAGAAATGTTCTTTGACCTTGTCGGAATAGTCCCACATGGCTGGCTCCCGTCTGCTTGCGATTGAACCCGAGGCGCGCTCAGGCGGAGAAGGAATTGCCGCAGCCGCAACTGGCCGAGGCATTCGGGTTGTGGAACTTGAAGCCGGCGCCGTCGATCGCGTCGACGAAGTCGACGGTGACGCCCGACAGCAACGGCGCGCTCATCGGATCGACGTAGATCTGCACGCCGCCGCAGTCGACCACCGCGTCGTCGGCCGCGGGCGCTTCTTCCAGACGCATGCTGTATTGGAAGCCCGAGCAGCCGCCGCCGGTGATCATGACGCGCAGACCGCCGACCGGATCGGCGGAACCCTTGATGAAACGGCTGACGGCCTTGATGGCGCTGTCGGTGAGCGTGAGCATGATTCGTCTCCTTGCAGGATGGTTGTCGTTGCTGGACGTTCTGCAAGCGCCATGCCACGCGCCGGAACGCCGCCAAACGCTTGAATGAAAGGCTCAAGTATTGGCGACCGCTCGCACCTTGTCGGACGCAGGCACGATCGCGGCAGTGGGATTTGTAGGGAATGCGACAGGATGGAAGGCCGATCGCGACGTGCTCGCCGCCGCAGTCAGCCTTCCATGATGCAGGCGTAGGCGCGGCGCAGCAGTTCGAGCTGCGCGGGCGGCAGGTCGCGCACTTCGGTCAGTGCGACGAAACGCCCGCCGATGCGTTCGGCGGCGTCGAAGGGCGGATCGATGCCGGTGAAGCGGGCGAGATGGATCATCACCGGGCCGTCGGGCGTGTCGACCTGCGCGCGGAACCCGGCGTCGATCTCCAGACCGCCGCGGGCGAGGCCGAGCCGTTCCTCGGCCGCGCGCAGCAGATCGGCCGGGTGGCGCAGCACGCCGGTCGCCGCGGGTGTGTCCATCACGCTCGACAGCGGCGGCAGCGCCTCGAACGCGCATACGCCGCTGTCCGCCAGACGCAGGAACCGGGTGCGGGCGGAGGTGGATTGCTTGTGATAGAGAATCAGTCGCGCGTCGGCGGCGGTGGCGTTTTCCGGCATGTCTTCACTCGCATGCACGTTGCCGTGCCGTGTCCCACAACCGCTTGTACTGCGTATCGAGCTCCGACAGCCGGGCATCCAGCGCCTCCATTTCCGTGCGGCGCGGGAAATGCCGCCGGCCGGCGGCGTACCAGTGTTCCATCTCCTCCAGCAGCCGCGCGCGTTCCGCCACCGCGCGGATGATGTCGGCCTTCAGGGCATCCAGCGTCGAACTCATTCCGGCATCGCGATCAGGCGCGACTCGCCCTTGATGACGCCGTCGCGGCCCCAGGCCGTCACCGCCTCGACGAACCAGCCGGGGCGCGCGGGATGCACGCGCAGCACGTCGTGTTCGGCGAAGAAACTGCCGTCGCCATGGAACACCATCGAGCCGCGCGGACGGCCGTTCGTATCGTGCCACAGACCGACCAGACCGCCGTCGCCCGTCGCCGGGTCGCGTTTCAGACTGAATGCGGCACGGTCGAAGCCGGGGATCACCACCTCGGACGCAAGACCGATGCGCTCGACCTCCAACGCCAGTCGATGACACACCGCCTCGCCGAGTTCGCGCAGGCTTTCGACCCGGACGAGCAGGTCGCCCGATACCTTCGTGTCGGCACCGCGGCCGCTCATCACCACACCTCGGCCGGCATCAGCAGGCGCTCGACCGGCGTGCCGCCGAGCAGGTGTTCGTCGATGATCGCGTTCACGTCCTCGCGCGTAACGCCGCCGTACATGACGCCGTCGGGATACACCAGCACCGAGGCGCCGTTGAAGCAGGGACCGAGGCAGCCGGTGTTGGTCACCTGCACGCGGTCGAACAGGTTGCGTATCTGCACCTGGTTCAGGAACTCCTCCATCACCGCGGGCGAACCGCGCTCGCCGGCGCAGGAACCGCGCGGATGGCCCGGCGGACGGCCCTGGACGCAGACGAAGACGTGTTTTTGTGGCTTGGGCATGATGTACTCCAGAGTGGGTTTTCAGGCATCGAGCGCCATCGGCGCATGGCTGTGGCAGGCCTTCGGGCAGACGCGGAAGCAGGACTTGCAACCGATGCAGTCGAGCGCATCCTTGATGCTCATGACCATCATGTTGTCGTCGTCCAGCTCGTCCTCCTCGTCGTCGACCTCGCGTTCGACCAGATCGAACACGTTGCGCGGACAAACCTTGAAGCAGCGGCCACAGCCGATGCAGCGTTCCTGATCGATGGCGACCACGAACTCGGGCACCCATTCGCGCCCGCCGCGCGTGACTCCGGTGATGTTTTGCATGTCGTCGATCTCTCGTGAATGGTTTTCAGGCGGCTTCCTGCGAAGCCGCCTTGAAGCGCGCCTCGGCCTCGGCCCATGCCTTGCAGGCGTCGAAGGTCGACTGCGCGATGCCCGGCAGTTCCGCGTAGGCCGCCGGCAACCGGTCCTCGACCAGATCGTGCAGTTGCGAGGCCCATTCGGAAGCGACGCGCTTGCACTTGCGGACTTCCTTTTCGAGGTCTTTCAGTTCGTCTTCGCTCATGACGTTCTCCCCGCAATCCCGATCACAGGCCCGCCACGGCCGGGTGTTCGCCGACCAGCGTGGTGGCGACCGACAGCAGTTTGTCGGCCTCGTCCTTCATCTTCGACAGCGACGGATAGCCGAAGCGGTGCACGTCGCGCAGCGTCTTGTCGACCACCACGAGCTTGCCGACCGTGATGACCGCGCGACCGAAACCCTCGTGCGTGAGATTGATCATCGGCACCGCCATCAGGCCGCATTCCTTCTCGATCAGCGTCGCGATGGCGTTGTAGAAGGCCTTCACGCGCGCCATCGTGATCTCGTCCGGATCGCCGATGACGGGGATCTCGTGCTTGCGCTCCTTGGTCAGCACGAACGGATCGAGGATGCGCGCCGGCGTCCAGGTTTCGTACATGCCGTAGGTGTCGACGGCCCGCATCTGCTTGACCATCTCCTTCATGAAATCCGATTCGAGGACCGGGTCGGCCTCGTCGACTTGCAGGACTGCGCTCATGGGTCTGCTCCGATTGGGTTGTTCAAAAACTGACGTTGGCCACGGGGAACACTGAGAAAACAAAGAAAAATCACACGCTCTCGCCGAGGACGCCGGGACGCAAAGAAAACACGATGTTCGCCTTTCCCGGCGCCCCGGCGTTCTCAGCGAGAACAATCTTTTTTCTTCGTGACCTCTGCGTCCTCCGCAGCAAAATATTCATCCAGCTCACTCGCTCCAGCCTTCCGCCTCCATCGCGTCGAAGCGGCCGCCATCGCGTGATGTAGCGGCGCTGCGCGCCTTGATCAGCCACGGCGGCGGTGTGCTGCGCATCGCCTGCTGCAATTCGTCGATCAGGCCGGCGACGATGGCGCCGGATTCGACCTTCACCGGCTGTACGCCGATGGCGAGCAACTGGCGGATCGCCGAGGCGCCGACCGCCTGGCAGTACACGGCGGCGCAGCCTTCGAGCATCTTCAGCTTGGCGGCGAGCTTGTCCTCGTTGCCGTCCTGCGCGAGGTCGCCGAACTCGGCAACGTCGGTCAGCACCGCCTCTTCCTCGCTCACGGCATAGACGACGAAGCCCTCGGCCGAACCGAAGTGCTGATCGACGCGGCGGCGGTCGCTGGTGGCGAAGGCGATGCGGACGGCGTCGTTCATCTCGTCGTCCTGCTCAGTGGGGACGCCCACCAGTCGCATGTGTCGTTTCGGACCCATCGACCGTTTCCTCCCGCCGGTACTCCGGCTTCTGTGCGTAAATCGAACGGTAAGGCTGGATCTCGTGCTGCGCGTGTTGCTCCAGCAGCAGATTGGCGACGTCGAACAATGCCTGGCGCGAGCCGCGATAGCCGATCCACACGCGCTGATACGCGCCGACGCGGTCGTACAGCGGGAAGCCCGCGCGCAGTACCGGCACGCCGAGGCGTTCGGCGCTCGCCGCCGCATGCGAATTGCCGATGACCAGATCGACGCCGCGCTCGCGCGCGCACTTTTCCATGTCGTCGAGATCGCCGATCTTCACCTGTTCGACCGGCGTGCGCTCGAGCACCGGCGCGCGCGCCGGCACCACGGCCGCGGTCACTTCGGCGCCGCAGTCCGACAGCAGTTGCGTGAAGGCGTGCAACTGATCCGGATCGGCGGCGATGGCGACGCGCGCCTGACCGATCATGAAATGGGTGTCGAGCAGCGCGTCCTGGAGTTGCGCGCGCTGGCGTTCGATTCTGGTCGGAACGGGATTGCCGGAGATCTGCTGCAAGGTCGCGACGAAGGCGTCGCAGGCGCGCAGGCCGTACAGATGATCGAAGCGGAAGTCGGGTACGCCGGTGCGCGATTTCAAAACGTCGGCGGCCTTGGCCATCGACGCGCCGATCACCAGCGTGGCGGCGGCATCGCCAACCGTCGCCAGCGCATCGACGTCGGTACCGCCGGTCGACAACGGGCTGAATTCCGCCGCTTCGAGATGACCGTCGAGCGATCCCGAGACGTCGGGGATCAGCACCGGTTCGAGACCGAAGGCCTCGATCGTCTCACTCAGCACCTCGACGTCGCCCGGCGTGTGCATCGGACCGACCAGGACGTTGACGCGCCGCGCCGCATGACCTGGCTTGGTGCCGGCGCTAGCCGCATCCGGCACCAGCGCGGCGAGGATCGCCGTCACGGTCTCGGCATGGCCGCTCTCGAAACAGCCCGAAAAATCCGGCGTGTTGACGCCGACCACGCGCACCGCGTCGTACTGCGGATGGGCGGCGCGGAATTCCTTGATCGCACGCTGGACGTCGGTGCCCTGCGTCTCGGCCAGACCCGTGGTCAGCACGCCGATCATCGACGGCGTGGATTTTTCGCTGATGACGCGCAGACCCTCGATCACGTTGTCGTCGGCGCCCATCACCGTGCTGGTCTGATCCATCGCCGTGGTCTGAAGCGGGATCGGCTCGCGGAAATGGCGTACGAAGTAGACCTTGCCGAAGGCGGTGCAGCCCTGCGAGCCGTGCATCATCGGGATCGCGCCGCGAAAGCCGAGCACCGCGAGCGAACCGCCGAGCGTCTGGCTGGCCTTGAGCGGGCTGACCGACAATGCCTTGTTGCGTTTGATGATCTCGGCCATGTCAGCCTCCCACCACGGCGCGCGGCGCGTCGACGTGCCAGGGCGCGGGTTCGCGCACCTGACGCCAGATCGGGCTTTCAATCGTGCGCGCGAGCTGGCGCACGAGTTCCAGCATGCCCTGATAGCCGGCGTAACCGAATTCGCGTTCTTGGTTGATGTCGAGAAACGGGATGCGCGCCTTGAGCGCGGTGTACATGTTGCGTCCGCCGGCGATCAGGATGTCGGCCCGATATTCGCGCACCGTGTTGATGAGCGCCTTCGGGCTGCCGTCGGTGATCATCTTGGTCTTCTCGCCCATCAGCTCGCGGATGCGCGCCTTGTCTTCCTCGGTGGATTTGTTGGTACCGGTGGCGACCACCTCCATGCCGAGATCCTGCAAGGCGCTCACCACCGACCAGGACTTCACGCCGCCGGTGTAGAGCAGCACGCGCTTGCCGCGCAAGCGCGCGCGCCAGGGTTCGAGTTCGGCGTGGATGCGTGCCTCCTCGCGCGCGATCAGCGCTTCGGTGCGTGCCGTGAGATCGGGGTCGTCGATGATGCGTGCGAAGTCGCGCAGCGCCTTCGAGGTGTCGGTGATGCCGTAGAAACTGCCCTCGAACCAGGGCGTGCCGAATTTTTCCTGGAGCTTGCGCGCGACGTTGATCATGGCCTTCGAGCAAACCATCATGTTGACCTCCGCGCGGTGCATGCTCTGCACCTCGCGGAAGCGCGCGTCGCCCGACAGCGTGCACAGGATGCGCAGACCGAGTTCGTCGAACAGCGGCAGCACGTGCCAGAACTCGCCGGCGATGTTGTATTCGCCGACCAGATTCACGTCATGAACGGTGATTCCAGGCCGCGCCGCATCGGCCGGCAGCGGATCGGGCTCGCGCGTGCCGACGACGTATTTCACCATCGCGTCGCCGGCGATGCGGTTGCCGAGATTCTTGGTGCCGTAGAAGCCGGCCGCGTCGACCGGCACCACCGGCACGCCCCAGCGGCCCTCGGCCTCGCGGCAGACCGCCTCGACGTCGTCGCCGATCAGTGCCGGCACGCAGGTGTTGTAGACGAACACCGCCGGCGGCGCATAGTCGTCGATGGCCTGTTTGATGGCGTGGAACAGGCGCTTCTCGGCCCGCCCCATGATGATGTCCTGCTCGGTCAGGTCGGTGGTCATGCCGATGCGGTAGAGCAACGGACCGGAGGAGCGCGTGCCGCGGTTGTCCCAGGATGAGCCGGCGCAGGCGATCGGGCCATGCACGATGTGTGCGACGTCGGCGATCGGCAGCAGGGCGATCTGGGCACCATCGAAGGCACAGCCGCCGGCGGTCGCGCCGGGCTTGGGTTTGGAGCAGCCCGACTTGCTCTTGGCGTTGTGCGAGCAGGCCGGCTCGTTCAGCAACTCGGCGATCTGTTTCGACTTCATCATGGCGACATGCCCCCGGATTGGCCTGTGGACGACCTGCCCGAGGAACTGCAATCGACATGCCATGAGACAAGCAACTGATTTTTCTGGTCTTACGAAGCCGCGCGCGTTGTCGCAAAGCCGACAGACGAGATGCCGATGCTGCGAATCCCACCGCAAACGGCCGCAACCGGGGGAGGACCCGCGGGCGCGAGGCAGCCATCGCCGCGATCGCTGCCTGACCGTGCGGATCGTTGCAAGAACGCGTCAACAGGTGGAGAATCGGGCACTGGCCGGGCTGGCATAGCGGTCCGGGATCACCGACGGGCAAAATAAACGTACAATGATTGCCCGAATTTCTCGCATGTCACCCATTCAACCGACACCAGATTTAAGGAGATCTCGATGAAGCGCGCCCTCTTCGCCCTGGCCCTGGCCTTGCCGCTCGCCGCCACGGCGACGGCGGAAAACGTCGTCATCAACGGTTGCATCATCAAGCCCGGCACCCTTTGTCCCGGTGTCGATCTGCATCACGGCGACGTAAGTCGCAGTTTTCTGCACGGGGCCGATCTCAGCAAATCGGATCTGAAGGGCGCCAACATCTCAGGCGTCTATCTGCACAAGACCAATTTCTCGCAGGCCGACCTGTCCGCCGCCAATCTGGAACAGGCCGACATGTACGCGGTCAACGCGTCGCGCGCCAAGTTCCACAGCGCCAACCTGACCGCGGCGAACCTCAGCCACGCGACGCTGACCGAAACCGACCTGCACTGGGCCAACCTGACCATGGCCCGACTGGAAAAGGCCGAACTGCGCAGCGCGCTGCTGCAGGAGGCCAATCTGCACAACGCCCGCATGGAACAGGTGCGCGCACCGCGTGCCGACTTTTTCAAGGCCAACCTCAACTCCGCCAACCTGCGTCGCGGTGACCTGCTGGAAGCCAATCTGAGCGAGGCCGATCTGTACAAGGCCAACCTGACCGAGGCGAATTTCCTGCGCGCCAATCTGCGCGGCGCCAGGCTGGAAGAGGCCCAGGCCGACTCGGCCCGTTTCTGCGGCGCCAACCTGACCGAGGCCAACCTGAAGAACGCGTCGCTGATCGAAGGCGACCTGTGCGAGGCCTCCTTCCTCAAGGCCAAGCTCAATGGCGCCGACATGCGTCGCGCCAACCTGGTACGCGCCCAGCTCGAAAGCGCGGACCTGCGCGGCGCCAATCTCGACAGCGCGAAACTTTCCTACGCCAACCTGCGCGGCGCCAAGCTGACCGGCACCAACTTCCATCGTGCCGATCTCACCGGGGCCGACCTGACCGGCGCCGACGTCAGCGGCGTCGACCTGACGCGCGCGATCCTGTCCGGTGCCACCTGGACCGACGGCAAGGTCTGCGTCGACGGCTCGCGCGGCGGCTGCCGCGACCGCAAGGAGAAGCCCTGATCGCCCATATGCGACCTGCCCCGTCGCCTCGGCGACGCGATGGCCGCACCGAAAAGGCCCGCCCGGAGATTCCGCGGCGGGCCTTTTCATGTAAAACGCCAACCCGATAATTCACATGGCATAAAGGCATCGCCCCATCGCCCGAACGGAGTGCCCCGCATGTCCACCAGTTTCAACCCACCTCAACGCACCCTCATGGGTCCCGGCCCTTCCGACGTCGCCGCGCGCGTGCTGCTCGCGCTGGCACGTCCCACCGTCGGTCATCTCGACCCGCAGTTCATCGACATGATGGACGATGTGAAGCGCCTGCTTCAGTACGCCTTCCGCACCGACAACACGCTGACGCTCCCGTTGTCCGGTCCGGGCTCGGTGGGCATGGAGGCGGTGTTCGTCAATCTGATCGAACCCGGCGACAAGGTCGTGGTGTGCGTCAACGGCGCCTTCGGCGGGCGCATGAAGGAAAACGTGCTGCGCGCCGGCGGCGTGCCGGTGGTGGTCGAGGACGAGTGGGGCCGCGCGGTGGATCCCGACAAAGTGGAAGATGCGCTCAGGCAGCATCCGGACGCGAGGGCGCTCGCCTTCGTGCATGCCGAGACCTCCACCGGTGCGTTGTCGGACGCGCAGACGCTCGCCGCCATCGCACATCGACACGATGTCTTCTGCATCGTGGATACGGTGACCTCGCTTGGCGGCGTACCGGTGGAAGTGGATGCATGGCAGTTCGACGCCGTCTATGCCGGCACGCAGAAGTGCCTGTCCTGCGTGCCGGGGCTGTCACCCGTGAGCTTCAGCGAGCGCGCCGCCGCACACATCCGCGCGCGCACTCGCCCGGTGCAGAGCTGGTTCCTCGACATGAATCTGGTGATGGGTTACTGGGGCAGCGGCGTCAAGCGTACCTATCACCACACCGCGCCGGTCAATTCGCTGTATGCACTGCACGAAAGCCTGCTGATGATCGAGGAGGAAGGCATCGAGAATGCCTGGTCCCGGCATCGCCACCATCATCTCGCACTGCGTGCCGGACTGGAGGCGATGGGGCTCGAATTCCTTGTGCCCGAGACCGAACGCACGCCGCAGCTCAATGCCGTGCGCATACCGGCGGGCGTCGACGAGGCGCTGGTTCGCAGACGCCTGCTGGACGATCACGACCTGGAGATCGGGGCCGGCCTGGGTCCGCTCGCCGGTCGCATCTGGCGCATCGGCCTGATGGGTCAGAGCTGTTGCAAACGCAACGTCCTGCGCTGCCTCGGCAGTCTCGAAGCGGTGCTCGCCGACCTCGGTCACGCGCCGCCGGCCGGAGCGGCGACGGCGGCCGCGCATGCGCTGTACGGCAAGGAGGCCTGAGCAGGCATTCGCTCACGCCGCACTGAGGCGGCGCGGTCCGCGCTGCGCTTCGCGCACGAAGCGCAGTTCCTGCGGATACGGGAACACGTCGCCGTAGACGCCACGCCGGATGTCCTGCTGGCGCGCCTGCCAGTAGTGGTGGTCGAACAGGTCGGGATGACGTTCGCGCAACCGCCGGCGCAGCTTCGGATCGGTGGTGAGGAAGGTCGGGAATTCCTCCGGAAACACGTCGTACGGACCCACCGCATACCAGGGCTCGCTGCGCAACTCATCCTCCGGATGCGGCGCGGGCGGGATATGGCGAAAATTGCATTCGGTGAGATAGCAAATCTCGTCGTAGTCGTAGAACACGATCTTGCCGTGACAGGTGAGACCGAAGTTCTTGAACAGCAGGTCACCGGGAAAGATGTTGGCGGCCATCAATTGCCGGATCGCCAGCGCCCAGTCGTCCAGTGCCGCAAAGCCCTCCTCCTCCACGGCCTGCTTGAGATACAGATCGAGCGGCATCATGCGCTTCTCGATGTAGAGATGGCGGATGAACAGCACGTCGCCCTCGCGCTCCAGTTGCGACGGGATCTCGCGCTCCAGCTCTTCCAGCAGTTCGGGTTCGAAGCGCGCCAGCGGGAATGCCACGTCCGAGAATTCCATCGTGTCGGCCATACGCCCGACGCGGTCGTGCATCTTCACCTGTAGATAGCGTTTCTTGACCAGTTCCGGCGTCACGTCCTTCTGCGGTGGAAAGCGGTCGCGGATGACCTTGAACACGAACGGATACGACGGCAACGTGAACACCACCATCACCAGACCGCGCGTGCCGGGCGCGACAGTGAAACGGTCGTCGCTCGCCGCCAGGTGATGCAGGAAATCGCGATAGAACTCGTTCTTCGCCTGCTTGTGCAGACCGATGCTCATGTACAGCTCGGACAGCGGCTTGGACGGCATGATGGATTGCAGGAACGCCACCGTCGCGGCGGGCACCGGAGTCTTCACGAAGAAGTATGCGCGCGCGAAGCTGAACACCGCCTCGGCCTCCTCTTCCTGCGTCAACAGCGTGTCGGCGTGGATGCCGCCCCGCTCGTCGTTCAGCAACGGCACGATGAAGGGATGCACGTCGTCGCCGTAGACCACGCGTCCGATCAGATAGGCGCCCTTGTTGCGAAAGAACGGCGACTCCAGTACGTCGATGCGCAGGCCGTCCAGCGCCTCGGGCAGCTCGCGCAATATCGGTGACCGTTCACGCAGGGCGCTGGCGATCGAGCGCGCATCGCGCGCCACGTCCTCGTAGGGCACGCTGAAGTAGAACGCCGACAGAATCTCCCAGGCGGTGGATTCCAGCCCGCCGTCGCGCGCGTGGAAGGAGATGAAGCCGCGGTAGTGCGCCGCAAGTTGCGCGCGATCGGCCTGCGACTCGACGAAGATCTTGTCGTTGTTGTAGTAGCTGCGGTCGAACAGCTTGCAGAACACCGAGTTGTAGAAGGTCTCGGCCAGCTCCGGCCGGCTGTGCGGCTCCAGCATTTCCGCATAGACGAACTTCACGTCCTGCCACAGGCCCTCGTCGAGTCCGTCGATCGCGAACGCCTTGCGCACCTTGTCGACGGTCTCGCACACACGGTCGTCGTAAAAGCTCAGACGCGTGGACGAGGCCGTCCGCACCGCCTCCCAATCGGCACGCTCGAAGCGCTCGCGCGCGCCGCTGGTGATCTCCTGCGACAACGCGTAATGCCGATCGAAGCCGGTGAGGATCGCGCGGGCGATCTGTTCCGCGCGCGGGATGGGTTCTGCCTGGGTCATGCGCGACTCCGTCCGGATCGACCGGAATTTTTGTGCCCTGCAATATGGGATGGACAAAAATTCAAAACGTCCTAGTATTGTAGTCAGCATTGAAAAAAATGCAGCCAATGCTTTTCTAATATTTATAGAACAAATACACGACTATTGAGAATCCACCAACCCAGGAGGCACGGGACACATGAATCGCGAACAACAGATCAAGGCCCTCGAACAGACCTGGCGAACCGATCCGCGCTGGCAGGGCGTGCGGCGGGATTACGGCGCCGACGAGGTGGTGCGGCTGCGCGGCTCGCTGCAACCGGAGTACACGCTGGCGCGGCGCGGCGCCGAACGCCTGTGGTCGCTGGTCAACGGCGGGGCGAAGAAGGGTTACGTCAACTGCCTGGGCGCATTGACCGGCGGTCAGGCCCTGCAGCAGGCCAAGGCCGGCATCGAGGCGATCTATCTTTCGGGCTGGCAGGTGGCGGCGGACAACAACAGTTCCGAGACCATGTATCCCGACCAGTCGCTGTACGCCTATGACTCCGTGCCGACGGTGGTTCGCCGCATCAACAACACGTTCAAGCGCGCCGACGAGATCCAGTGGGCGCGCGACATCGATCCCGGCGACAAGGAATGGATCGACTATTTCCTGCCAATCGTGGCCGATGCCGAGGCCGGCTTCGGCGGCGTGCTGAACGCCTTCGAACTGATGAAGAACATGATCGCGGCCGGCGCAGCCGGCGTGCACTTCGAGGACCAGCTCGCGGCGGTCAAGAAATGCGGTCACATGGGCGGCAAGGTGCTGGTGCCGACGCGCGAGGCGGTCGAAAAACTCAAGGCCGCGCGTCTCGCCGCCGACGTGATGGGCGTACCGACGGTGCTGCTCGCACGCACCGACGCCGAGGCGGCGAACCTCCTGACCTCGGACGTGGACGACAACGACCGCCCGTTCCTCACCGGCGAGCGCACGGCGGAGGGTTTCTACCGTGTGCGCAACGGATTGGAACAGGCGATCAGCCGTGGCGCGGCCTACGCGCCCTACGCCGACCTCGTGTGGTGCGAAACCGGCACGCCGGATCTCGGCTTCGCGCGCGAGTTCGCGGAGGCCGTGCGTCAGGCCTGCCCAGGCCAGTTGCTGGCCTACAACTGTTCGCCCTCGTTCAACTGGAAGAAGAATCTCGACGACCGCACGATCGCGGAATTCCAGGACCGGCTCGCCGACTACGGCTACAAATACCAGTTCATCACGCTGGCTGGCGTGCACAGCATGTGGTTCAACATGTTCGATCTCGCCCATGCCTATGCGAACGGCGAGGGCATGCGCCATTACGTCGAGAAGGTGCAGGAACCGGAATTCGCGGCGCGCGGACGCGGCTACACCTTCGTCTCGCATCAACAGGAAGTCGGCGCCGGCTATTTCGACGACGTCACCACCGTGATCCAGGGCGGCAGTTCATCGGTCACCGCGCTCACGGGCTCGACCGAGGAAGCGCAGTTCGATAATACGGTGCGCAAGGCGTCCTGAGCGATTCGCCTTCTCGCCGGCTCTGCCGGCGAGAAGGTCGTGAGGGTGGAGATACACGATGACCCAGACCGATGAGATCACGGCTACAGCCGATCTCTGCGACCTGCACGGCGTGGACGCGCGCGTATGCGAACAGACGTTTCGGGATTTCGGCGGACGGACGGCCTTTCACGGCCGCGTCGCCACCGTGAAGTGCTTCGAGGACAACGGCAAGGTGCGGGAAATGCTCGCAAGTCCCGGCCAGGGACGTGTGCTGGTGGTCGATGCCGGCGGTTCCCGGCGCTGCGGCATGCTGGGCGACCAGCTCGCGCAACTCGCGGTCGACAACGATTGGGCCGGGGTGGTGATGTACGGCTGCATCCGGGATGCAGCGGCGATCGCCGGCATGCCGCTCGGCCTCAAGGCGCTCGGCACCCATCCGCGCAAGAGCGAGAAACGCGGCGGCGGCGAAACGGAAGTGGCACTGCGCATCGGCGGCATCGACGTCCGGCCGGGCGATCGGCTCTACGCCGATGCCGACGGCATCGTGCTGCTGGATGTGGCGTGAGACGGGGAAATGGTGCCGGCGCGCAGACTCGAACTGCGGACCTATCGATTACGAATCGATTGCTCTACCAACTGAGCTACGCCGGCGAGGGGTACGGCAAGGGGCGATAGGATAGACCAAGCCTCGACGGCGCTCAATCCGCCGTTCAATTTTGGCCGTCGTTCGGATCTGGCCGTCGATCGCGGGTCAACGCGGACGGCGGACGCGGATGATGACGTCGACGCCCTCCACCACCATGCCCTCGGGCAGGGTCGGCAGGGTGCCAACGGTGACGTCGGTCGCCGGGATGTCCTGCAGGGTGCCGCGATCCATGTCGAAGATATGGTGGTGCGGGTGCGTGTTGCTGTCGTAGAACACGCGCGCCGGATCGGCGATCACCTCGCGGATCAGGCCCTTGTCGGCGAACAGGCCCAGCGTGTTGTAGACCGTGGCCTTGGAGACGCCCGCATGGCGCGCATTGACCGATTCCAGCACCTGATCGGCGGAAAGATGCTGGTCGCGCTCGAACAGGAACTGCGCTATCTGCACGCGTTGATAGGTCGGCGTGATGCCGTGTGCGCGCAGCAGCGCCACGATGGCATCCCCACGCATCGGCTCAGGCGTCATGGCATGCGGACCCGGATCGGTCATGTGACAGGATAATTTCATACCGAATCAGTATACATAGCGTTTCGACAAAGTCCATTTCCCGCATCGATACCATACGAATCAGCCGGCCCGGAACCTCAGCGGCGAGTAGGGCGCGGGATCGAGACAGGGCGTCTCGCCGAGCACGAGCTCGGTACCGAGTTGGGCCGAGGCGAGGCTCATCACGAGACCGTTGCGGAAGTGGCCCGCGTTGATGAAGAGACCCGGGATCGTCGGATGTGCACCGATGTACGGGATGCCATCCGGCGAACCCGGTCGCAGGCCGGCCCAGTGCTGCTCGACCGGGAAGCGTTCGAGCGCCGGAATCACCTCGAATGCCGCCTGACGCAGGGATTCGACCGCTTCGTCGGTCGCGTTCTTCTCGAAACCAACGTACTCCAGCGTGCTGCCGGCCAGCACGCGACCATCCTTGCGCGGAATCACGTAGCGCTCGCGCCACAGCGTCACCCGCTGCACGACGCCAGGCTCGGCCCGGAACAGGATCATCTGACCGCGCACCGGCGCCACCGGCAGAGCGCCGCCCTGCATCGGGAACAGCGGACCACTCCAGGCGCCGCCGGCGACGATCACCCGTTCGGCCAGTATCGGACCGGCGGGCGTTTCGACCCCTGCCGCGCGGCCGTTCTCGCGCCGGATCGACGTCACGTCGGTGTGCTCTCGTATCGCGATGCCTCGCAATTGGAGACTGCGGTGCAGCGCCTTCAACAGACGCGGGTTGCGGATCTGCGCCACCTCCGGCATCCAGAGTCCGGTGGTATGGGTCGGCGCGAGCGCGGGTTCGATGGCGCGCAGGCCATCGCCCTTGAGCAACTGTATCGGCTGATGTTCGACCGCCGCCCAGGCGACAGCGGTGTCGCGCTCATCCTGATCCAGGATCAGCAGACCGCTTTGCAGCCATTCCGCATCGACGCCGGTCTCGTCCAACAACGCCTGCGCGACGGCGGGATAGGTCTCCTGCGTCATACGCGCCAGGCGCGTGATGGCCTCGGGATAACGCCAGGGATAAAGCGGCGAGAGGATGCCGCCACCGGCCCACGAAGACTCGCGGCCGACCTCTCCGCGTTCGACCAGGGTGACGTCGACGCCACGCTCATGAAGCATGCGCGCGGTCAGCATGCCGATGATGCCGCCGCCGACAACGATGCAATCCGTCATATCGAAAATTCCTTGGTGGGCGCGCTTCGCGCCCGGACAACGCCGGGCATGGATGCCCGGAAACTGGAGCGGGTGATGGGAGTCGGCAGTATCCAATTTCTCAGAAACTATGCCCTTAACCTATTGAATCATATAGGCCAATATACGCTTGCCAGCAGCATTGGACACGAAACTGTACCACGAGTCGGATACCGCAGACCAGGTTGTTGCCTGCTGCTGCCCAAGGCTCTATGGCCGTTAAATGAGTTGAGCCGACGCCCCTGATGATTACTCGCCGACAAGTGCTCGGCCACTGCCGACCTTGGGCCGCAAGCCAGAATCGGACGCCAATGCGCCAGTTACCTGCCGTTCGGATCGGCAGCAAATTGCCCCGGCTTGAGAACGCCCATGGCGTGACAACATCCCAAGAAGCAGAAATCGTCCTCCGGGCCTGCACCACCCGTCACATTTCGAAGTGCTGGCGGATACACCCTTCCAGCAACTTCCGCGCATCGTTTTCGCTGCTGATCGCCAGTCGCTCGAAGATCTCTCGGGCCATCGGCTGAAACGCCGCCATGACCGCCGGATCGAAATGGCTGCCCGTATCCCGCTCTAGAATCAACATGCTCGCATCGAATGTCATCGGCTCCTTGTAGGGCCGTTTCGAGCACAGGGCGTCGAACACGTCGGCGACCGCGAAGATGCGCGCCGCAAGTGAAATCGCCGCGCCCGCGCGCCCGCGCGGATAACCACTGCCGTCCCACTTCTCGTGGTGGCCGGCGACGACCGCCTGCGCGCCGTCGAGCCAGCCCATGCCGGTAACGATCTCCTCGCCCTGATCGACATGGGTGCGCATGATGTCCATCTCCTGGTCGTCAAGCCGCCCGGGCTTGAGCAGGATCGCGTCAGGAATGCCAATCTTGCCCACGTCGTGCAGAAAGCTGCCGGCGATCAAAGCCTGCATGGCGCCGCCGCTCAGTCCCATCTTTTCGGCGATACGTGCGGCAATCCAGGCCACGCGATAATTGTGTGCCCCGGTGTCGGAATCCCGCTTGGCGATGGCGCGACCAAGCGCCTCCATCATCGAGATGTGCGAGTCGAGTACCTCGCGCGCCTTGCGTTCGTTGTCGGCCGACAGATGCACCACCACCGGATAGATCGCTGCGCCGCACAGCAGGGAAGCCAGGCAGACCAGCAATGCCGCAGTCAGGGCGGTGCCCAGGATTTGCCCTTGCTGCCAGGCCGGCACGACGCGCACGCCCTCGAAGTAGCCGGTGATCGGCCCGCTCGTATCGGTTTCGCTAATGTGCAGCGGGACAAAAACCCGCAAGGCCCAGAGCTTTTCCGCCGGTTTGAGGCTCTCGAAGGAAGGTGCCGTATAGCTGGGCGGGCCATGCTTGGGCAAGGACGGTTCGACCACCTTGCCCTCGGCGGTCGTCGCTTCGGCGAGCTTGCGTCCCTGGCTGTCGTAGATTTCGGCGATATCGAACAAGCCGCCGGCAATGGTTTGCGCGGCGGCGGCTGCATGCGAAGCCGCATCCGGGCCGGACAGGTCGAGTGCATTGTGATGGTGCAGCAAGCGTCCCGATTCCTCGATGGCCAGCGCGACGACACTTTTTTCCGCCCGGTCGCGTGCCACGAACCACGAGACCGGGCTGGCCAGCGATGCCAGCAGAATGCTGACGGCGGCGATGCGCAGGGCGGTACGTTTCTGGAAAGGATTCATCGTCTTGTATCTGGCTTATTCATCTGGACTCCACGCAACCTAGCGCATTTCGAACGCTTCCTGATGGAAGCGGAACTTTTCGCCCAAGGTGGCGTGCAGGCCTTTCCGCAGACTCTCCGCAAGGCCTTGTGGGCCGCAAAACCAGATTTCGGACCGGCGTGAACCAGTCTGCGTAGAGGCAACATCGGCAGCGCTCAATGTTTCGCCCTGCTGGGCGCCATGAACATGAAGGCTGATGCCGGGCAATGCGGCGCAACTTGCCTCAAGACGGGCAACAAATGGATCATTGGCTCGATCGCGCGTGCAGTAGTGGAGATCCGCTGAAACCTGGCTCGGCGTCTGCTGCAAGGAATCCAGCCAGGCCAGGAAAGGCGTCACCCCAATCCCGCCGGCAATCCAGATTTGTTGGGCGCTCGAATCCTGCCGGGCCATGTCGAAGCGCCCATAAGGCCCCTCAACCTTGACGGCATGGCCAACCTTCAGTCGCTTGCCCAGAGTGCGCGTGTAATCGCCCAGCGCCTTGATCTGGAAACTGATGCTTCGATCACCCCGATCCGCACTGGCGATCGTGAATGGATGAGCCCCCTCTTTTTCGTCGAAGGTAATGAACGCAAACTGACCGGGGCGATGACCACGCCAGTTGTTGTCGAGCTGGCAACTGACGGTAAGCACATCCGGGGCAGGTTGCCCGATGACCGTCACGGTTCCGCTGACCTGACGTGTGCGCCCGATGCGGCCGACCAGCGAGTACAAGGCACCATAAATTCCGGCAGCGCCGAGTAGCGCGATGAGAATGCCGACGGGCCGGGTCCAGTAATCGGTTGGGGCGAGCATGGCCGCATGCAGCGCCAACATCAGATAAAGCACCGGCATGGCCTGATGCAGTATCCGCCAGGGTTTATAGGGAAATCGCTTCCACAAGGTGATGGCCAGCATCGCCAGCACGAGGTAGAACGCCCACTCGCCCATGTCTTTGGCCAAGTCGCGCATCACATCCAGGAATCCGGTGAATTGCTCCTTGGGTATGCGGCCTTCGCGGCCGACCATCGCCTTGAGAATGTCTCCGACGACTTCCTCGACCAGCCAATGCACAATGGCGAAACTCCCCCCGAGGATGCCGGCCCATTTGTGGGTCCGATAGACCCGGTCCATGCCGCCGAGCGGGGTTTCGAGCCAGGCGGGACGCGTCGATAAAAACATGGCCAGCGACATCAGGGCAATCGAGAGCAGGCCGCTCAGATAGAGCGCTTCCTGCCGGATTACCCAGGGCAGACTGCCGCCACTGCTGCCGCCCGTGGCCAGCACATCCATTCCCCAGGTGACTGAGACGATGGCGAGCAGCGAACCGAGCAAGATTTTCATGTCAGGGCTCCTAATGGATCATTTCCCAGCGGCGGGTTGGATGGTTCCCGGTTGGGGCAAGTCATCACGGCAGCGTCGCTCGTTGCAGTCAGCCGCATTGCGCTGATTGTTTTTTGTATAGCCACCGTCGTATTTGTCACGCTTGACGTCACGCTGCCGCTGGTCGATGACTTCGCCCGTTTGCGGATGGACATACAGCTTGATCCGACGACCCGCCTGATCGGTTGCCTTGACCTCATAGCTGCCGCTCTCACGTTCGATCTTCTCGATATTCCGATAGCCGGCGGATTCCAGTCTGGCGTGAACTTCTGGGATCGATAGCCATTTCGCCCTGTCGGTGTTGGCAGAACGGGCATCCTGGGCATGACACGGCATGGAGAAGAAAACAGTCGCAAGCAGTGAAGCGATGGTTAATGTACGCATGTTGAAATCCTCCTGCTCAGGTAAATGTTGGAAGTAGTCATTCGTCGTAAAAGCCTTGCTCTGCCGCCGTGTGGCAGGCGACACAGTTCGCCTTGGTGCGCACGTCCTTGTGACGCCATTCCCAGTCGGGGACTTTGCGATGTTCGCTGATCCACTTGGGCAATTCGGTGATGCGTTGCGGTGCAACCCCGGCAGCCACGCCCTTGAGCAATTTGCTGCCGTAGCGCCAACCACCGGCATCGCCCGCATTGGCGACGAGATAGCGGGCAATCTTCTCGGCGGTAGCCGCATCCAGACTGGCGTTGTCACCGAAATGGTTGTCCAGTTCGCCCATCATGCGTTGCCAGGATCGAGCCGGGAGCATCGAGGGGGCGAAAGCCAGATGGCAACTGCCACACTCCTCCTTGACGACCGGATCGGCCGCCGGCGCAAACAAATGGCGGTCACCGGCCTGAGCATGCGCCAATACAAGGACAGAAAAAGCCAGGGTCACGAGGCCGATGGCAAGCGGGCGATAGGGTATGCGCACAGGGGGCTCCTTTAACTCGAATTACTGACCGATTACGAAGGTGAGCCAGTCACCTTTCTCCTGCGGGGTGCATTCG
>JAQVJI010000019.1 GCA_028695255.1 Chromatiales bacterium | reverse complement strand
GACGCGCAAGCGCCTGCTCGAACACTGGGCCGAGGGGCATTGGGAATTCCTCGCCAATCTGGCCGGCCTGCTGGCCGAGCACTTCCCCGACATCGACCCGCGACTGCTCGCGGACAAGAAGCAACAGGCGCCCGAATACACCGAACTGTTCGTGATCGACCCGGCCGGACGGGTGCTGGCATCCACCCACGACAAGCACGTCGGCAAGACCGACCTCGCCCCGAACGCCGTGGCGCGGGGACTCAAGGGCCGCTTCCTGCACGGTCCCTACGTCGACGCGCTCACGCGCGACCTCGGCCCCGGCACCTCGCGCTTCCACGACGCCGTGACGCTCATGCTCTACCACCCGCTGGTGCGGGACGGCGTCACGCTCGGCTGTCTGTGCGGGCGCATCCCGAACGACGTCATGGGCGACCTGATCCAGCGCGAGGCGGGCCACGTCTACAAGGAGTCGGGCGACAACTACGTCTTCATGGTCGAATCGCGTTTCGACCCGTCGATCCGACCCGGCACCGCGCTGTCGCGCTCGCGCTTCGAGGACGATGCCTTCACGCTCGGCGACAACCTCAAGCAGGGCGTGCAGACGAAGTTTGGCACCGTGCGCGTGCGCGAGCACACCGAACTCGAACTCGTCTTCACCGATCCCGCCACCGGCCAGTTGCACCCCGGCGTGCGCGAGACCATCCGCCGCGGCGAAAACCTGTTCGTCACCTATCCCGGCTATTCCGACTACCGCCACATTCCGGTGATCGGCAAGGGCGTGACCTTCAGCCTGCCCGGCTCGCCCGATCGCTGGGGCATGATGTGCGAGGGCGATCTCGAAGAGGTGTACCGCCACCGCTCCATCAACCTGCGCCTGCTGCGGCTCGCCGCCGTCATCGGCCTGGTCGTGTACGGCCTGCTCAACGCGCAATGGCAGTGGCTGCCGCTCGGCCCGCTCGCCACGCAGGCGGTGGCGGTGATGCTGATGCTGCTCGGCTTCCTCGCCTTCCACCTGCTCGGCACGCGCCCGCTGGTGCGGCGGCTGGAGACCGTCTCCGACTTCTTCCTCGACGTCGCCGAAAGCGGCGGCACGCTCAAGCAGCGCATCGACACCGAACGCTTCGCGCACGATCAGGCCGGCGACCTCGCGCGCTGGGCCAACAGCTTCATCGACAAGATCGACGACACCGTCAACCGCGTGCTCGACGTCGCCGCGCGCGTCGCGACCGCCGCCGCCAACCTCACGCGCATCTCCGGCACCGTCGCGCAGGGCTCGCGCCAGCAGTCCGAAGCCGCCTCCACCACCGCCGCCGCGGTGGAGGAAATGACCGCCACCATCGCCCACGTCGCCGATCACTCGCGCAGCACCGAAAGCACTTCGGAGTCGGCGCAGGTCACCACCTCGCGCGGACGCGAGGTGGTCGGCAAGGCATCGCAGGAAATGCAGCGCATCGCCAGTACGGTGCAGGACTCCTCCTCACTGATCCGCGAACTCGGCGAACGCTCCAACGCCATCAACGGCATCGTCGGCGTCATCCGCGAGATCGCCGACCAGACCAACCTGCTCGCACTCAACGCCGCCATCGAGGCCGCGCGCGCCGGCGAACAGGGCCGCGGCTTCGCCGTCGTCGCCGACGAAGTGCGCACGCTCGCCAGCCGCACCGCGCGCGCCACCGGCGAGATCGGCGGCCTCATCACCGACATCCGCAACGAGATCGAACGCGCCGTTCAGACCATGGAAGGCTGCGCGAAACAGGCCGAAGGCGGGGTCGAACTCGCCGCCGAGGCCGGCCGCTCGCTGGACGAGATCAGCACCGGCGTCGACCACACCCTCGGCATGGTGCGCGACATCGCGCAGGCCACGCGGCAACAGAATCAGGCCAGCGAGGAAATCGCCCGCAACGTCGACCGCATCGCCGGCATGGCCGAAGGCAATCACCGCAGCGTCATCGAATCCAGCCACTGCGCGCACACGCTGGAACTGCTCGCGGCCGACCTTCAGGGCGCGGTGAGCAAGTTCACCGTGTAGCAACCTGTCGGACTTGGGGCTGAGCTACTGTGCTGGAGGGAGAACGGAGGCGCAGTCGCGCCAGCCCACCACGCGCATCGTTCCGCGGCGCTGGCCGTCGTCGCCGGCGTAGATCAGCGTCGGATCGACGGCGGTTGTGCCGGCCAGCGACAGCCAGCGCTCCAACCCACCGAAGAATTCGCGGTTGACCGTCTTGCCGGACTTGATCTCGATTGGCATCAGTCGATCGCCGCACTCGACGATCACGTCCACCTCGTTGCCGCTGCTGTCGCGCCAGAAATACAGGCCGTGCGATTCCGCCTGATTGAAACGCGCCTTGACCAGTTCCGCGATGATGAAGCTCTCGAACAGGCTGCCGCGCAACGGATGCATCGCCAGTTGCTCGACGGTCCGGATACCCAGCAGCCACGCCGCCAGGCCCACGTCGTAGAAATAGAGCTTCGGCGTCTTGACCAGCCGCTTGTTGAAGTTCGCATGGTGTGGACGCAGCGGAAACACCAGGTAGCTCGCCTCCAGCACCGAGATCCAGGCCTTGGCCGTGTTGTGAGTAATGCCACACTCGGTCGCCAGCGCGGAGAGGTTCAACAGTTGCCCGCAGCGGCCGGCACACAGGCGCACGAAGCGCTGGAAGGTTTCCAGGTCCTGAACCTTGATCTGCTGCCTGACGTCGCGCTCGATATAGGCGGTGACGTAGGCCGCGAACCACGTGGAGGCGGCGACGTCCCGGTCATGGAGCGGCGGATAGCCGCCGACCAGCATCTGCCGGTCGAGGTCCGGTGCGAGCCGTCCCGCCCGCCCCAGTTCCGACAGCGAAAACGGCAGCAACTCCATGAACGCGGAACGGCCGGCGAGCGACTGGGTGATGCCCGCAAGAAGACCGAACTGCTGCGAGCCGGTGAGCAGAAAAAGGCCCATGCGGCCGTCATCGTCCACCCGTGTCTGCAAGTAGGAGAAGAGCGCCGGACAACGCTGCACCTCGTCGAGCACGCCACCGTCGGGGAAACGGTCGAGGAATCCGCGCGGGTCTTCCAGCGCGAACTGGCGTACGTCGGGATCCTCCAGCGAGAGGTAAGGGCGCCCGGCAAACACGGCCTTGGCCAAGGTCGTCTTGCCGGACTGCCGCGGGCCGGTCAGCGTGACGATCGGGAAACCGCGCAATAGGGTATGGATGGTCTGTTCGCAGTCGCGTCGAATCATGCAGGCAAGGTTGGGCGTATGTTTGCAGATTGTCAATCAAATTTACAATTTGTAAAAATCTCGCAAGGACGTTATCCGCAATACGTTCGATCCTGGCCAACCAACCTCGTCACCAAGCGGTGCGCAAGTGCGATTTGGCGCCCAACGCTCAACGAAGCCGCCGCAACCGACAAAGAGGCCGGGTTTCCCGGCCTCTTTCCATTTCAGGCTTTCACCTCCCACTCACAGATCCTTGCGGCAGAAGTACCAGTCGGTGCACTCGTAGCCTTCGTTCATGCGCGCCTCGGCGGCGTCGACGTCGCCCGGCGGCGGGACGATGACCTTGTCGCCCGGCTGCCAACCTTCCGGCGTGGCGACCTTGTGCGCGTCCGAGGTCTGGAGCGCCTGAATCAGGCGCAGGAACTCGGGGATCGAGCGGCCGTTGGTCATCGGGTAGTAGACCATCGCGCGCAGGATACCGTTGGGGTCGATGATGAAGGTCGCGCGCACGGCCGAGGTGTCGGCGGCGCCGGGGTGGATCATGCCGTAGGCCTTGGCCACCTTCATCGACAGGTCCTCGATGATCGGGAACCGGATGTCGACGCCGAACTTCTCCTTGATGTTGCGCACCCAGGCGACGTGGCTGTAGTAGCTGTCGATCGACAGGCCGAGCAGTTCGGTGTTGGCGGCCTTGAACGCGTCGTGGTGCCTGGCGAAGGCGGTGAACTCGGTGGTGCAGACCGGCGTGAAGTCGGCCGGGTGCGAGAACAGGACCAGCCATTTGCCGCGGTAGTCGGCGAGTTTCTTCACACCGTGCGTGGTCTTGGCCTCGAAGTCGGGTGCCGGTTCGTTGATGCGCGGCATACCGGGAACGCTGACGTGGGTGTTTTCCATGATGACCTCCAGTTTGGGCTGCTTGGGAGCGGTGCGACGGTGGGTCGCCGCTTTCTGGAGTTCATAATGGATTTCTTATATTCTGGCGTCCAATCGGAATACCCAAAACGACAAATAGCCAATGACTATCAAACGAACAGGTAGATCAGCACCGCTCCGAGCAACAGGCGGTAGATCACGAACGGCAGCATGCCCATGCGGGCGATGAGCTTGAGGAAGAAGTGGATGCACAGGTAGGCGCTCACGGCCGACACGCCGGCGCCGATCAGCAGTGTGGCCCAGTCCACCGCCTGCGGTGCGCGCAGGAGCTTCACCGTCTGCCAACCGCCGGCCAGCACGATGATCGGCACCGACAGCAGGAAGGAATAGCGCGCGGAGGCCTCGCGCGTGAGGCCCATCAGCAGGCCGGCGGTCATGGTGATGCCCGAGCGCGAGGTGCCCGGGATGAGCGCGACGGCCTGCGCGCAGCCGATGAACAGCACGTCGCCCCAACCGAGATCGTGCTCGTCGCGCCTCTGCCGGCCGCGCGCGTCCGCCCACCACAGCAGCAGCGCGAAGACGATGGTCGCGCCGGCGATCACCAACGGCGAGCGCAGCGGTCCTTCGACGAAATCCTTCAACAACAGCCCGGCCAGACCGGCCGGGATGGTGCCGATCAGCACCGCCCAGGCCAGCCGCGCATCGGGCGTGAGGCCGCGACCGCGCACCGAGCCGGTCCACTCCACCGTCATGCGCGCCAGTTCATGGCGGAAATAGACCACCACCGCCGTCAGCGTGCCGACGTGCACGGCCACGTCGAAGGCCAGTCCCTGATCCTCCCAGCCGGTCAACACCGGCACCAGGATCAGGTGCGCGGCGGAGGAGATGGGCAGGAATTCGGTCAGGCCCTGGAGCAGGGCGAGGAAGAGGGTTTGCAGGAGGTCCAAGATTCATCCTTCATGCCGCCATCGGCGACCGTCGTTGCGGGGACGGTCGCCGATGGCGGCAACCGCGAGGCATTCTACAACCGCAATGCTGCCGGCACCCGAACCACGCACCGGTTCACCGCCCGCGGCAGGCCGGCGCGTCCTCGGTCCAGCAGATCGGCTCGAAGTCCGTGCGTCCGATCTCGGCGCCATCCATCTCGAACACCCGGATCGATCCCGCCACGGCCGGAAGATTCAGCCCCAACAGGCCGGACGGTCCCTGCATGTAGCCGCCATGGAACCTGCCGTCCGGGCCGACGTTGTCCCAGAAGAACCAGCGCGGATCTTCGAGCACGCCGGCCTCGACCAGCGAACCATCTGCGGCATGCAACTCCCAGCGGATGGCCGTACCCGCCAGCACGGCAATCAAGGTCGCGGCGAGTAGCGTTTGTCGAAGCATGGCGCCCCCAGGACCAAGTGGTCGTCGAATCGGTCCGGCCTCAGATATTCTTACAACCGCCCGCGCGCGTCGTTGAGCGCGAACCCCCGCAGTGACGCATCGCAGCCGCGCTGCAAGGCGATGGCCTGGAAGCGTTCGCCCATTTCGCTTGGCAGTGTCAGGCGCTGCACCGCCTGCGCCAAATCGAGTGCCGCCGCCGGTTCGCGTTCCAGCGCCTCGCGGTAGACATCTTCGAGGCCGCAGCCGAGCAGGAACCAGGATTGCGCGGTGTAGCCCGCGAGGGTGAGTCCGGCGGATTCGCCGGCCTCGGCGACGGCGGTGAAGTCGACCGAGGCCGTGACGTCGGCGAGCCCCGGCCAGCAGTCGAGCGGATCGTGCAGCGCGCGATGACGGTAATGCGCGAGCAGCGTGCCCATGTGGCGCTGCGGGTGGTAATACTCGCGGCGCGGAAAACCGTAGTCGATCAGCAACAGCAGGCCGCATTCGAGTCCGGCGCTCGCGGTGGCGATCCAGCCGTTGAGGTTGGGGTCGATCTCGGAAACGTAACCGACCGGCAGCGGACCGCAGTCCGCCTCGATGCGCGCGACCGCCGCACGCAGACGTTCGGATGCCTCGCGCTCGCGCCAGACGAAGCGCCCATCCTCGATGCCGACGCCACGATCCATCAGGCCTGTCTCGCGCACGGCGAACACGTCCACCGGCAGCGCATCAAGCACCTCGTTGGCAAGCATCACGCCGCGGAATCCTTGCGTGGGTGGTGCGTCGATCCAGTGCACGCGATCGAGCAGATGCGGAGCAGTCGACGCGATGCGTTCGCGCTGGCGCTGGCGCAGGTCCGGGCTCACGTCGAGGATCTGGTACTGCGCGGGCAGGGCGTCGAGACGTTCCAGTTCGCACAGTAGTTCCGCCGCCAGCGCGCCCGAGCCGGCGCCGAATTCGAGCAATGCCTCGCCGTCGCAGGCATGCAGGACTTCGGCGCACTGACGCGCCAGACAGCGCGCGAACAGGGGCGACAGCTCGGGCGCGGTAATGAAGTCGCCCGCCGCGCCGAGCTTGCGCGCGCCGGCCACGTAATAGCCGAGCCCCGGCGCGTAGAGCGCGAGATCCATGTAGCGATGGAACGGCAGGAATCCATCGTGCGCGGCGATCTCGCCGGCGATCAGATCGGCGACGCGCGCGCTGTGCGCAAGCGCTCCGGCATCGGGTGCTGGCAGGTCGGCAAAGACCCGGTTCGGGTGCGGCATCTGCAATCCTGGGCTGTGCTAGAGTGCGGCGGGTCGAGTGTGAAGCATAACCCGGCGTGACTGAAAGGCGTTTTTGTCTGCCACAGAGAAAGAAACAACAAAATGCAGTGATCTCTCGCTGAGAACGCTGGGTCGCTGTGGAATGACAAGTCGACGAAAGAGATTGGTTTTCCTCCGCGTCTCAGCGTTCTCAGCGAGAGCACAGCTTTTCTCTGTGACCTCTATGGCCAACACCGGTTTTTCACCATGCAAGCACTGACCGACCGAAGCGTACTCATCACCGGCGCCGCGCGCCGCATCGGCGCTGCGATCGCGCGCCGGTTGCACGCGCAGGGCGCGAATCTCGTGCTGCACTATCGCAGTTCCGCGGCCGACGCCGAGTCGCTGCGCGACGAGCTGCTGGCGCAGCGTGCCAATTCGGTCGCGCTCGTGCAGGGCGATCTGCTGAAGCTCGACGACATCGAACGCATCGCCGCCGAGGCGCAGTCCGCCTTCGGCCGCCTCGACGTGCTGGTCAACAACGCGTCCACCTTCTATCCGACGCCGGTCGGCGGCATCACCGCCGAACACTGGGACGACCTGATGGGCAGCAACCTGCGCGCGCCGCTGTTCCTGTCGCAGGCCTGCGCGCCGCATCTCGCCGCGCGCGAGGGCGTGATCGTCAACATCGTCGACATCCACGGCCAGCGTCCGCTCAAGAACTATCCGTTGTACTGCGCCGCCAAGGCCGGGCTGCACATGCTGACGCAGGCATTGGCGCGAGAACTCGGTCCGCAGGTGCGCGTCAACGGCGTCGCGCCGGGTGCGATCCTGTGGCCCGAACAGGCCGAGAACACGGCCATGTACGAAGACATTATCCAGCGCACCGCGCTCAAGCGAGAGGGTTCGCCGGAGGACGTCGCCGACGCCGTGCTGTTCCTGGTGCGCGACGCGCGCTACGTGACCGGGCAGATCATCCCGGTGGATGGCGGGCGGTTGCTGGCGCATTGAGGGCGTCAGGCACCATCGGGCGCACCGAAGCTCGTCGCGGCGGAGCCGCTCCCGCACCTCAACATCGTCAGAACTCGTATCCAAAGCCCTCGATGTCGACGCGATAGTGTTCGGCCACGATCGCGGCCGTTTCGTCGTTGTAATACTTGCGGTAGGACTCGCGGCCCTCGGCCTTGCGCTTGTGCGGCAGCATGACGCGCGGCAGTTCGAGGCGTTCGCAGACCTGATCGAAGTCCTGCTGAAGGTTTTCGTAACGGCCGACGAAATCGACGATCAGGCGGCCCTGAAAATCCGTCACGTATTCGCGTTGCAGTTCGGCCGAGGTGTCGAGCATGTAGTTGAAAGGGCGCTCGGGATCGAACTTGAGATGCACGAACTGCTCGAAGCTCTCCACGCCCTGCAACACCTGCGGGCGTTCCTTGCGGATGTGGAAGAAGGAGCTGACCTGGAGATCCCACGGGTTGCGCACGAACACGAACTTGAACAGACCGTCGTAGACCTCGGCCGGCAGCATCTCCTTCGCCGCGATTGCCTTGGCATGGCGCGGAAACTTGGCGCCGATGCGATGGCCGGTCATCTGATCCAGCTTGTGGGCGATGAACATCGGCAGGCCGTAGCGCCCGGCGTAGCGATGGCGCTTGAGCGCCGCGCGCACGCTGGTGCCGCCGGTCTTGGCGATGTGGACGAACAGGAAGTTGTGCCTGAGCGAGAGCAGCATGGTTTTACGGATTTCCCCGCAGGATCTCCAAGTAGTGACCGGCGGCGACGTCGGCACGATACTCCGTCACCGCCGCGCGCAGGATATCGGGTGACGGCGGTGCGTCGAGCACCTGCCGCATCGCGGCCGCGAGCGCGCCGGCGTCTCCCACCGGCACCAGCGGCGCGATGCGCCCGTCCTGCAGCAACTCGCGCGGGCCGCTCGGACAGTCGGTGGCGACCACCGGGATACCGAGCGCGAGCGCCTCGGTCAGCGCGTTGGGCGAACCCTCCCAGGCCGAGGACAGCACGAACAGACGTGCGCGCGCGAGCCAGGCATAGACGTTGGACTGGAAGCCCGGCAGGGCGACGTCTGCCGCGACGCCGAGTTCCGCCGCCTGCCGTTCGAGCGTCGCCCGGTCGTGGCCTTCGCCCAGCAGGATCAGGCGCGCCGGGCGTTCGGCGCGCAGCCGCGCGAAGGCATGCAGGAGGGTCGGGAAATCCTTTTGCCGCGTCAGGCGCCCGATGCCGAGGATCACCGGCACCGACGCCTCCAGCCACGGATGCGGCACGGGCTGGGCGGCGCCGGCCTGCAACGTCGCCGTGACGACCGGATTGCGGACGACGTGGATGCGTCCGGGTGCGAGGCCCGTGATGCGCGCCGTGTCGGCGGCCACGCCTTCGGACACGGCGATCACCGCATCGGCGTGACGATACAGCAGGTGCATGGGTGCGGTGCGCAGCCAGCGGGACAGCGGATGGCGGGCTTCCAGCGCTGCACCGAGATGGGTGCCGAGACGGATCACGATGCGCGTGTCGATGCCGGCGAGCGCGCGTGCAATGAGCGCCGCGCGGCCGGCGCGATCCTTGGCCGCGAGCAGCACGGACGGACGTGCACGCCGCAGGTAGCGCACGAGCGCGGGGACGGTGGTCAGAGCGTGCCGGCTGCCGAGGCGGATGACGCGGACGTTCGACGGCAGCGCGGTGAGGTGTTCGCTGTCGTCGCGGATCAACAGCAGATCGAGCGGCTGCCCATCGGCGGCGAATGCCGTGACGAGGTTGGTCATCATGCGTTCGACGCCGCCCGCGCCCGAGTAGGACACCAGCACGGCCAGTCGCCGTTCGCGCATCTCGTCCATCACCATCAGGCTCTCCCTTCCAACAGATCCAGCGGGTCGATGCGCGCCGGCGGGCGCTCGCCCTCACCCTCGATGAACAGCCGATGCCAGAGCGCGAACTGCAACAGCGCGAACACCTGACGGTTGATGACGGCCTTCTTCCCCATGCCGGCGACGAGCGTCGCGACGGCCGCCGGTTCGAACCACGCGCCGATCGCCTCCGACCGGGCCAGTACGCGCGCCAGACGTTCGCGACGTTCGATCAGCCAGGCCGAAACCGGCACGTGAAAACCGCGCTTGGGCGCATACAGCACCTCCTGCGGCAGCAGGCGTTCGGCCCAGCGCTTGAGGAACCGCTTGCCCTGCCCGTCGCCGACCTTGAGCCGATCCGGCAGGGCAAGCCCGAATTCGACCACGCGATGGTCGAGGAAGGGCACGCGCCCTTCGAGGCCGTGCACCATGGTCATGCGATCGAGCTTGACCAGCAGATTGTCGGGCAGCGCCGTGACGAGGTCGCTGTACTGGCGCCGCGCGAGATCGCTCCATTCGCGCGGCGTCGCGCGCCAGGCCTCGACGAACGGACGCCGTGCCTCATCGCACGCCGCGCGCAGCGGCGCACGGAACAGGCGCGAAGTCGCCGGCCAGCGGAACGTGCCGCGCGTGCGAAAACCGCCGCTGCCCGGCGCAAGCCACGACTTGAGCAGACGCTCGATGCCCGACGGTCGATAACGGCCGTAGCCCGCGAAACATTCGTCGCCGCCCTCGCCCGCGAGCACGACCTTGAGTTCGCGCGCCGCGTGCTCGGCCAGCATGCACGTCGGCAGGTTCGCGTAGTCGCGCATCAGTTCGTCGGCCGCCCACACCGTCAGCGCCAGACCGTGCAGCAGGTCGTCGCCGCTCGGGCGGATCTCGCTGTGACGACTGCCGAAGCGCTCGGCCACGGCACGCGCCAGCGGCAGTTCGTCGACCATGCCGGGCGCGTCGAAGCCGACCGAGAAGCTGCGGATCGGCGCGTCGGTGTGGCGCGCGAGCAGTGCGAGCAGGATCGACGAATCGACGCCGCCCGACAGAAACAGACCATAAGGTACGTCGGCACGCAGATGGCGCGTCATCACCGAATCCATCAGCACGTCGAAACGCCGCTCCGCCTCGTCCTGGTCGATGCCGTCGAAGGGTTGCACGGCGAGCGGCGACCAGTAGCGGCGGTGTTCGGTGATCGCGCCGTCTTCGAGCACCAGCAGCTCGCCCGGCAGCAGGCGTTCGATGCCGGCGAAAGCCGTGCGCCGGCCGCCGCTGAACTGATATTGCAGATAGCCGGCGAGACCGACGGCATCGACCGCCGGCCGCCGCGGCAGCAACGGCAGCAGGGCCTTGATTTCGGAGGCGAACGCGAGGCCGTCCGGCAGGCGAACGAGGAACAGCGGCTTGATGCCGAGGCGATCGCGCGCGAGCAGCAGCCGGTTGCGCGGCCGATCGTGCAGCGCGAAGGCGAACATCCCCTGCACGTGATCGAGGAAGGCATCGCCGTACTCGGCGTAGGCGTGCAGCAGGGTCTCGCAGTCGGAGCGCGTGGCGAAACGATGGCCCTTCGCCTCCAGCGCTGCGCGCAGCTCGACGTGGTTGTAGATCTCGCCGTTGGCGACCAGCGCCAATGCGCCGTCCTGCGCGTACAGCGGCTGATGGCCGGTGGCGAGATCGATGATCGACAGGCGTGTCTGCACCAGCGCCACACCGCCATCCGGGTCGACGTACTGGCCGTGATCGTCCGGACCACGATGCGCCAGCCGCGCCGCCGCCTGCCGGCAGCAGGCGTCGAGGTTCGTGGCCGCGACCCGTGTCAGCGCGACGCCGGCGATGCCGCACATTTCAGGAACGCTCCCGCCGCGCGTGGAATCCGAGCGCCGCGAGATAGCGTTCCGCACTCGCCGCCTGCGTGTACTCGGTCACCGCCTCGCGCAGCAAGCGCGGATCGGGCGGCGCGGCCAGCAGGCGCGCCATCGCCGCAGCGAGCTCGACGGCGTCGCCCGGCGGCACCAGCGGCCCATAGCGCCCGCCGGCCAGGATCTCGCGCGGCCCGCTCCGGCAGTCGGTGGCGACCGACGGCACGCCGAGCGCGAGCGCCTCGGTCAGCGCGTTCGGCGAGCCCTCCCAATCCGACGACAGCACGAACAGGTTCGCGCGCGCGAGCCACGGATAGGGATTGGCGGTGAAGCCGGGCAGCGCGACGTCGTCCGCGACGCCGAGCGCCGCCGCCTGCGCTTCGAGACGTGCGCGGTAGCGGCCCTCGCCGAGGATCACGAGCCGCGCCGGACGTTCGGCACGCAACCGCGCGAAGGCCTCGATCAGCAATGCGAAATTCTTCTGCCGGCCGAGCCGTCCCATACCGAGTACCAGCGGCAGGCTGCGATCGGCGAACCAGGGATGATCGACCGTTTCCTGTGCCCGCTCGGCAAGTTGCGGCGTGATGACCGGGTTCGGGATCACGCTCACGCGCTCCGGCGGCAGATGCGCGATCGCCGCCGTGTCGTCGGCCACGCCGCGCGAAACGGCGATCAGACGGTCGGCGCTGCGAAACAGCCGGCGCAGCTCGCGCTTGGTGAGCCACTGGCGCAGGCGGTTGTGGCCCTTCATCGCGAGCTGGTTGCTGACGTGCACGGGCACGCGGATGGCGTGCACGAGGTCGGCCTGCGCGAGCCCGCGCGCGGTCACGGCCAGGCGGTCGTTCTCGGCCTTGGACGACAGCAGCACCGCCGGGCGTTCGTGGCGCAGATAGTCGGTCGCGGACTGGATCAGCGCCTTGCCGTCGACGCGACCGAGCGGCACCAGGCGCACGTCCCAGGGCAGCAGGTCGATGTACGGCTCTTCCGCATGCTTGATGACGAAGTCGACCGCCACGCCGAGATCGCTGAAGCCGCAGGCGAGATTGACCAGCATGCGCTCGACGCCGCCGCTCTCGAACGAGGGCGCGAACAACGCGATGCGCGGCGTATCGATCACCGGCGCGGTCTTGCGTACGGGACGGATCGTCATGCCAACCGCCATCTACAGCGGATAGCCATGGCGTTCGAGATCGAGACCGAACGCGTTCCCGAGCCGTCGGTTGGATTCGGCATAACGCTCCTGAATTTCCCGCAGATTGGCCGCGCCGAGCAGCCGTTGCGTGGGTACCGGCCGGCCGAGGAAGGGCAGGCGGTTGATGGTTTTCAGCAACCGGCTGCCATATTTGTACAGCAAGGGTACGTCGATCAGCCAGCGCTTGTCGCCCACGTCGCCGCGGCAGAACAGGTACAGGAAGCGCGCGGCATACATCACCGGCGCGCGATAGGCGGTGTTGGTCTCGCGGTAGGACAGCCCTGCCGTGTCGACGTCGAGCCCGAGGCGCGCGGCATAGTCCGCCATGAACGCGGGCGGATCGGCGAGAAAGGCCTCGAAGGGAAACACGTGCACGCGCTCGCGGCCGAACAGCGCGGCGTAATGGTCGAGCAGCGGCAGATAGTCGAAATGCGCGAAGTCGAACAGCGGCGTCTTCATGAATGAGAAACCCGATTCGCTGAGATGGCGTTCCGGGTGCAGGTAGCGGTTCACGCCATGGGTGCCGCCCTCCTTCACGTACTGGCGGTACACCGACGCGATCATGTCCGGCTGGTTGCGGATGAAGGCGACGATGTGCGCGTCGGGCAGCGTGGCGTGGATGCGTTCGGCGACCGCGCGCGACAGGAAGCCGTGCAGGCCGCCGGAGTGGATATTGCCCGACAGATCCTCCTCGCACAGGATGATGCCGCGTTCCTGCATCGGCGCGAGAATCCGCCGCGCGCGCTCCACGTCCCAGCCGAACGCGCCGTCGTGCAGAAAGGCCTCGCGCGCCCGCTTGCGGTGCAGATAGCAGAGGTTGCGCACGCGCGGATACCAGACCCGCTGGAACCAGGTCGTGCCGGTCTTGTGATAGCCGATGTGGACGATGTGTCCGCTCATGACCGCGCTCCGCGGCGCAGGCCGTGCGTGCAGGCCAGCGCGCCGAGCAGGACGACGTAGAACCGGCCCTGGGTGTCGAGCCGGATGTTGAACTGCGAGGCGATCAGGTACAGCGCCGCAAGACCGGCCAGGAACACGACCCATACCGCGCCCGTCTCGGTGCGGCTGCGCCAAGCGCTGCGTGCGAACAGCAGGAACACCAGCAGAAAGCCGGCGGTGCCGACGAGTCCGGAGGCCACCAGCAGTTCCAGAATCAGGTTGTGATGATGCGGAAAGCCGTGGTTGGCCGCGTTGTCGCTCTGATCGAGCAGCATGCGGCTGCTGCCCGGCCCCCAACCGAACAGCGGGCGCTCGGCGAAGCGTTCCAGGCCCGCGCGCCAGAAGCCGATGCGCAGCCCGATGTTGTCCTCCGCCAGCGCGTCCAGTTCCATGCGCGAGACCGCATCCAGCGTCACCTGCTCCTCGGTCGCGCGCTGCTCGATGATGTGGCCCTGCGACAGCAGGATCGCGCCGGTCAGCACGAGCATGCCGATGGCGGCAACGAGGACGGAGCGGCGGCAGACGGCGTCGCGCAGCCCGCGCAGCAACAGCCACAGCAGCGTCGGCGGAAACACCAGCGCCAGCGCCACCCAGGCCGAACGCGACTGCGACCAGACCACGACCAGCGCGAATGCGGCACCCAGCAACGCCAGCGCGGCGCCGGCGAGCCAGCGCCGCGAGCCGGTCAGGCGCGGCAACTGGAAAAGGATCAGGAACAGCAGCGCGTACAGACCGGCGGCGGCATACAGGCCGGTGGCATTGGCGCTGAAGTAGACCGAGGCGCGCTCGCCCTCGAAGTAGCTGCCCAGCAGGCGCCAGTCGAGATTGATCGCGTAGCCGATGACGAGCCCGGCCAGCGCCAGCGCCAGCACGTGCCGCAGACGCCGGGCATCGCCGCCGATCCACCACGCGACGGGCAGCGCGTACAGACCGGTCAGGGACAACAGACGGCCCAACTGGCGTTGCTGCTGATCGGCGGTTTCGGGAAAGGTGCCGGCCGCCCACCAGGTCGACGCAGCCAGATAGACGATCAGCCCGAGCGCCGCCCACAACAATGGATTCTGCCGGCCGGCCTGCCACACCGTTCGCCACTGCGGCAGCAGCGCGGCCGTCATCAGCAGCAGGCCGATCGAGATGCCGGAGGTGCTGAATCCGCCGCTCAGCGCAAACAGGTACAGACCCGAGACACCCAGGGTGTTGGCGAGGGTGTCGGAGCGGTCGGGGCGCATGGCGGGCGGAGCGGACCTGTGGGGTCAGGGCGGATAGGGCTTTTGCCGCGCGCGGGCTCGCCCGTCGCGACGGTCGGAATCTTAGCACGGGCGGCAGGCAGGCATTACACTGTGCGCCGCCGCTCACATCCGCAGAATCCGACCCGCGCGTGCCGCCCCGCTCCGTCCTCATCATCCGCCTGTCCGCCATCGGCGACGTCGTCATGGCCTCGCCGCTGATCGATGCCCTCAAGCGGACCTGGCCCGGCGTGCGCGTGAGCTGGCTGGTCGAGCCGCAGGCGCGCGGCGTGCTCGAACACCATCCCGACCTCGACCGGCTGCTGGTGTGGCCGAAGGCCGAATGGAAGCGCCTGCTGCGCAGCGGACGCCTGATCGCGCTGGCGCGATCCGTGCGCGGCTTTCTGCGCGAACTGCGCGCCATCGACGCGGATCTCGCGCTCGACCTCCAGGGCCTGCTGAAGAGCGGCGTCTGGGCACGGCTGTCCGGCGCCGGCGAGCGCATCGGGCTCGGCTCGCGCGAGGGCAGCGCGCGGTTCATGACGCGCGTGCTGCCGCGCGCCGGCGACCCGGCGCTGATCGGCTCGGAATACCGTTTTCTGGCCGAGACGCTCGGCCTCGACCTCGGCGAATTCCGCATGCGGGTCGGCGTCGCGCCGGCCGACATCGCCTTCGCCAGGGATTGGGCCGCCGCGAACGCACCCGACGGTCACGTCGTGCTGTGTCCGTTCACCACCCGGCCGCAGAAGCACTGGTTCGAGGACCGCTGGGCCGTGCTCGCCGCGCGTCTGCGCGATGATCTCGGACTGGTGCCGGTACTGCTCGGCGGGCCGGCCGACCGCGCGGCGGCCGAACGCATCGTGGCCGCAACCGCGGGCGGACTCGCCGACCTCACGGGCCGCACCAGCATCCCGCAGGCGGCGACCATGATCGGCGCGGCGCGGCTGCTGATCGGCGTCGACACCTGGCTCAGCCACATGGGCCCGGCCTGCGACGTGCCGACGGTGGCGCTGTTCGGCTCGACCTGCCCGTACACCCATGCCGGACGTCCGAACGCGAGCGTGATCTACCACCGCCTCGACTGTTCGCCCTGCCGCCGTCATCCGACCTGCGACGGCCGCTTCGACTGCATGCGCGCGATCGGGGTCGACGAGGTGCTCGACCGCGCGCGGGAGCTCGCGCGATGAGCACGCGTCCGCTCACCGTACTGCACGTCGAGGCCGGCCAGCACCTGTACGGCGGCGCGCGTCAGGTGCTGTACCTGATCGAGGGTCTGCGCGCACGCGGCGTGCGCAACGTGCTGGCCTGTCCGGCCGGCAGCGCGATCGCCATGGCCGCGACCGACGTCGCCGACCGCGTCGCGCCGCTCGCCATGGGCGGCGACACCGACCTCGGACTGATCCGCCGCCTGCGCCGGCTCATGCGCGCCGTGCGACCCGACGTCGTGCATCTGCACAGCCGCCGCGGCGCCGACCTGCTGGGCGGCATCGCGGCACGCCTCGAAGGCCTGCCGGTGGTGCTGTCGCGGCGCGTCGACAACCCGGAGCCGCGCGCCTGGGTGGCGCTCAAGTACCGGCTGTATCACCGCGTCATCACGATTTCCGAGGGCATCCGGCAGGTGCTGCTCGGCGAGGGCGTGCCGACGCACAAGCTCGTCTGCGTGCGCAGCGCGGTCGACGCCGCGGCCTTCCGCCACGCCTGCGACGCGGCCTGGTTCCGCAACGCATTCGATCTGGAGGAAAACGCCCGCGTGCTGGCGGTGATCGCGCAGCTCATCCCGCGCAAGGGCCATCGGCATCTGCTGGCGGCGCTGCCCGCGATCCTCGAACGCGAACCGCGGACGCGCGTGCTGCTGTTCGGCCAGGGTCCGCTGCGCGAGACGCTCGCGCGCGAGATCGGCGAACGCGGGTTCGACGGCCAAGTCCGGCTGGCGGGCTTCCGCGACGACCTGCCGCGCATCCTGCCCTGTCTCGATCTGGTCGTGCATCCGGCCGACATGGAAGGACTCGGCGTGTCGCTCATGCAGGCGGCGGCGGCCGGCGTGCCGATCGTCGCCAGCCGTGCCGGCGGCATTCCGGAGGTGGTGCGGGACGGCGACAACGGCCTGCTCGTGCCGCCGGGCGATCCTGCCGCGCTCGCGGATGCGGTCATCGCGCTGCTCGCCGATCCCGACCGCGCTCGCGCGATGGGCGAGGCGGGACACGCATTCGCCGCACGCGAGTTGTCGATCGACGCGATGGTCGAGGGCAATCTCGCCGTCTACCGGGTGCTGCTGGAAGGCACATGACGATTTCCGACCTGCCCGACCGCGTGGAGCGCGGCGACAACGGGACACTGGGCAGGAAGCACTTCACCGGACGCGATCCATCGCACTGGGTACTGGCAGGACTGACGCTCTGGTTCGCGCTGCTGTTCGTGCTGCGCGTGCTGCACGCCTTGCCGCTCGAAAAGGACGAGGCCGAACAGCTCGTCAACGCGCAATGGTGGCTCGCCGGCTATTCCGGCCAGCCGCCGCTCTACACCTGGTTGCAGATCGGCGTGTTCGCGCTGGTCGGCGAGGGCGTGATCGGCCTCAGCCTGCTCAAGCATCTGCTGCTCTGGAGCGGCCACGCGGCCTTCTACTTCGCCGCGCGCGAACTGCTGCCGGATCGCCGTCTGGCGCCGCTCGCGCTGCTCGGTCTGTTGCTCATCCCGCAGATCGGCTGGGAGATGCATCGCGACCTCACGCATTCGGTGCTGGTGTTCACGCTGGCCTCGGCGAGTCTGTGGGTGGCCGCACGCTGGTATGCGACGGGCGCGACGCACTTCTATCTGCTGGCCGGTCTCGCGGTCGGTCTCGGGCTGCTGTCGAAATACAACTACGCCATCTTCGCACTGGCGCTGCTGCTGGCCTTCCTCAGCACGCCGAACGGCCGTCGGCGTCTGTTCGATCGCCGCATCCTGCTCACGCTCGGCATCGCGCTCGCCATCGTGTCGCCGCATCTGCTGTGGATGCTGGAGTACCGCGAAGACGCGGCCTCTTCGCTCGCCGACGTCGGCATGATGCAGACCAACGCCGCACTGGCCGGCCTCGGCGACCTCGGCCGCGCCGTATTGAGCTTCCTGTCGCCGCTGTGGCTCGCGTTGCTCGTGTTGTCGCCGCGCGGCCTGACCCGCAGCCTGAGCCATGGCCTGCTGCCGGGTTCCGGCTTCCCGCTCGGCCGCTTCATGCTGACCGCCCTCGGCCTGCTGGTGCTGATGGTGGTGTTCGCCGACGCGGCCGAATTCAAGGATCGCTGGATGATCCCGCTGCTGTTCGTGCTGCCGATCCAGTTCTTCGCCTTTCTTGATGCCGGCACGCCGCGACGCCTGCGCGCCTTCGCCGCGCTGACGCTGCTCGTGCCGGTAGCCGTCACGCTCACGCTGCTGGTGCGCGAGGGGACGCTGAACCTGCCGGGCATCCGGCCACCACCACGACCGGCGTTCGCCGAACTGGCACGGCTCGCCACGGCCAACGGTTTCGACGGCGGCCTGATCATGACCCAGGGCACCTGGCTGGCCGGCAATCTGCTGGCCGCCTTCCCCGGCAGCCGCGCGCTCGGCGCGGATGCGAACTATGGTTCGACGCCCTGCGCGCCGCTGGACGAGACCCTGCTGGTGTGGAATGCCGTTGCCGGCGCCGTCGTGCCGGGGCGGCTGGCCCGGATTACCGGCGATGTGCTCGGTAACGTCCCGAGCGGCTTCGATCCGAGCTATCTGCTGTTGCTCGACGGTGAACGGCAGGACATGGAAGTAGCCCTGCTGCGTCTGCCGCACGGACCGGCCGTCGACAGTCCGATCTGCCGGCACGCCCTACTGCCGGCAACCGACGTCGGGATGGAACGGCTAGACTAGCGCCCTGAATCGGAGATTCAGGACACGAGTACCATGCCCTTCACCCTGCACATCGTCGGCAGCAAGAGCCTCGGCGGCGCCGAGCGCTTCGCGTTGCGCCTCGTTTCGGCATTGGCCGAGCGCGGCGCGCCGCTCGCGCTGGTGGCGCGACAGGGCAGCGAAGTCGTGGGCCAGACGCCGGCCGGCGTGCCCTTGCACGAATCGCCGATGAAGACGGTGTGGGACCCGCTGTCGAAACTCGCGCTGTCGCGCCTGCTGAAACGCCTGCGACCCGACCTGGCGCAGACCTACATGGGACGCGCGACGCGCCTGACGCGCCTGCCGTCCGGCCGGCGGCCGGTGCACGTCGCGCGCCTCGGTGGCTACTACAAGCTCGACGGCTATCGCCATGCCCATGCCTGGATCGGCAATACAAAAGGGCTTTGCGACTACATGGTGCAGGGCGGGCTGCCGGCCGAACGCGTGTTCCACATCTACAACTTCATCGATCCGCCGCCGGCGGTGACACCGGCCACGGTCACGGCGGCGCGGCGCGAACTCGGCATCCCCGACGATGCGCTCCTGCTCATGACTGCCGGCCGCTTCGTCGAGGTGAAGGGCCAGTGCCATCTGCTCGACGCCTTCGCGCGCCTGCCGCGCGAGATCGGCGGCAGGCCATTGTGGCTGGTGATGGTCGGCGACGGCCTGCTGCGTCCGGCGCTCGAGGCACAGGCGGCAACGCTCGGCATCGCGCCGCGCATCGCCTGGACCGGCTGGCGCACCGACCCGGCGCCGTATTTCGAGATGGCCGATCTGGTGGTGTTCCCCTCGCTCGAAAACGAGACCCTCGGCAACGTGATTCTTGAGGCCTGGGTGCACGACAAACCGCTGGTGACGGCCGCCTTCCGCGGCGCGCGCGAGATCGTGCATGCGGACGAGGACGCGCTGATGGTGCCCTGTGCCGACGCGCCCGCGCTCGCCGACGCCATTCGGCATGCGCTCGCCGATCCCGCCGCAGCGCAGGCGATGGCGGCGTGCGGACGCGCACGCGTGCTGCGCGAATTCAGCCGCGACGCGATCGTCGATCAGTATCTGGCGCTTTACGGGCGCCTGCTTGGCGTGTGACTACGGAGCGCGTGACTTCCGGTCGTTCGGCCACCAGCGGTTCAACAGCCACTTTTCCAGTTCGACCAACAGCAGCAGAACGAAGCCGACCAGGGCACTCAGCAGCCAGCCGTCGAGCGCGATGGGCGCGGTGGCGAACAGCAACTGGAACGGCGGCAGATAGGTGAAGGCGAGCTGCGCCGCGATCAGCAGCGCGATGCTGATCCAGATCGCCCGGTTGCCGCGCAGACCGCCCTGCAACACCGAACGGCGCAGGAAGCGCGTGTTGAACAGATAGAAGATCTCGCCCATCACCAGCGCATTGACCGCCACCGTGCGCGCAATCTCCAGCGACGCCCCCTGCGCGAGCTGCCACAGGAACAGCCCCATCACGCCGAGCGTCAGCAGGCCGCTGACCAGCACCACGCGCCACACCAGATGACGGCTCAGCAGCGGTTCGTCGGGACGCCGCGGCGGCCGGCGCATCAGGTCGCCCTCGGCCGGTTCGAAGGCGAGCGCGAGCGCGAGCGTCACGGCGGTGATCATGTTGACCCACAGGATCTGCACCGGCGTGATCGGCAGCGTGATGCCGAACAGGATGGCGACCGCGATGACGCTCGCCTCGGCGCCGTTGGTCGGCAGGATGAACAGGATCGATTTCTTGAGGTTGTCATAGATGGTGCGGCCTTCCTCCACCGCATGCGCGATGGTGGCGAAGTCGTCGTCGGCCAGCACCATCTCGGCCGCCTCGCGCGCGACCTCCGTGCCCTTGCGCCCCATCGCCACCCCGACGTCGGCGCGCTTGAGCGCGGGCGCGTCGTTGACGCCGTCGCCGGTCATCGCCACCACCTCGCCGTCCGCTTGCAGGGCCTCGACCAGGCGCAGCTTGTGTTCGGGCGCCGCGCGGGCGAACACGACGGTCGCCGCCGCCGCACGCCGCAATGCCGGCGGGTCGAGCGCGTCCAGTTCGGCACAGTTGATCGCCCGTCCCGCTTCGAGGCCGAGCTGACGTGCGATGGCGGCGGCGGTGACGACGTGGTCGCCGGTGACCATCTTGACGTGAATACCGGCGTCGCGGCAGCGGCGGACCGCCTCCAGCGCCTCGTCGCGCGGCGGATCGGCGATGCCCACCAGTCCGAGCAGCGTCAGGCCCTCGGACAGGTCGGCGAAGTTCAGTTCGGCCGCGGGCGGCGGCAGGGTCGCGAAGGCCAGCGCCAGCACCCGATCGCCGTCGGCGGCGATGGCCTCCACCTGCGCGTGCCAATAGGACGCATCGAGCGGCCGGTCCTGGCCGTCGCTGCGCTGAAGGGCGCAGCGCGGCAGCAGCGCCTCCACGGCGCCCTTGACCACGACGAAGTGATGGCCCGCGAAATCGTGATGCAGCGTGGCCATGAAGCGATGCGCCGGCTCGAACGGGATCGCGTCCAGGCGCGGACGCCGTTCGCGATCCTGCCTGAAATCGAGACCCGCCTTGCCGGCCAGCGCGAGCAGCGCGCCCTCGGTCGGATCACCCTCCACCTGCCATTCGCCGTCCCGTTCCACGACGCGTGCGTCGTTGCACAGGAGTCCGGCCAGCACCAGTTCCTCGACGTCCGGCAGATCGTCCAGCAGCAGTTCGCGGCCGTCGAGGCTGAAACCACCCACCGGCGCATAGCCCGAGCCGCTGACGCGGATGCGGCCGGCGGCGGTCACCAGATGGCGCACCATCATCTCGTTGCGCGTGAGGGTGCCGGTCTTGTCGGAACAGATCACGGTCACCGCACCGAGGGCCTCGACTGCCGGCAGATGGCGCACGATGGCATTGCGCCGGGCCATGCGCTGGACGCCGATCGCCAGCACGATGGTCAGCACCGCCGGCAGACCCTCGGGGATCGCCGCCACCGCCAGACCGACCACCGCCAGGAACATGTCCTCGGCGGCGAAGCCGCGCCACGCACTGCCGTAGGCAAACAGCAGTGCGGCGGCGGCGACGATCGCGAGCGAAAGCCGGCGCGCAAACACGTCCATCTGGCGCAGCAGCGGCGTAGTCAGGGTCTCGATCCGTTCGAGCAGCGCGCTGATGCGGCTGAGTTCGGTATCGAGGCCGGTGCCGACCGCCACCCCGATGCCGCGACCCTGGGTCACCAGCGTGCCCGCGTAGGCCATGCCGAAGCGCTCGGCCAGATGCGCATCCGGCGCCACCGCCGCGGTCTCCTTGTCGACCGGCACCGACTCGCCGGTGAGGCTCGCCTCGTCGATGCGCAGACCGCGCGTCTCGATCAGGCGCAGGTCGGCCGCGATGCGGTCGCCCGGTTCGAGCAGCACCAGATCGCCGGGCGCCACCGCGTCGGCCGCGATCTCGTGGCGCTCGCCCGCGCGCAGCACCGTGGTCCGCCGCGGCAGGCTGCCGCGGATCGCCGCCAGCGCGGTCTCGGCGCGCCCTTCCTGGATGAAGCCGACGATGGCATTGATCAGCACCACGCCGAGGATCACGCCGGTGTCGACCCACTTCGCCAGCACGGCGGTGGTCAGCGCGGCGACCAGCAGCACATAAATCAGAACGTTCTCGAACTGTGCGAGAAAACGCCGCCAGGCACTGCGCACCTGCGGCGGCGGCAGCGCGTTCGGACCGTGCAGGGCCAGCCGGCGCGCGCTCTCCTGCGGCGCGAGTCCGAAGGCATCCACCTCGAAGGCCGCCATCACCTCGGCCACCGGCCGGGCATGCCACGGCCGTTCGCCGGGCGCGATGGATCGCCAGACGTTCATGCGGGCCTCCGCTCGCACGTCGCTTCAGTCACGGGATGGTTCTTCTGGCTACGGGGTGGCACACGGCTTCCAGGCGTTCGGCCCGCAAGGGGTCGGCAGATCGGTGTCGAATTTTCGGCCGTCGGCATCCGGTGCGCCGGCCAATGCGGGTATCATCCCGGAAAGTCCATCAGGAGGCGTGATGATCGCGCCGAGATTTGGATTCACAAAACATTTTCAGAAGGAGCGCAATACCGAGCCGTATTGCCGACTGAGGAAAATGTTTTGTGGATTCAAGGATCAAGCGAGGGCACGTCTCCTGATGGACTTTCCGGGATCATACGTCCCGATACCATTGGTGCAATCCTACCGCAGCCTCCGAAGCGTGACCCACGGCCTTTCCATCCTGATGTACCACCAGGTCGGCGCATTCGCGCCGATGCGCGAGCACCGCTCGACCTATTGCGACGTGCGGCGCTTCGCCGCGCAGATGGCCTGGCTGCACCGCTTCGGCTACAGCGTGCTGCGCCTGGACGACGCGCTCGATGCGCTCGCGGGCCGGCGGCCGCTGCCGCCGCGCGCGGTGGTCATCACCTTCGACGACGGCTACGAGAACTTCTACACCCACGCCTGGCCGGTGCTCGAACGCCACGGCTTTCCCGCCACCGTGTACCTGATCGCCGGCATGCTCGGCCAGCCCTCGCACTGGTTCGCCGCCGACGGGCGCGACACGCCGCCGCTGATGGGGCCGGAGCGCATCCGCGAACTGCATCGCGCAGGCGTCGACTTCGGTTCGCACAGCGTCACGCACGCGAAGCTGACCGAGATCGACCACGTCGCCGCGCGGCAGGAGATCGAGGACAGCAAGGCCATGCTGGAGGACGTGCTCGGCGCGCCCGTGCGGCATTTCTGCTATCCCTTCGGCCGTCACGACCGCGCGATCGTTGAACTCGCGCGCGCGGCCGGCTACGCCAGCGGCACCACCTGCGTGCGCGCCACCGCGCAGATCGGCTGGGACGCGCTGGCGCTGCCACGCAAGGCCGTCTCCTACGGCGACAGCGCGCTCGGTATGGCATACAAGCTTCATTTCAAACACGCACCCAAGCCGCGCCCCGGCGAGGTGTGGGGACCACGACCCGGAGGTCTTTGATGCAACTGCCGCGCTTCGATGCCGCCACCGTGCTGGTGGTCGGCGACCTGATGCTCGACCGCTACTGGAGCGGCGACACCGCGCGCATCTCGCCCGAGGCGCCGGT
>JAQVJI010000018.1:8030-23695 GCA_028695255.1 Chromatiales bacterium | reverse complement strand
CTGTTAATCACTAGGTCGGCGGTTCGAGCCCGTCCCGGGGAGCCAAACAAGAACAACGAAAAGGCCCGCTGTCAGCGGGCCTTTTCGTTTCCGTATCGATTCAAGAGTCGGAGCAGCCGCGACGTTCATATGCGGTATGCCGGGCGGTCAGCCATGTTCACGATAGCCAAACAGTTTCACTTCAGTGCCAGTCACATCCTCGAAGGCCTGCCGGAGGGGCACAAGTGCGGGCGCCTGCATGGCCACAACTATGTGGTCGAACTGGTGCTGGCGGCACAGGAACTGGACCGGCACGGCTTCGTCGTCGACTACGGCGATCTCGATGCCTTCAAGCGCATCATCGACGAGGAATTCGACCATCGTCATCTGAACGACGTCATGGAAGGACCGACGACAGCGGAGAACATCGCCTGTCAGCTCTATCTGCGCGCCAAGGCGCTGTGGCCGCAGGTGGTGACGGTGCGCGTCAGCGAGAGCCCGCGTACCTGGGCCGAATATCGCCCCTGAGAGGCCAAACCTCCTGCAATCTCAACCCGGTTCCGGATCGACCCGGATCAATCCCAGTTTCACCGCCAGCCGGAACAGTTCGGCATCGCCGTCGACGCCGAGCTTTTCCTGCATGCGCGCCTTGTAGGTACTGATCGTCTTGGGGCTGAGGCACAGGGCATCCGAGATCGCCTGAATGGATTGCCCCTGCGTGAGCATGACCAGAATCTGGTGTTCGCGCTGAGACAGCCGGTCGAGCGGCGAGGATTCGTCCTTCTCCAGCAAGGAGAGCGCGAGCGTCTGGGCGATTTCAGGGCTCAGATAACGCTGGCCCTCCATCACGCGACGGATCGCCAGCGCCATCTCGTCGGCATGGCAGCCCTTGGTGAGATAGCCGGAGGCGCCCGCCTCCAGCAGCCAGCGCGGGAACGGACCGTCATCGTGGACGGTAAGAATCAGGACCTTCATGGCGGGCCAGTGCGCGCGCAGACGCCGCGTCGCCTCGACCCCGCCCATGCCCGGCATGTCGACATCCATCAGCACGACGTCGGGCCGGTGCTCACGCGCGGCCTCGATCGCCTGCTCGCCACTGGCGGCTTCCGCGATCACCTCGATCCCGGCCTGCCCCGAACGATCTTCCAGCAGACGGCGCACGCCCATGCGTACCAGATCGTGGTCGTCGACCAACAGCACACGAATCATGAGCCAGCCCGCCAAGTTGTGAGGGGTATCATAAAAATCCTTTTAAAAGCATGCAGATATCATCTGCCGGCATAGCCTAGCAGGGTCCCGGGCCGGTGGAAACTCCGTGCGGCTCACCAGTCCCTGAACGGATGCCGCGCCAGACAGTTGTTGTAGTAGCGGGGATCGTGGGAGACCTCGTCGCCGAGCCAGTCGGGACGTGCGAAGGGTTCGTCCTCGTGCTCGAGTTCGATCTCGGCCACCACCAGCCCCGCGTTGTCGCCCTCGAACACGTCGATCTCCCACAGGTGATCGCCGTGGCGAACGTGATGGCGGGTCTTTTCGATCAATGCCCCGCGGGCCAGCGCGTCCAGCATGTGCCGCGCATCGTCGAGCGGAATGGGATATTCGAATTCGAGACGTTCGATGCCGAGCGTCGCGCTCTTGATGTTGAGGTGCGCCTCGTCACCCGCGATGCGCACCCGCACGGAGCTGTGCGCGTCGCCACAAAGATAACCCTGGCGCATCGGAATGGAACGTGAAACCTGCGGTCGCCAGGTATCGGAAACGACCAGAAACTTGCGTTCGATCTCGCGGCCCATCGTCGGGGGAGATCAGAAGCGCAACAGCGCCGAACCCCAGGTGAAGCCGCCGCCGAAGGCCTCCATCATGAGCATGTCGCCCTTGCGCACGCGGCCGTCGCGCACGGCGACGTCGAGCGCCAGCGGGATCGAGGCGGCGGAGGTGTTGCCGTGCTCGTCGACGGTGACGACCACGCGTTCCATCGGCATGCGCAGCTTGCGCGCGGTGGCGGAGATGATGCGGATGTTGGCCTGGTGCGGAATCAGCCAGTCGATTTCGGCCTTGTCCATCTTGTTGTGTTCGAGCGTCTCGTCGACGATGCGGCCGAGCGTGTTGACGGCCACCTTGAACACCTCATTGCCCTTCATCTGAATGAAGGCCTCGCCCGCCAGCACCTTGTCGTAGCCCTGCGAAACGCCATAGGGCACCATCAGCAGGTTCTCGAAACTGCCGTCGGCATGCAGATGCGTGGACAGGAGGCCGGGCTCCTCGCTCGCCTCCAACACCACCGCGCCGGCGCCGTCGCCGAACAGCACGCAGGTGGTGCGGTCGCTCCAGTCGAGGATGCGCGACAGGGTTTCCGCGCCGACCACCAGCGCGCAGCGCGCGGCGCCGGTCTGCACGAAGCGGTTGGCCACGTCGAGCGCGTACACGAAACCCGTGCACACGGCCTGGATGTCGAAGGCCGGGCAGCCGTGCACGTCGAGCCGACGCTGCAACTGGCAGGCGGTGCTCGGGAACACGCGATCGGGCGTGGTGGTGGCGACGATGATGAGATCGACGTCCCTGGGACTGCGGCCGGCCATTTCGAGGGCGCGGCGTGCCGCCTGTTCGGCGAGGTCGCAGGTCGTCTCGCCGTCTTCGGCGACGTGGCGCTTGCGGATGCCGGTACGCTCGGTGATCCACTCATCGGTGGTGTCGACCATGCGTTCGAGATCGGCGTTGGTCAGCACTTTGGCGGGGAGATAGCCTCCCGTGCCGGTGATGCGCGCATGCATTCAGCCCACCTTCCTTTCCGAAAGCACGCGTTCGAGCTGTTTGTCGATGCGCTGCGGTACGCCCTTCTCCGCCTCCAGCCGCGCGATGCGGATGGCGTTCTCGAAGGCAAAGGCGTCGACGCCGCCATGGCTCTTGATGACGATGCCCTGCAACCCGAGCAGGCTGGCGCCGTTGTAGAGCCGCGGATCGATGCGCTTGCGGAAGGCATTGAGCACCGGCAGCGCGCACAACCCGGCCAGGCGCGTCAGCAGGTTGCGCTTGAACTCGGCACGCACGAAATGCGAGACCATGCGTGCGACGCCCTCACTGGTCTTGAGCGCGACGTTGCCGACGAATCCGTCGCACACCACCACGTCGACGTCACCGCAGAAGATGTCGTCGCCCTCGACGAAACCGATGTAGTTCAGGACGCCGGATTCCATCATGCGCGCGGCCTCCTTCACCTGATCGTTGCCCTTGATGTCCTCTTCCCCGACATTGAGCAGGCCGACGCGTGGATTCGGATTGGCGTCCACCGCGCTGGCGAGGATCGAACCCATGAGGGCGAACTGGTACAGGTGTTCGGCCGTGCAATCGACGTTCGCACCCAGGTCCAGCACCAGGGTATGGCCGCGGATCGACGGGATGGAAGTGGCGATGGCCGGCCGGTCGATGCCGGGCAGCGTCTTCAGCACGTAGCGCGCGGTGGCCATCAGGGCACCGGTGTTGCCGGCGCTCACGCAGGCATGCGCAGTGCCATCCTTGACCAGATTGATGGCCACGCGCATCGAGGAGTCTTTCTTGCTGCGCAGGGCCTGTGCCGGCGGTTCGTCCATGCCGACGACCTGGGTGGCATGGCGTATGCGCAGCCTTGAATCGTCGGCGCGCGTCTTGTGGGCCTGCAAGTATTCGCGAATGGTCGCTTCGTCACCGACCAGTATGAGATGCACATCCGGATAACGATCGAGGGCCTTGACCGCGGCAGGCACGACGACCTCGGCACCGTGGTCGCCACCCATCGCATCCAGGGCAATGGTGAAATGCTCGTTCATCAGCGCCCGATCCGCTCCCCCGGTGCAAGCAGGCCGGCGCGAAAATCCGGCCTGAATAGGATCTATTGTAAAGCGGTGACGCCCCGGCACGGGGCGTCACCGCTACGGACATCTGGCTCCGGGCCAAGCCGGCCGGGGAAAAAATCCCCAAACCGACCGGCGGCCGTTGCCTCAGTCTTCGGTACGTTCCTTGCCCCGCAGCACCTGGCGACCGCGGTAGTAGCCGTCGGGGCTGATGTGATGACGACGGTGCACCTCGCCGGTGGTCGGCTCGATGGACAGCGCGGACGGCTTGAGGGCGTCGTGCGAGCGGCGCATGCCGCGCTTGGAAGGAGTGGTGCGGCCTTGTTGTACAGCCATGGATATGCTCTCCAGATGATGCGTTGAAAACTCGTTCAGGAAATGGAACCCATTTCCTTCAATGCGTATTTCCGTCCTTCTTCAATGCTGCCAGCGCGGCGAAGGGATTGGGCCGTTTCACGGCCGATCCGGAGTCGCCTGCCGCGACCTCAACGGCCGGGCCACCGCCCACTGCGCCGGCCGGCGTGCCGCAGGCCGCCTCTCCTTCGTGCAACGGCACGATGGGCAGTGACAACAGCAGCTCGTCCTCGATGAAGGCGGGCAGATCCAGACGCCCATCCTCGTTCTCGATGACGTGGACGTCGTAATCCTGCTGAAGTCTCGCCGCCTCGGCGTCGGTCGCAACGATGATCGTGGTAAAGTCGTGACTCACCTCATGCATCATCGACTCCAGACAACGCTGGCAGCGTAACGACACCCGTGCCGCCAGATTCCCGTCCAGGACGCAGTGACCCGCCTCGTCACGCCGGAAATCCAGCCGGGCGACGACCTCGCCCTGCGTCGACAGCAGCACCTCGCCGAGCCTCGGCAACGCCGATAACGGCAGATGCAGCGTCAGGCCACGCCCCTGACTGGCCAGGCGAAACGGATCCACCTGATCGGACGATCGACCGGACATAAGCGGCGAAGTCTACCGTGAGAATCGGTTTTTTGTCAAAGAGATGCAGCGCGCGGACGGATGTCCCGCGCTTGAAATGAACGAGAGCTTTCTCTCATACTGCCAGTCCTTTTGCCATGGTCACAGTCCGGCTTTCCGGGCCGCGACCGTTCCGGAACCCGAGCGACCGGCACAACTCTCAAGAAAGCCCACCCGTGATCCAGAAAATCCTCATCGCCAATCGCGGCGAGATCGCCGTGCGCATCATCCGGGCCTGTGCCGAGATGGGCATCACGTCGGTGGCCGTGTATACCGACGCCGACCGCCATGGCCTGCACGTCAAGAAGGCCGACGAGGCCTATTACATCGGCCCGGACTCGCTGGCCGGCTATCTCAACGTGCACCGCATGGTCAACATCGCCCGCGCCGCCGGCTGCGACGCCATCCATCCCGGCTATGGTTTCCTGTCCGAGAACCCGCAACTGGCGCTGCAATGCCAGCGCCGCGGCATCCGCTTCATCGGCCCTTCGGCCGAGGTCATCCGCCGCATGGGCGACAAGGTGGAGGCGCGGCGGGCCATGATCGAGGCCGGCGTGCCGGTCGTGCCCGGCAGCGAAGGCAATCTGGAGACGGTCGACGAGGCGCTGGCCCTGGCCGAGCAGATCGGCTACCCGATCATGCTCAAGGCCACCACCGGCGGCGGCGGCCGCGGCATCCGACGCTGCGACGACCCCCAGGCGCTGAGCCGCAACTACGACCGCGTGCTGTCCGAGGCGACCAAGGCCTTCGGCAACGCGCAGATATTCATGGAAAAGGCCGTCGTCAACCCGCGCCACATCGAGGTGCAGGTGATCGCCGACAGCCACGGCCATGCCATTCATCTGTTCGAACGCGACTGTTCGATCCAGCGCCGCCATCAGAAGCTGGTGGAAATCGCCCCCTCGCCGCAGCTCAACGATGAGCAACGCAACCGGATCGGCGAGCTGGCCGTACGTGCCGCCACCGCGGTCGGCTATGAGAATGCGGGTACGGTCGAGTTTCTGATGGATACGGACGACAGCTTCTATTTCATGGAGATGAACACCCGCCTCCAGGTCGAGCACCCGATCACCGAGATGATCACCGGCGTGGACGTCGTGCAGGAACAGATCCGCATCGCCTCCGGCCTGCCGCTCAAGTACCGGCAGGAAGACATCACCCGGCGCGGCTTCGCGATGGAGTTCCGCATCAACGCCGAGGACCCGAAGAACGACTTCCTGCCGAGTTTCGGCCGCATCACCCGCTATTTCGCACCCGGCGGTCCCGGTGTGCGCACCGACGGCGCGATCTATACCGGCTACCAGATTCCGCCGCACTACGACTCGATGTGCGCCAAACTCATCATCTGGGCGCTGGACTGGGAATCGCTGCTCAACCGCGCCAGCCGTGCGCTGCGCGACATCGGCGTCTACGGCGTCAAGACCACCATCCCGTACCACCTGGAAATCCTCAAGAACGAGGATTTCCGCCGTGGCCGCTTCGACACCAGTTTCGTCGAATCGCACCCGGAACTGACCGAGTACTCCGTCCGTCGTCCCACCCGCGAAATCGTCGCGGTGATCGCTGCCGCGATCGCCGCCCATCGCGGTCTGTAACACGAGGCCCTCCGCATGCCCAAGGTCCACATCACCGACACCATTCTGCGCGACGCCCATCAGTGCCTGATCGCCACGCGCATGCGCACCGAGGACATGCTGCCGATCTGCGGCAAGCTCGACCGCATCGGCTTCTGGTCGCTGGAGGTCTGGGGCGGCGCCACCTTCGACGCCTGCCTGCGCTTTCTCAAGGAAGATCCGTGGGAACGCCTGCGCAAGCTGCGCGAGGCATTGCCCAACACGCCATTGCAGATGCTGCTGCGCGGCCAGAACCTGCTGGGTTACCGGCACTATGCCGACGACGTGGTGCGCGCCTTCGTGCAGCGTTCGGCCGACAACGGCATGGACGTGTTCCGCATCTTCGATGCGATGAACGACACCCGCAACCTGCGCACCGCGGTCGACGCGGTGAAGAAGGCCGGCAAGCACGCGCAGGGAACCATCTGCTACACCGTGAGCCCGGTGCACACGCTGGATCAGTTCGTCGCGATGGCGCGCGAACTGGCCGACATGGGCTGCGACAGCCTTGCCATCAAGGACATGGCCGGCCTGCTCACCCCGCACGTCACGGCCGAACTGGTGAAGGGCCTGACCGGCGCCGTCTCGCTGCCGCTCCATCTGCATTCGCACGCCACCTCCGGACTGTCGGAGATGTGCCACCTGAAGGCGGTCGAAAACGGCGCCGTCTGCATCAACACCGCCATTTCGTCGTTCGCCGGCGGCGCCAGTCATGCGCCGACCGAGAGCATGGTGGCGGCGTTCCATGGCACCGAATACGACACCGGCCTCGATCTCGCGCTGTTGCAGGAGATCGGATTCTATTTCCGCGAGGTGCGCAAGAAATATCACCAGTTCGAGAGCGAGTTCACCGACCTCGACACCCGCGTGCACGTCAACCAGGTGCCGGGCGGCATGATCTCCAACATGGTCAACCAGCTGCGCTCGCAGGGTGCGATCGACCGGCTCAACGACGTGCTGTCCGAGATCCCGCGCGTGCGCGAGGACCTCGGCTATCCGCCGCTCGTGACGCCGACCTCACAGATCGTCGGCACGCAGGCGGTCATGAACGTGCTGACCGGTGAGCGCTACAAGACCATCACCAACGAGGTGAAGCTGTATCTCCAGGGCCGCTACGGCCGTGCGCCGGGCCACATCAATGCCGTCGTGCGCCAGAAGGCGATCGGCAACGCCGACGTCATCGATTGCCGTCCGGCCGACCTGCTGGACGACGAACTGGAGAACCTGCGCGAGCAGGCCGGCGGCCTGGCGCAGACCGAGGAGGACGTGCTGATCTACGCCATGTTCCCCGAGGTCGGCCGCGAATTCCTCGAACAGCGCCGCGACGGCAAGCTGATGCCCGAGCCGTTGGAGCCGGCGCGTGCCACCGGCGGCAACGGTGAGGAACAGGCCGCGCCGGTCGACTTCAAGGCCACGCTGCACGGCGAGACCTACCACATCAAGGTCACCGGCACCGGCCACAAGCGCGACGACATGCGGCCGTTCTACGTCACGGTCGACGGCATGCCGGAAGAGATCATCATCGAGACTCTCGACGAACTCATACCGGGCGGCGGCAGCGCGGCACGCGGCGGCAAGACCGGCAGTCAGCGTCCGCGCGCGACCAAGCCGGGCCATGTCTCCACCTCCATGCCCGGCACCATCGTCGACGTGCTGGTGCAGGAAGGCACCGAGGTCAAGGCCGGCGATCCCCTGGTGGTGCTCGAAGCGATGAAAATGGAAACCGAGATCCAGGCCCCGGTGTCCGGAACCGTCAAGGCGGTATTCGTCGCCAAGGGCGACAGCGTCAATCCGGACGAGACCCTGATCGAAATCGCCTGAGGACCGAAGCCGCGTGAGCCGTCGTCTCGTCCTCGCCTCCACCTCGCCGTTCCGGCGCGAACTCGTCACGCGCTTCGGCCTGCCGTTCGAGTGCGTCGCGCCCGACGTCGACGAGACCCGCCTGCCCGGCGAATCGCCCTCCGCGATGGTACGGCGGCTGGCCGAGGCCAAGGCCCGCGCCGTCGCCGACCGCTTCCCCGATGCGCTCATCATCGGTTCGGATCAATGTGCCGCACTGGGCGAGACCATACTCGGCAAACCCGGCTCGCATGAACGCGCGATCGAACAATTGCGCGCCTGCTCCGGCCGGCGCGTCATGTTCCACATCGGCCTGTGTCTGCTCGACACTGCGAACGGACACGTGCAACTGGATGAAGTGCTGTTCCCGGTGCGCTTCCGCCACCTCAGCGAGGCGCAGATCGACGGCTACCTGCGCCACGACCAGCCCTACAACTGCGCCGGCAGCTTCCGCTCCGAACGACTCGGCATCGCCCTGTTCGAGGCTCTCGAAGGCAGCGATCCCACGGCGCTGATGGGCCTGCCGCTGATCCGCCTCACCGCCATGCTCGGTGCCGCGGGCCTGGACGTCCTGACCGCTACGGCGGACAACGGAAGTTGACGCCAGCCATGCGCGCCACCCTGACATTCGTGGCGCTGCTCGCAATGACGATCCTGCTCGCCGGACTGTCGCTGCACACGCAATACCAAAGCGAGACGCGTCTGGTTGCCGGCCAATACCTGAAGGCGCTGAAGGTCGCCTACCTGGCCAGTATCGAGACCTACGAACTCGACGTCGCGACGCGTTTCCGGCTCCAGATCCACCGCCCGGAGGTCCTTGCCCTGCTGGATCGGGCCCGCACCACCACCGCCGCCGACCTGCCGCGCCTGCGCGGGCAACTGTACCGACTGTTGCGACCGGACTACGAAGACATGCGTCGGGCCGGGCTCAGGCAACTCCATTTTCATCTGCCCGACGGCCGCTCCCTGCTGCGATTCCACCGGCCGGAACTCGTCGACGACCTGCTGTTCGACATCCGCCCATCGGTACGCATCGCCAACGCCGAACGGCACCTCGTCCGCGGCCTGGAGACGGGCCGGACCCTGTCCGGTTTCCGCTACGTGTTTCCGATCGAGTAGGACGGTCGCCATCTGGGCAGCGTCGAGCTGTCGATATCCTTCGAACGCATACACGAGAACATCATGCGTCTGCTTCCCGAGGGCGAATACGCGTTCCTGTTGCACCGGCCGGGCATCGAGGCATCGATCGACGCCACCCAGCGCGAGAAATACGCCGATACCAACGTGCATCCGGACTACCTGACCGAGCACCCGACCATTTCCCGCGTGACGCGCGACTTCATCGCTTCCCCGACGGCCCGCGCATTGGACCCGTTGCTGCGCCAGAACGAGGAAGTCCAATCGCGCATGGCCGCCGGCGAAACCTTCGCACTGCCGCTGCTGCACCAAGGGCGCGGCCATGTCGCCGCCTTCGTCGCCATCCCGGACGTCGAGGGGCGGCAGTCCGCCTACGTCGTCGGATACAGCGAGGCAACGGCGATCACCGATCTCCATGCCGCAATGCTGCGACAGGACGCGCTCGCCCTGCTGCTGATCCTGCTGCTGGCGCTCGCCATCTGGCTGACCCTGCGACGCGGCCGTCTGCTGCGCGAAAGCGAACAGCGCTTCCGGCATCTGTTCGACACCGCACCGATGCCGCTCTGCCTGGTGAGCGGGGACGGCATCATCAAGGATGCGAATACGCGCTTCGATCGGCTGTTCCGGTACGCGCCGCTCGACGTCCGCACCCTGGCCGAATGGTGGCAATTCGCCTGCCCCGATCCGGAGCGCCGGCAGGAGGCGGTGTTGGCCTGGAACACCGCCCTGCAACGAGCCCGCGCGACCTCGTCCGACATCGAACCCATCGAGCAGCGCGTGAGATGCCGCGACGGCTGCGAATGCAGCATGCTGATCTCCGGCACGCCGATCGGCGACGAGACGCTGATGACCTTCATCGACATCACCGAACGCCGTGAATACGAACAACGGCTGGAGCGTATCGCGCACTACGATCCCCTCACCGGCATCCCCAACCGCTCGCTGCTGGGCGACCGCCTGCACCAGGCGGTCGCCCACGCCCGCAGGCGTGGCAGCTCGATGGCGCTGTGCTATCTCGACCTGGACGGCTTCAAGGAGATCAACGACACGCATGGCCACGCCACCGGCGACGATCTGCTGGTAGAGATCGCGCGCCGCCTGAAGGAGTGCCTGCGCGAGGGCGACACCCTCGCCCGCCTGGGCGGCGACGAGTTCGTGGCAGTGCTGGTCGACCTGGAGGATTTTGCCGATTGCGAACGTGTCCTGCGGCGCATGTTGCAGGTGGTCGAAACCCCTGTACCGCATGCGAACGGCGCCTTGCGGGTGTCGGTCAGCATCGGCGTCACCCTGTTCCCGGGCGACGATGCCGACCCCGACACCCTGCTGCGACATGGAGACCAGGCCATGTACGAAGCGAAGCGGGCCGGGCGCAACCGCTACCATCTGTTCGACCCCGCACGGGAAGGGCTGAACCCGAGCCATCCTGGCGCCGCCGACGGCGGTCGGCCCATCAAGCCCATTGAGGAGTGACCCCAATGCCCTGGCTGCGCATCCTGCTGTCGACCGGACTGCTGCTCGCGGCATGCTCCGGTACCTCATCGGCCGTGGAACCGATACGCTTCGCGCCGCTGCCGATGGAAAACCGCGAGGCCACGGTGCGCGCCTTCAACCCGCTGGTGGAACACCTGCAGCGCCGCCTCGGACAGCCCGTGTCGCTGGTCTATTTCGATCGTTACGACGACATCCTGGATGCCTTTGCCAACGGCTTGATCGACATCGCGTTCGTCGGCCCGCTGCCCTATGTGACGCTGCGGCAGCGTCACCCGGACACCGAACCGCTGCTGCGCTTCCGCGAACCTGACGGGCGGGTGGAATACCGTTGTGCGCTGATCGCCTTCGCCGGCGACGACATCGATCTGGCGCGTCTGCGCGGCAAACGCGTCGGACTGACTCAACGGCTGTCCACCTGCGGCTATCTCGGTACCCACGCCATCCTGCGCAAACAGGCCGGCATCGGCCTCGAAGACACCGACCACCGCTATCTCGGATCGCACGAGAACGTTGCGCTGGCAGTGGTCGCCGGCGAGGTGGACGTCGGCGGCGTGAAGGACGAGTACGCAACACGCTTTGCCCCGCTCGGCATCACGGTACTGGCCTGGTCGGACCCGGTGCCGGCCACCGGACTGGCCGCCAATCGCGCGACCCTGGGCGAAGAGCGCATTGCGTTGATCCGCCGCATCCTGCTGGACACGCCCGCCTCGGTCTACTCGACCTGGGGCAAGGTCATCGCCCACGGCATGGACACGGTCGACGATGCCGACTTCGAGGCACTGCGCCGCTTCGGCGATCCGGCCACCATCCCGCCGGAACCGCGCCGCTGAACAAATCATGCGGTCGCACCCGGCCGAGGTTTCCGGGATAATGCCAACCCCGAACCGCCAGCACCCCTTTCAAACCGGATGGAATCCCCGCGCTATCTGAGTCCGCTCGAACCGCCGCTGCCGACACGCGAACGCCCCCACCAGTCCTGGGGCCGGCTCTACGGTGCCGCCCGCAGTCTCGCGATCGCGCGCCTGGTCGAGCGCCACAAGGGTCTGGTCGTGGTGGTGACGCCGGACATGCGCGGCGCGTTGCAGCTGGAGCAGGAACTGCGCTGCTTCACGACGCGCGAGGTACTGCCGCTGCCGGACTGGGAGACCCTGCCCTACGACGTGTTCTCGCCGCACGAGGACATCGTGTCGCGGCGGCTGGCGACGCTGTATGCCCTGCCCAGCCTGCGTCGCGGCGCGCTGGTCGTCCCGGTCACCACGCTCATGCAGCGGCTCGCGCCGAAGGCGTGGTTGCAGGCACACAGCCTGGTGCTCGACCGCGGCAGCCGCGTCGACCGCGAGGTGCTGCGCGCACGCTTCGATCAGGCCGGCTACCGCCACGTCTCGCAGGTGATGGAACACGGCGAGTTCGCGGTGCGCGGTTCCATCGTCGACGTATTCCCGATGGGTTCGGATCAGCCCTATCGCATCGATCTGTTCGACGACGAGATCGAATCCCTGCGCGCCTTCGACCCCGAAAGCCAGCGCTCGCAGGACGCGGTGGAACACATCCGACTGCTGCCGGCGCATGAATTCCCGCTCGACGAGGCGGCCATCAAGGGCTTCCGCGGCCGTTATCGCGTCGCCTTCGAGGGCGACCCGAACGCGAGCGTCGTCTACCGAGAAGTGAGCCACGGCTCGGCACCGGCCGGCATCGAATACTACCTGCCGCTGTTCTTCGAAACGCTCGACACGCTGTTCGACTATCTGCCCGAGGATGCGCTGTTCGTCGCCTTCGACGAGACTGCGCATGCGGCCGAGTCGTTCTTCGGCGAAGTCGAATCGCGCCACGAACAGCGCCGGCACGACCGAGAGCGTCCGATCCTCGCACCCGAACACATCTACCTGCCGCCGTCTTCGATGCAGGAGCGCCTGAATGCCTGGCGCCGCATCGATCTCGCCCGCGCCGAATGCACGGAAAGCGACGCACACAACTTCGAATCCGCGCCGCTGCCGCCGATCATGGTGCAGCCGCGCGCCACCGAGCCGGCGCGCGCGCTGCGCGAATTCCTGGACGGATTCGACGGCCGCGTGCTGTTCGCGGCGGAATCGGCCGGCCGGCGCGAGTTCCTGCTCGATCACCTGCGCCCGTTCGGCATCCTGCCGCACACGGTCGACGACTGGCAGACCTTCGCCGCCGGCGACGATCGGCTCGCCATCGCGGTGGCGCCGATCGAGGATGGCCTGCTGCTGCCGCGCGAAGGCCTCGCGGTCATCAACGAATCGGCACTGTTCGGCGAGCGCGCCTCACAGGAACGACGCCGGCGCCGCCCGACGCGCGATGCCGACGCAGTCATCCGCAATCTCACCGACCTGCATCCGGGCGCGCCGGTGGTGCACGAGGAACACGGCGTCGGCCGCTATCTCGGCCTCACGCGCCTGAACGTCGGCGGCGTCGAAAACGAATTCCTCGCCCTCGAATACGCGGGCGGCGACAAGCTCTACGTCCCGGTCACCTCGCTGCATCTGGTCAACCGCTACACCGGTGCCGACCCCGAGCATGCGCCGCTGCATCGCCTGGGCAGCGAACAATGGACCCGCGCGCGCCGCAAGGCGGCGGAGAAGGCGCGCGACACCGCCGCCGAACTGCTGGAGATCTACGCCCGCCGTGCCGCCCATCGCGGCAACCGCTTCACGGTGCACGATGAGCCCTATCGCGCCTTCGCCGATGCCTTCCCGTTCGAGGAGACACCGGACCAGAGCCGCGCCATCGAGGCCGTGCTCGCCGACATGGCCTCCGCGCAGCCGATGGATCGCGTGGTCTGCGGCGACGTCGGCTTCGGCAAGACCGAGGTCGCGATGCGCGCCGCCTTCGTCGCCGTGCAGGACGGCAAGCAGGTGGCGCTGCTGGTGCCGACGACCCTGCTCGCGCAGCAGCATTTCCAGAACTTCAGCGACCGCTTTGCCGACTGGCCGGTACGCATCGAATCGCTGTCGCGCTTCCGTTCCGCCAAGGAACAGCAGTCGGTGCTGAAGGGTCTGGAGGACGGCACGGTCGACATCGTCATCGGCACCCACAAACTCATTCAGGGCCAGGTGCGATTCAGGAATCTCGGACTCGTGATCGTCGACGAGGAACAGCGCTTCGGCGTGCGCCACAAGGAACAGTTGAAAAAGCTGCGCGCGGAAGTGGACATGCTCACGCTCACCGCGACGCCGATCCCGCGCACGCTCAACATGGCGCTGTCGGGTCTGCGCGACCTGTCGATCATCGCCACGCCGCCGACCGAGCGGCTGGCGGTCAAGACCTTCGTCAGCCAATGGAACGACGCGCTGATCGAAGAGGCGCTGCTGCGCGAGATTCGCCGCGGCGGGCAGGTGTATTTCCTGCACAACGAGGTCGAGACCATCGAGAAAATGGCCAAGCGCATCGCCGATCTGGTGCCGGCGGCGACGGTGCGCGTGGCGCACGGCCAGATGCGCGAGCGCGACCTCGAACAGGCGATGCTCGATTTCTATCACCGTCGCTTCAACGTACTGGTGTGCTCGACCATCATCGAGAGCGGCATCGACGTACCGACCGCCAACACCATCGTCATCCACCGCGCCGACAAGCTCGGTCTGGCGCAGTTGCACCAGCTGCGCGGCCGCGTCGGTCGCTCGCATCACCGTGCCTACGCCTATCTCATCACACCGCCGCCCGGCGCCATGACGCCGGACGCGGTCAAGCGCCTGCAGGCGATCGAATCGCTCGAAGACCTGGGCGTCGGCTTCACGCTGGCCTCGCACGACCTCGAAATCCGCGGCGCGGGCGAACTGCTCGGCGACGAACAGAGCGGCCAGATCCAGGAAATCGGCTTCACGCTCTACAACGAATTGCTGGAACGCGCCGTGAAGGCGCTGAAGAGTGGGCAGATCCCGGATCTCGACGCACCCGCCGCCGGCGTCACCGAGGTCGAACTCGGCGCGCCGGCACTGATTCCGGACGACTATGTGCCGGACGTGCACAGCCGCCTGATCCTGTACAAGCGCATCGCGAGCTGCGACAGCGATGCGGCACTCGACGAACTGGTGGTGGAGATGATCGACCGCTTCGGCCTGCTGCCACAGCAAGCCAGGACCCTGATCGAGGCGGCGCGGCTCAAGATCGCGCTCGCCCCGCTCGGCGTGCGCAAGCTGGAAGTCGGCCCCGGCGGCGGGCGCATGTTGTTCCAGCCGAGGCCCGACATCGATCCCGCGCAGGTGATCCGGCTCGTGCAATCCGATCCCAAGACGTACCGGCTGGACGGACAGGACAAACTGCGCTTCACGCTGCCGCTGGAAACGATCGAAAAGCGCGTCGAGGTGGTACGCAAGCTCGCTGGTCGACTGGCGATCCGGCGCGCGGCCTGACATCATCACCGCATCGCATGCCGACCGAGGCCCATCGCATGACCCCCCATCGCATGAGATCCCATCGACTGCTCGCCGCGCTGTTGTTCGCGTCGTTGGTCGCCGCGCTCGCAACGCCCGTGGCGGCGCAGACGACGAACTACCGGGTCGAACTGGTGTTGTTCACCCACCGCGATGCGGCCAGTCAACCGATCGCACACTGGCCGGCGCGCGAACCGCTGCCCGGTACCGCCAACGCGATCGACCTCGCCAATCCGGCGGCGGGTTTCCGCGCGCTGGGTACGGACGCCTTGACCTTGCGCGACGCCGCCGAACGCATGCGCCGCAGCGGACGCTATGACATCGTCGGTCACTACGTCTGGGAACAACCGGGGTTGGGCGAGAAGGCGGCGCAGCCGGTGCGCATCGTGGGCGGCAAACTGGCCGGGCAGGACGTCGC
>JAQVJI010000018.1:0-7930 GCA_028695255.1 Chromatiales bacterium | reverse complement strand
CACAGATCCTGCACCGCGGCGTACAGCGGGATGTCGGGATGTTTCTCGCGCAGGCGACGAATCTCGTCATTGACCTGACCGGCCTGCACCGGGCTGCCGCCGGGGCTGTTGATGCGCAGCAGGACCGCCTTGGTGTTCTTGTCCTCGAAGGCCGCGCGCAGGCCGCGCACCACCGTTTCGGCACTGGCGTTGGTACCGGCGGCGATCGGACCCTCGACGTCGACCAACGCGGTGTGTGAACCCGTCCTCGTGCCCGGCGTCCCGGGTCCGTCCGACATCACGAGCGCCAGGATCAGGAACAGATACGCAAAACCCAGCAGCTTGAAGAAGATGCCCCAGCGCCGTCCGCGGCGCTGCTCCTCGACACCCGCCAGCGCCACCTTGAGCAGCGCATCGCGTTCCCAGTTGTCGGGGCGGTCCTTTCCGTTCGGATCATTCATGTCTGGAAACCTCTCAGGGATTCGCGGCCGGTTCAGGCGTCAGGCAGGCCGGCAGCTCGCGGATGTCGTGGATGAGTGCGATCGGTGCGTGTTGCAACAGGCGTTCGGCCTCGTGCACGCCGTAACTTACGGCCAGCCGGTCGGTACGTGCATTGTGCGCCATCAGCATGTCGTATTCGCTGTCGCCGATCACAAGTGCATCGGACGCCGGCATGCCGAGTTCCTGCAACAGCTCCTCGACCATCGCCGGATGCGGCTTGGAATGCGACTCGTCGGCGCAGCGGGTGGCGTGGAAACGGCCGGCGAGTCCGGTCTCGCGCAGGTCGCGGTCGAGCCCGCGGCGCGACTTGCCGGTCGCCACGGCCAGCCAGAAACCGGCCCGCTCCAACTCGTCCAGCACCATGTCCGCGCCCTCGAACAGGCGGCTCGGCGCGCCGTCCTCATCGAGGAATCGGCGGCGGTAGGCGTGGATGAATGCCTCGATGAAATCAGGTGCGGCCTGCGGATAGAGGTGACGCACGGCCTCGGCGAGTCCGAGTCCGATGACGTTGCGCAGCTCGGCCGGCGTGCGCGGCGCGGCCGCGGTCTCGCCTACCGCGCCCTGCAGGCAGGCGACGATACGGGCCTCGGAATCCATGAGCGTCCCGTCCCAGTCGAAGATCAGCAGTCGGTAGTCAGGCATCGGGTTCATGTGAGGTCAAAAAACATGGCTCTCGCTGAGGACGCGGGGACGCCGGGGAAAAACAAAACGGCGAATTGCATTGGATTTTCTTCGCGTCCCGGCGTTCCCAGCGAGAGATTGCATTTCCTTTCTCTGTGACCTCCGTGTCCTCTGTGGCGAAGCGTGTTTTCGCTCCTCTGCCCGGGAGGCTTACAGGCATTCCAGCACCGCCTTCAGTTCGTCGTCGAGCGGCGCCTTCACGCGATACACCTTGCCGCTGGTCGGCAGGCGGAAGGCCAGCGATTCGGCGTGCAGGAACAGGCGCTTGAGGCCCAGCGCCTTCATCTCGCGGTTGAATTCGAAATCGCCGTAGCGGCGGTCGCCGGCCACCGGATGGCCGACGTGCGTGGCATGGACGCGGATCTGGTGCGTACGGCCGGTACCGATCTTCACCGCCATCAGCGTCGCCGTGGCGAATCGGCGCTCGGGCTCGAACAGGCTCTCGGCCGCCTTGCCGTCCTCGTCGACCTGCACCAGCCGCACCTCGCCCTGACGCCCGCCGCGTGAAAGTCCTTCGGTCACGCGGCGCGCCCCGCCTTGCCAGCGTCCGGCCACCAGCGCCAGGTAGCGCTTGTCGACCCCGCCGTCGCGCAGAAGTTCGTGCAGATCGGTGAGCGCGCGCCGGCTCTTGGCCAGGATCAGGCAGCCGCTGGTGTCGCGGTCGAGACGGTGGGCGAGTTCGAGGAAGGGCTGATTCGGCCGCAGGCTGCGCATGGCCTCGATCACGCCGAGGCTGACCCCGCTGCCGGCGTGCACCGGCAGGCCGGCGGGCTTGTTCAGCACCAACAGGTCCTCGTCCTCGAACAGGATCGCGGCCGCAAGCGCAGCACCGAGCCCGGGCGACACCTCGGGCGTGGCGGTCGGCTCGGCCCGCGCGACCGGCGGCAGCCGCACCGTGTCGCCCTCTTCCAGCCGCCGGTCCGGCTTCGCGCGACCCTTGTTGACCCGCACCTCCCCCTTGCGCAGCAGGCGGTAGACGTGGCTCTTGGGCACACCCTTCAGCTGGCGCAGCAGAAAATTGTCGAGTCGCTGCCCGGCGGCCTCCGGGCCGATGGTCACCAGTTGCACGCCCTGTCCGGCGGCTTTGTGCGGGGTTTTCATGGCGGCGAATATTAACTGTTCATTCAAAGGTTTGCAGCGATTTAACAAGATTGTTATGATGTGCTGCCCCGCACGCCCGGTCGGTGGCCCAGGCCAACTGGCCACCCACACGCCGCGGCGGGCCGATTTCTTCCGGATGGTCCGACGTGTTTTCGTCCGGACCTCCGGTGAAACGCTCACGACTCACCCCAGGAAACCCTGAGCGGTCATGAACTATCGTGCCCCTACACTTCACGCAGTCGGCCTGACGCAACTCCTGCTGCCGTGGTTGTACCTGTACGCCCTGATCATGGGCGTCGGCACCACGCCATCGGAATGCCGTCCACCCGTCCGCGGGAAGACCGTGGGTGCGCACCCCAACCCGGAATCCATCCATGAAACGAATTCTGATCAATGCCACGCAGCCCGAAGAGCTGCGCGTGGCGATGGTCGACGGCCAGCGCCTCTACGACCTGGACATCGAAATCCCCTCCCGCGAGCAGAAAAAGGCCAACGTCTACAAGGGTGTCATCACCCGGGTTGAGCCGAGCCTGGAAGCCGCGTTCGTCAACTTCGGTGCCGAGCGCCACGGCTTCCTCCCGATCAAGGAAATCGCCCGCAGCTATTTCGCCACCGACGCGGAAGGCAATCCCCTGCCCGTCAAGGAAGCGATCAGGGAGGGCACCGAACTCATCGTTCAGGTCGAGAAGGAAGAGCGCGGCAACAAGGGCGCGGCGCTGACCACCTTCGTCAGTCTGGCCGGACGCTACATCGTGCTGATGCCGAACAACCCGCGCGCCGGCGGCGTCTCGCGCCGCATCGAGGGCGACGAGCGCAGCGAGATTCGCGAAGCCCTGTCGCAACTGGAAGTCCCCGCAGGCATGGGCATCATCGCCCGCACCGCCGGCGTCGGCCGCAGCGCCGAAGAGCTGCAATGGGATCTGGAATACCTCACCACGCTGTGGGCCTCCATCACCGAGGCCGCCGCCGGACGGCCGGCGCCGTTCCTGATCTACCAGGAAAGCAACGTCATCATCCGCGCCCTGCGCGACTACCTGCGCAACGACATCGCCGAGGTGATCGTCGACGACCATGCCGTCTACGAGCAGGCGCGCGAGTTCATGAATCAGGTGATGCCGCAGAACCTGCGCAAGCTCAAGCTCTACGACGACCCGGTGCCGCTGTTCAACCGCTATCAGGTCGAAAGCCAGATCGAATTCGCGTTCGAGCGCGAGGTCACCCTGCCCTCCGGCGGTCACATCGTCATCGACCACACCGAGGCGCTGGTCTCGGTCGACGTAAACTCGGGCCGCGCCACCAAGGGCAGCGACATCGAGGAAACCGCGCTCAACACCAATCTGGAGGCGGCCGACGAGCTTGCCCGCCAGCTGCGTCTGCGCGACCTCGGCGGACTCATCGTCATCGATTTCATCGACATGGCGCCGTCGAAGAACCAGCGCGCGGTGGAGGATCGCCTGCGCGAGGCGCTGGAGGTGGACCGCGCACGCGTACAGGTCGGGCGCATCTCGCGCTTCGGCCTGCTGGAGATGTCGCGCCAGCGCCTGCGTCCGTCGCTCGGCGAATCCAGCCAGCACGTCTGCCCGCGCTGCTCGGGTCATGGCCACATCCGCAGTGTCGAGTCCTTGTCGCTGTCGGTGCTGCGCCTGATCGAGGAAGAGGCGATGAAGGACAAGACCGGGCGCGTGCTGGCGCAGTTGCCGGTCGACGTCGCCACTTTCCTGCTGAACGAAAAACGCGACATGATCGGCGCGCTCGAAGATCGCCACGGCGTCGACGTCACGCTGATCCCGAACCCGAATCTGGAGACGCCGCACTTCACCGTACAGCGCATCCGTGCCGACGAGGCGGCGGAGACGTTCAAGGGCAAGAGCAGCTACGAACTGGTGACCGCCGAGGAACAGCCACTGCCGCCGCACGAGGCGCGCAAGGCGCGGCTCGAACAGGCGGCGGTACAGGCCGTCGCACCGGCGAAACCGGCGCCCATCATGGCCGAACCGCCGGAGGTCGTGGCCGCACAACCGGCCATAGCGCAGCCAGGCTTCTTCGCCCGCATCTGGAAAAGCCTGTTCCCGGTTGCGGCGGCGCCGGAAGCGGAACCACAGCCGAAGGCTGCGCAGCGTCCGCGGCGCAGCGAGGGTACCGCGGGCCGGAGCCAGAGTCGCGGACAGCGACGCCCCGGCGAACGCAGCGAGCGTACCGAACGCGGAGACCGCCGCGAGCGGGGCGAGCGCACCGAACGCGGCGAGCGAGGCGAGCGCGACCAGTCCCGTAGCCGCCGCACCGAAGCCGCCGCCGGCGAACAACGTGAAGCCGCCAAACCGAAAGAGCCGAGAGAGCCAAGGGAAGCGAGAGAACCAAGAGAAGCGAAGGAGCGCACACCCAGAGAACCGCGCGAGCCGCGACCGGAAAGTGCCGCCCCCGCCACTGCGGCCGCCGAGTCCGAACAGCAACGCCTCCCCGGAACCGAGACCGGAGAAGAAACCACGGCTGGCGAGGCCACGACTGGCGGTCAGACGTCGTCGAGCCGTCGCAGCCGGCGTGGCGGTCGCGGCCGTCGTCGCCGCAGTGGCGAGGGACGTCCGGCCGGCAGCGAGGACGCAGCGGGTGAAGGCACCGACGCCTCTGCGGAAAGCACGCAAGGCGCGGGCGAAAGTGCACCGAAGGCCATGGTGCCGCGACAAGAAACGCTGCCGATGCTGAGCGAGCCGCCGCGCGCCGAACCGGCGAGACCGGCTGCCACGCACCCACAAGCGTCGTCGGCCGAACCGGCACGTGCGCCGGAACAGCCGCGAGAACAGCCGCGACAGGAAGCGCGCACCGAAAACGGACAGGAAGCCAATCCGCGCGCCGGAGAACCTCGCCCGGCCGCATCGGCGGAGATGCCGCGTCCGGCGCCTGCACCATCGGTCGAATCGCGCCCTGCCCCGCCAGCGGAACCGCCGCGTCCGGCGGGCGGCGCGCCCGCGACGACACCACCAGCACCACGTGAAGCGGCCCCGGCGGGCGGACCGCCATCCAGCGAGGGCAGCAGCGCGGGCGAAAAACGGACGAGCGAAAGCGAACCCGGCTGAACATCGGCCAGCAAAGTACGAAGGGGACCAGTCGGTCCCCTTCGTTTTTTCGATCATCGCCTACGGTCCCGGCCTGGGTTTGAGCCTGTACCCATGCCGCAGGTCAGGTTGCGCGCCAGCGCTGCCTGACGGCCGGTGCCGGTCGAAGCCTCGTCCGTCACGCAGCTTCGCAGCATGACCTACGGCGATGGCGCAGCTCACAGCCCGTGGCGCGCCCGGATCTCCGCCAACAGACCACGTGCCGCGTCCTCGACCATGTCCATCACACGCTCGAATCCCGCCTCGCCGCCATAGTAGGGATCGGGCACTTCCTCGCCCGGCCAGCGTTCGGCGAAATCCAGAAACAGGCGCAGCCGCTCCCGCCGTTCGCGCGGGCACAGGCCGCTCAGGATGGAAAGATTGTCGCGATCCATCGCCAGCACGTAGTCGAAGCGCTCGAAATCGGCTCGCGCCACCTTGCGTGCCCGCTGGCGGCTGAGATCGATGCCGCGCGCGGCCGCCGTGCGCCGCGCCCGCTCGTCCGGCGGCTCACCGACGTGATAGGCATGCGTGCCGGCCGAATCGATCTCGATCCGATGCTCCAGCGCATGCTCGGCCACGACGCGCTCGAACACGCCCTGCGCCATCGGCGAGCGACAGATGTTGCCCATGCAGACCATCAATACGCGAATCTTGTCGGTCACTGCCTTCGATCTCCCTGCGAGGAAACGGACGTACACGGCATTTTAGCCAAGACGTGACTGGGACGCGCCGCAGCGCGACGGGCGTCGGTGAAATTGCGGGATATACTGAAATGGTTTCAGCCCCGGAATCCCCGACACGATGGACGTCATTGCCGCACAATCCCAGATCATCCGCGCCGGCACGCCGCCGGCCGCCGAGGGATTGCGTCCGGGCGCCACGCTGAATGCCACGGCCGTCATCGGCACGCCGACGGGCGAGACCGGCGGACGGGCCGTACTGCTGCTCAACGGCCAGAACGTCGAGGTGACGAGTCCGGTGCCGTTGCAGGCGGGCGACAGCCTGAAACTGCTGGTCACGCAGACCCAGCCGCAATTGCTGCTGAATCTGCTGCTCGACCGCGCCGCGGGCCAGCAGCAGGCGAACCTCCAGAACGTTGCCACTACCCATCCCGCCACCGCCTTCGTCAAGGACCTGCTGCCACGCCAGGGCGGGTTGAATCAACTGCTGAGTCTCATCAGCCACGCCACCACCCAGCCTGGCGTGAAGGACGCATTGCCGCCCGCAGTGGGCGAGGCGCTCGGTCGCATCCTGGACGCGATGATGCAAGCCGGCAATCAGAACGCCGCGGCCTTGCGGCGCGCACTCTCGGACTCCGGCCTGTTCCTGGAGGCCAGACTCGGCAAGGCCGCCACCAGCACACAGCCAGCGACGGTGCCGCTCGCCACCAGTCTGCAACAGGACATGAAGGCCTTGCTGCTCGGCCTGCTCGACCGCCTGCCGCCGAACGATCCGACCGCCGCGCGCAATGCCGCCAACCTGCTGCGCGGACTCATCGCCGATCAGCCGGGCGCCGCCACCCCGCCACCGCCCGCGCCCGGTGCCCAGCCCGTGCCGCAACCGCGGGTTGCGATCGAGCCGACGTTGCTCAACATCGAACAATTGGTCCAGACCCTGCGCCACGAAACGGAATCGGCCCTGGCGCGCATCACCCTGCATCAGCTTTCCTCGCTCGACCAGGGAGCATCGGAGGCGCAACGCTGGCTGCTCGAACTGCCGCTGCGCAATCAGGACGGCGTCGATCTGCTGCACATGAAACTGGAAGGAGAACGACAGCGCCGCGGCAAGAACGGCGAGCGCATCTGGAGCGCCATGCTGGCCGTCGATCTGCCGGGCCTCGGGCCGCTCACGGCGCGCATCGGTCTGATCGGCGAGCGCATCACCGCCTATTTCTGGGCCGAGGCACCGCACACGGTCGATCTCATCGAGACCCATCTCGAACGCCTGCGCAGCGCGCTTTCGACGCACGGTCTGGAGGTCACCGAACTGAGCTGCCGCATCGGCAAACCACCACCGGAACCGGAGCCGCCGACGCCGTCTCCCGACCGTTTGCTGGACGTGCGCGCATGACCGATCACAAAGATGAAACGCCGCGCCAGACGGTCGCGCTGCAATACACCGGCAAGGGCGCGCCGCGCGTCACCGCCAAGGGCGCCGGCGAAGTGGCGGAACGCATCCTGGAACTTGCGCGCGAGAACGACATTCCCGTGCAGGAAGACAGCGCGCTGGCCGCCCTGCTGGCCACGGTGCCGCTCGGCGATGAAATCCCGGAAGCGCTCTACATCGCCGTCGCGGAGGTGTTGGCATTCGCGTATTACCTTAGCGGCAAGACGCCGGAGGGCCTGAGCGGCAAGACGCCCGAGGGCATGCGCTGAATTCGCTTTCCGCCGTCAGTCGCCGGTCGCCGCTTCCGTTTCATCGGACTGGATCGACTCGATGTTGCGAACGTCGATCTTCTTGATGTGAACGACCAGCCATTCGGTGAGCGTCCGATACATGCGCAAGGCAATGTCGTCGGAGCCGCCGCTTTGGGCATATTCCTCGCGAAACGCCGTCAGGCTGTCGATGAACTGCCG
>JAQVJI010000181.1 GCA_028695255.1 Chromatiales bacterium | reverse complement strand
CGAGACGCTCAAGCGTCTCAACATGAACATGCACGGCGACGACCCGGCCGAATACCGCCTGCCGCCGACGCGCGAACTCGCGGCGCAATATCTGCTGCTGTACGAAATGGCGCTGCCGGGCGGCGGCCAGGGCGTGGGGCTCGGCATCGACGTTGCCCGTTCCTCGACCCTCGTCACCGCGACCGTGCCCGGCGCCAGCTCGGCCGACATCCGCCGTCTGGGTGCCGTGGGCGAGGCATGGTTGCGCGAACATGCGCCGCACATGGCGACACCCGCCACCGGGCTGTCGATCATGTTCGCGCAGGTCTCGGCGCACAACATCCGCAGCATGCTGGCCGGTTCGGCCCTCGCCCTGGCGCTGATCTCGATGGCCCTGATCGTCGTGCTGCGCAGTCCGCGCCTGGGAATGATCAGCCTGCTGCCCAATCTGATGCCGATCGTGATGGCGCTCGGGGTATGGGGCTTCCTGTACGGTCAGGTGAACCTCGCGGCCTCGGTGGTGGGCGCCATGACCATCGGCATCGTGGTCGACGACACGGTGCATCTGCTGATGCGCTACCTGCGCGGGCGACGCGAACTCGGCCTGCCGCCGGCCGATGCCATCCGCCATGCCTTCGAGACCGCCGGCGTCGCCGTCATCCTGACCTCGGTGGCACTGTCGCTGGGCTTCGTCATGATGGCGTTCTCGGGCTTTGCGATCAGCCAGCAGATGGGCCTGCTGTGCATGATGACGATCGCCTTCGCGCTCGTCGCCGATCTGCTGTTCCTGCCGCCGCTCATTCTGCTCGTCGAACGGGTATGGGCGCCGAACGCAACCCCGGTGCCGGCATGAAGCACTCACCGACCAATCCTGCCAGTCCCGCCCGCGACTGGGCGGCGGTGCTGCTGCTGCCGATCGCCTTCGCGATTCCGGCATTGCGCCGGCGCGCCTGGCGGTCCTTCTACCAGTTGTTCGCGAGCGCCGATCCCGATGCCTTCGCATTGATGAACTACGGCTACGCGGGTGAGACACAACCGCCGCTCGACCCGGATCAGGAACACGAGCGTTATGCATACCAGCTCTACCATCGCGTCGCCGCGGCGGTCGACCTGAGCGACCGCGACGTGCTGGAGGTCGGCTGCGGTCGCGGCGGCGGCACCGCCTATCTCGCGCGCCGTTTCGGTCCGCGGCTCGTGGTCGGCATCGACCTCGCACCGGCGGCCATCCGACTGTGCCGCGAGCGCCATCGCGGCGACAACCTGCGTTTCGAGATCGGTGACGCGATGGCGCTGCCGTTTCCCGATGCCTCATTCGATGCCGTCGTCAACGTCGAGTCGGCCTTCTGTTATCCGTCGCGCGCCGGGTTCTATGCCGAGGTCCGTCGCGTGCTGCGCGACGGCGGACATTTCCTGTATGCCGACATCTTCGATCGCGGGCAGGTCGGACGCATCGAGACGGCCCTGCAACGGGCCGGCTTCGCGTTGGTGGAAGCCGCGTCGATCAATGATGAAGTGATCGCCGCCTGCGACCGGGACACCGACCGCCGTCGCGCGCTGATCGACCGTCTGTGCCGTTCCCGGCTGACCCGTACCATCGCCTACAACTTCGCGGCGATCCCGGGTCATTTCATCTATCGGCGATTGGCGGCGGGTCGGCGACAATACCGCGCGTATTGCCTGCGTGCACTGGAGAAGGCTCATGCAGGTTAGACGGATCGACGGCCGCCGACGCGACGTGCATGCCTTCATCCAGTTCCCGATCGAGCTGTATCGCGAGTGCCCGAACTGGTTTCCGCCGCTGGCGTCGACGGTACGCATGACCATGGACCGGAAACGGCATCCGTTCTACCGCCACTCGGACGCCGCATTCTTCCTCGCCGAGGCCGACGGCGTAACGCTCGGGCGCGTGGCCGTGCTCGACAACCGGCGCTACAACGCTCATACCAACGGCAGCACCGCGTTCTTCCACTACTTCGACACGGTGAACGACGTCGAGGTGGCGCGAGCGCTGTTCGACGCCGCAGAACAGTGGGCGAAGGCGCGCGGCCTGACGCTCCTGCTCGGCCCCAAGGGCTTCATCCGCAGCGACGCGCCCGGCATCCTGGTCGAGGGTTTCGAACATCGCGCGGCGCTCGGCATGCCCTACAACCATCCCTATTACTCCGCCTTGCTGGAAGATCTCGGATTCACCAAGGAGGTCGATTACCTGTCGGGCTACATCGACCGCGGTTCGCATCTGCCCGAACGCTTCCGCGACGTGGCCCGACGCGCCGCCGCGCGACGCGGCTACCGCGTCAAGACCTTCCGCAGCAAGCGGGAGATCCGCGCCTGGGTGCCGCGCATCCAGCGCATCAACAACGAGGCCTTCACCGATCTGTGGGGCTACTACCCGATCGACGATGCGGAGGCCGACATGATCGCCGCGCAATTCGCCACCATCGCCGATCCCTCGCTGATCAAGCTGCTGATGAAGGACGACGAGGTGATCGGCTTCTGTTTCGTTTTCCCCGACATCTCGGACGCGCTCAAGGCGACCGACGGACGCCTGTGGCCCTTCGGCTGGATGCGCATCCTGCGCGCCTTCCACCGTCCCGGACGATTGAGTGCGAACGGCGTCGGGCTGCTGCCCGCGCATCAGGGTCTGGGCGGCGGCGCGCTGCTGTACACCGAACTGGCGCAGACGCTGATCGAGAGCACCGCCGAACACTGCGACGTCGCGCAGGCGCTCGAGACCAACGTCAGGAGTCTGGGCGACCTGAATGCGCTGGGCGTCCATTGGTACAAGCGTCACCGCGTCTATCGGCGCGGGCTCACGGATGCCTCGTCATGAAGCTCCCACGCGCGCGCACCATGTCATCGACCAGGGATTGACGGAATGGGCTACTTCGACAAGACCGGACCGTTGCGCAACTTCCAGCAATTCCTGGCCGGCGGCAGCTTCGTCAACTGGCTTCGATTGCTGCGTGAGAACGGCCTGCCGGACCTGCGTTATCTTGTGCGTGGCCTGTACATCACGGCGACGAGCCTGCTCAGTACGCCGTTTCGTCTCTACGAAAACCTGCGCTACGGACCCGCGATCCGTCGCACCGAACTGACGGCTGCCCCGATCTTCATCATCGGGCATTGGCGCAGCGGCACCACGCACGTCATGCGCGTGCTGGGCCGGAACCCGGATCTCGCGGTGGTCACCTTCGTCCACACGATGATCCCCGAGTTGTTCCTCGGCTCAAGGCTGTTCCGGTACATCCTGAGCAACAGCCTGCCGCCGGTGCGACCGATGGACAACGTGACGATCGCGCCGGACGAGGCGGAGGAAGAGGAATACGCCATGGGCAACCTGAGCCCGTGGTCGTTCTATCACGCGCTCGCGTTCCCGCGGCGCATGCGCGCGATCTTCGACCGCTGCGTGCTGTTCGAGGGTCTCGACGAGCCGACCATCGAAGGCTGGAAGGCCGTCTATCTGCGCTTTCTGAAGAAGGTCGCGCTGGCGACCGGCAATCGACGCCTGCTGCTCAAGAACCCGGCCAACACCGCCCGCATCCGCGTGCTGTTGCAGATGTTTCCGGACGCCCGCTTCATCCACGTGTACCGGAACCCATACGTGGTCTACGAATCGACCATCCACTGGCTGGACAAGGAAATGGAGGACGCGGCCTTGCAGGACGTCGATGCGGCGACGATCCGCGAACACGCGATGACCAACTACGCGCGGCTGATGCGGCGCTATCTGGAGGACCGGCATCTGATCCCCGCGGATCATCTCGTCGAGGTGAGATTCGAGGACTTCGAACGAGATCCCTGGGCACAGATCGAACGCATCCACGAATGTCTCGGCATCGATCTCACGCCGCCGGCCCGCGCCCGGATCGAGGGCTATCTCGGCAGCCTGAAGGACTATCGCAAGAACGCCTACCGCATGGACGCGCGACAACGCGAGGAAGTCGCCGAACGCTGGGGCTTCGCGATTCGGGAATGGGACTATGCACCGCCGCCGGACGACTGAGACCGCAGACTGCCTGCGGCCGTCGCGAACGACGACATCGCGCGATAGACTCTCGGGCAATGCCAGGGCCAGACGATTTTCGACCATCCGCCCGACCCGGTTTACCGGCGGGTCTGCCATCGAGGTGGACATGACACAACCCATCGAAACCGTGCTGCGCGACGTCATCGCCAGCCACATGAAGATCGAACCCGCGACGGTCGTTCCCGAGGCGACGCTGGAGCAGCTCGGCATCACGTCGCTGGATCTGGTCGAGATCATCATGAGCATCGAGGACGCCTACGACGTCACCATGCCATTGGATGCGAACGAGGCCTGGAGTTCGATCCGTACCGTCGGCGACATCATCGCCCTCGGCCACTCGCTCGGCTTCGGCGGCGGCGATTGATGGATGACCGGCGCATCGTCGTCACCGGGCTCGGTTGCATCTCGGCGCTCGGTCACTCGGCCGCGGACTTCTGGTCGGCGCTGAAGGTAGGCCGTTCCGGCATCCGGCCGCTGAGATTTCCGGAAGTGGTCGATCTCAAGGTATCGATCGGCGGCGCGATCGGCGAGCCCGACCCGCGGACGCTGATCGACGAACGGCGCTCGGCGATGCTCGACCGTTTCAGCGTGCTGGCGCTGATCGCGGCCGAACAGGCGCTCGATCAGGCCGGCCTGAGGACGCGGGACGACGACGGTGCGCGCATCGGCTGCGTGGTCGGCGTCGGCATCGCCGGCTGGGAAGCGATCGAGGAGAGTTATCGTCGCCTCCTGGTCGAAGGTGCAAAACGCACCAACGTGTTCACCGTACCGAAGGTGATGCCAAGCGCCGCGGCCTCTCAGATCAGCATGGCGCATGGCCTGCGCGGCCCGGTGTTCGGCGTTTCCTCCGCCTGTTCCTCTTCCAATCACGCCATCGCCTGCGCGGTCGCACTGCTGCGCGCGGGCGTCGCCGACGTCATGCTCGCGGGCGGCACCGAGGCGCCGCTCATCTTCGGCATCCTCAAGGCATGGGACGCCCTGCGCGTGCTCGCGCCGGATGCCTGCCGACCGTTCGATCGCCATCGCAAGGGGTTGGTGCTGTCCGAAGGCGCCGGCATGGTCGTGCTCGAACGCGCCGATCACGCCAAGGCGCGCGGTGCGGAGATCCTCGCCGAACTGGCCGGCGTCGGCATGAGCGCCGATGCCGGCGACCTGGTCGCACCGACCGTCGAAGGCCCGGCGGCGGCGATGCGCGCCTGCCTCGCCGATGCGCGGCTGGCGCCGGAGGCGATCGACTACGTCAACGCACACGGCACCGGCACCGTCGCCAATGACATCACCGAGATCAAGGCCATCAAGGCCGTGTTCGGCGCCCGCGCATCCACGCTTTCGATCTCGTCGACCAAGTCCATGCACGGCCATGCGCTCGGTGCCAGCGGTGCGCTCGAACTGATTGCCATGATCGAAGCGGTCCGCACGGGTATCGTGCCGCCGACCATCGGCATTGAGGAACTCGACCCCGAG
>JAQVJI010000180.1 GCA_028695255.1 Chromatiales bacterium | reverse complement strand
CGACACCATCCGGGTCCGGCATACGGCGGCCGCGGAGTATCAGGCGACGAACGTGACTACGCTGTGGGTGGGCGGCGTGTCGGGAAGTTTTTCCAGTTTCACGCAGGCCCCGCCGCCACCTCCGCCGCCGGTCGACGACGGTGATGGTAACGGCGGCGGTGGCGCGTTGGGTTGGCTGTCTCTGATGGGTCTGGCAATCGGTGCCGGCCTGCGGCGCCGGCGCCGCGGCCGTTCCTGAACCTGGCGTCGAGGTCCGCATCATGCGGGCCTCGACGACTTCATAATTTACTGCGTACCACCCTCCGGCACGTACACGAACGAACCGTCCTGCATGCGATAGGCAGTGCCGGCACGCCTGCCTTCGCCTTCGCCGATCGCGCCGCTGGCCTGATAGCGTTCGATCTTCTCACCCTTCTTCACGATCATTTCCATCGTCGGTTCGCCCGGATCGGTGATGACGGTGACGTCCTGTTTTGCAAAGGCATTGAACAGCGGGTTCTGCGCCACGGTGATGAGCAGCGCGGCGATGATGACGAGGAAGATGTCGATGATGTTGACCACCGACAGGATCGGGTCCTCGCTGTCGGGTTCGTGCAGCAGCTTGAGGCTCATGCCGGTTCCTCCGCGATCGCGCCGGTCGGCACGTTCTGCGCGCCACGGTGGACGCTGCGGCGCCGCGCCATGATCGCCGCCATCTCCTCGGCCAGCCAGCGCCGGCGCACGCTCACCACCCAGAAGGTGATGCTGGCGGCGATGAGCGCCAGGATCACCGCCGAGAAGGCGACGGCCAGATTGTCGCTCACGTTGGCGAGATTGCCTTCGGACAGGGCCTTGAGCGCCGGCCCCATCGGGATCATGGTCGCCACCAGGCCGAGCATGGGCGCGACACGGCTGGCGATGCGCGGCAGTTCGAGCAGTTTGTGGGCGTAGACGTCGAGTTCGTCGTCGCTGACGTCCGGGTTGCGTTCGAGCCAGGCGGCGAGCGGCAGGCGGCCACCGGCGTTGTGGCTGCGCGCCTCCATCAGGAAGGCACCGGCGCAATAGAAGGCATAGAGGAACAGCAGGGCGATCAGCAGCAGCGTCGGCAGCAGGAACAACTGGCCGATCTGGTACATGAGGCTCTCGATCTGGACTTGCATGGGGCGATCTCCGGTCAGTTCGGGGTGGAAATGGCGAGGCGCAGGGCAGGCGCCGTCATGGCTTGACGCTGACGCCAGGCGCCGGCGCCGAAGGCGGTCAGCATCAGCAGCAGGGCGATCAGGGTCGAGGTCGCCTCGGACGTGTCCTGGTTTGCCGCCGTTTCGACGCGGTCGAGACGCATGCCGCGCACGGTCGACGTCTCCGCCGGTTCGGCAGGCGCGGCGTCGGGCTGTGCGGTGGCGGGATTCAGGCCGTAGCCCGCAGCACTCGCGGTCGCATCATCGGTCTGCACGAACTCGCGGAAGCGCGGGTTCTCGCTTCTCACGTCGAAGCGTTCGGCCAGATCGCGATAGCGTTCCTTGAGTTCCTGCACCACGGCCGGATCGGCGTTCCAGTATTCCTGCCGCGCGGCTTCGAGCATGCGTTCGATGGTTTGCGCGAGCGCATGCGCGTTGTGTTCCTCGAACCAATCCTTCAGACCAAGCTGGTGTTTGTCGCGCACGTAGACGTCGACGAATTCCTGCCACTGGTCATCGCGCACGATCTCGCGCGCGACCGCGGTCCAGCCCCAGAAGTTGTTGACGCCGTCGAGTACTTGCAGCGTACCGGCGTAGCCTTCGGCCATCAGACCCTCGATGTAGCCGGGGTGGAAGTTGCGCGTGGCCAGTTCCTTCGCCATGAAGCTGGCGGCGCGCTCCGCGCGTCCGCCGCCGGGTCCGCGCAGGTTGGAGATGTAGAGTTCGGGCGTCTTGCCGTCGAGGTGGCGCACGGCGAGCGCGAGCCCGCCGAGATACTGGAACGGATCGTCGGTGGTGAGCATGCCGTAGAGGTTCGAGGTGCGCGACAGCACCGCGCCCTGCGTACCCTTCAGATGCTCGGCGTAGAGATTCACGCCGTCGAGCGTCTGCCCCCATTTCGACGCGTCCGGTCCATAGGCGAACTGCATGCGCGAGAGGTACAGCTCCGCGAGTTTGCGGTCGCCCTCGGCCTTGCCGTTCCAGGTGTCGGTGGCGAGCGTGGCGTCGTCGAGGCCTGTGCCGTAGCGGCCGGATTCGGAGGAGAAGATGCGCGTCATGGCGGCAATGTGCCGCTCCTCCTCGGGCACGCCGAGTTGCGCCAGCCGTGCTTCGATATCGCGCCGGTTGGCGGCGACCGGGTTGTCCGGCTCATCGTCGGCCAGCGCCGCGAGCTTCGCCGCTTCGGCGAGCTGTTTCATGACGTTCGGGAAATGGTCGCGATACAGTCCGGTGGCCGACAGCACGACGTCGACGCGCGGGCGCCCGAGCGTTTCGCGCGGTATCAGTTTCACGCCCGTGACGCGTCCGCCGGCGTCCCATTCGGGTTCGATGCCGAGCGCCCACAGGGCCTGCGCTTCGAGCAGGCCCTGGTGGCGCATCGTTTCCACCGACCACAGTGAAAAAGTGAGTTTCTTCGGTATCTCGCTGCTCGACTTGCGGTGCTCGTCGAGCAGGCTCTCGAAGGCCAGCTTGCCGGCCGCCCAGGCCTGCGGCGTCGGCACGCGCGAAGGGTCGAAGCCATACAGGTTGCGCCCGGTCGGCAGCGCATCCGGGTTCTTGATCGGATCGCCGCCGTAGGAAGTCGGCACGTAGCGGCCGTCGAGCGCGTTCAGGATCGCGGCGATCTCGTTGCCGGCGCCGAGCGCCTCGTACCAGGCGCGAGCGCGTTCAAGATCGGCCGCGAGTTCGGGCGAGGCGTCGGCGGGCAAGGGTTCGCTCATGACGAGGTGCCGGTGCAGGAATCGGTAGGGCAAGGCTTCGTCGATGCGTGTGTAGTCGCCGACGAAGTGTTCGTCGGCTTCTTCTCCAGGCGGCGTGATGCGCGCCCAGAAATCCTGCCCCAGCATCAGCAGCACGGTGCCGAGCCGGTATTTCTCCTGTGCGGGACTGCCGAGACTGTGCAGGCCGAGCGGTTGTGCGGCGTGCGCGAGTTCGTGCAGATGGTCGTGCAGCAGGTCGGCGAAATGCGGAAATTCGCCGTCGATGCGTTCGCTGCTCCAGCCGAGGTCCTGGTCGATGCGTTCCTGGCGCACGAGCCGCAGCATGTCTGCGCGAATGCTTTCCTTCACCTGTCCTTCGTCCTGGTTGTACCAGGCGTGCAGCAGATCATGGATCTCGTTCAGCACCTGATGCAGTCCGGCCGGTGCGAAGGGCGGGGTCTGGTGACTGACGATCAATGCACGCCCGCGGCGTTTGGCCTGCTGCGATTCGCCGATGTTGTCGACGATGTAGGGATAGATCACCGGCACGTCGCCGACCGCCAGCATCGGGTAGTCGTACATCGACAGGCCGCGTTCCTTGCCGGGCAGCCATTCCTGGCTGCCGTGGGTGCCGAAGTGGATCAGCGCATCCGATGCGTGCTGCCGCTTCAGCCACAGGTAGGCCGCGAGATAGAAATGCGACGGCGGTTCCTTGCTGCTGTGGTACAGCGCCTTTTCCTTCGCCTGTGTATCGTCGCCGTAGTCCTGGTCGCGCGAGGGTTGCGGCAGGATCACGAGCTTGCCGAGTTGCAGGCGCGGCACGACGAAATACGCCTTGTCACCGTCACGCATCACCATCGGGCTGTCGTCCGGCGCGCCCCAATGATGGGCCATTTCCTCGCGCACCGATTCCGGCAGCGTCGCGAGCCAGTCGGTGTAGGTCTCCAGCGGCAGCCGGTCCGCCAGACCGTCGGCAAGCAGTCCCTGGAGTTCGCCTGCGCGGTAGAAGGGGCGCAGCAGCCGCTGGAGTCGGGCGATGAGTTCCTCTTCGGGCATCGAGGTCGTGTCGTAACCGGCGGCGCGGAGCGCATCGAGCACGGTCATCAGACTCTTCGGTACGTTGAGGAACGAGGCCGAGAGGTTCTTCTCACCCGGCGGGTAGTTGTAGAACAGGATCGCGACGCGCTTGTCGACATTGGCCTTGCGTTGCAGGCGCGCGAGGTTGAGCGCCTTGGCAACCACCGCGGCGGACTGGGTGGCGATCGGCGTCACCTGATCGTCACTCTTGCGCGTGGCGGCGGCGATCTGGATGTCGAAGACGCCCGCGTATTCGGCCTGTGCGAGATAGAACGGCACGTCCATGAGCGCCACGCCCTGCGGATCGGCGAGCCAGTCGGCCGCGTCGCCGCGGCGGTAGGGCATGGCCTGGATGACCGGGATGCCAAGCGCCTCAAATTCGCTGCGCCGGCCTTCCGGATTGAGCATGATCTGGGTGTTGATGACGACGTCGGCGATGGTCTTGCCGTCGACCGACAGCATCGGCGTCATGGGTTCCATGACCGGCATGTAGACGGGCATGGCGAGCGCACCGGCCGCCTCGATGCGCCGGATCAGGTCGACGACGAAATCCGTCTGTTCGGCCGCGACGTACTGCTGGTGAATCGTGATCGCAATCAGCGGCGGATGATCGCCGGGCGATACCTTCTTCCACGCAAGGAAGGCGGCCGGATCGGCGAATATCTTTCGCGGTGCGTCCGGGTGCCAGACCGCCGATTTCGGGAATACCAGCGGTTCCGGTATGTCCTGCATGCCGCGTCCCTCGAAGTGCGCGGCGAGCGTGGCGAAGAACGGTTCGAAGTTGGCGCGGCTGCCGTTGACGTAATAGGCATGCAGGCGCCGCGCGAGGTCGTCGGGCAGTCCCTGCCACTGCGGTCGCTGAGTGTGCAGCCACAACTGCGGCGCGCGCAGACCCGACAGTGCACCGCCGATGCGTCCGTGCACGAAGGCCTGGATGTGATCGCGCGGGGTGTCGAAGAACACCATGTCATGACCTTCGAACAGATGCGCATCGATCTCGGACGGCAGCTTCTCGACGAAACGCGACTCCACGGTGATGCCGTGCGGCTCGGCGATCTCGGCGAGCAGACGGAACTTGCCGGGCTGGACCGGGCTCGTGGTGACGAACAGCACCGAGGCGGCCAGCGCGGCATTGAAAAAGAGAGCCGCCGCGGTGACCAGCGCGGCGGCAAGGAGGGTACAACGCCAACAGGAAACGGTTTTCATCACGATGCAGGTCAGAACTCGGCCTTGAGCGACACGCTGAGCGTGCGACCCGGCTGGGTGTAGAACTCGGGTGCAGGATCGGTCGCCGGCAGCGAGGCGCGGCGCACGTCGCTCCACAGCCAGTAGGTCTCGTCGAACAGGTTGTTGACCGTCACGTTGAGACGCGCGTTGCGATGGAACTGCCACCACGCACCGGCGTCGGCGACGGCATAGGCATCGGTCGCGAACAATTCGTCGTCGATCTCTTCCTCGTCCTTGGCCCAGGCATAGCGCAACCGTGCTTCGCCGCCCCAGGTCTCCGCCGGTGTCCACAGCACGCTGACCGACAGCCGATCGGGTT
>JAQVJI010000179.1 GCA_028695255.1 Chromatiales bacterium | reverse complement strand
TGGCGGCGGGTGCCGGTTGCAGCGTCGGCATCCGCTTCCGGCCGCAGGCGGCCGGCACGCGCGTCGGCGGTCTGGTGATTCGCAGCAACGCCGCCGGCAGTCCGCAGGTGGTGGGTTTGAGCGGCACTGGCGTGCAGGCGACGCAAACACCGGACGGCGGCTCGAATGACGATGCGGGCGGCGATTCGGGTGGTGGTTCGGGCGGTGGGGATGACGCTACGTCCGGCGGCGGCCTGAGCGTCAGCGGCGGCTGTACGTTGGCGGGAAGTGAGGCCGCGACCGATCCGACGCTGCCGTTGCTGGTGTTGGCGGGCCTGGTCGCCGCGTGGCGTGGACGGCGTGGCGTGGGGCAGTCTGCAATCCGATGAGTGGTGGGCGGACAGACGTTTCGCCCGTCCGCCCCTCATCCGGCCCTTCGGGCCACCTTCTCCCGGGGGAGAAGGAAAGGAAGTGAGCCGCAGCTTCGGCAGGGTTCAGAACGCCGCCAGCGCTTCCTGCACGATCTCTTCCAGCAATGCCTCGACCTCGCGCATCGAGTTGCGGCTGGCCTCGTCGGCGAGCCGGGGCGGGCGGCGGAAGGCGATGTAGCTGTGCTCCGCATCGTCGGGCAGGGTGTAGATGGCGATGATGTAGGGACAGAACACGATGTTGTGCCGATCCGCCTCCATCATGCGGCGCGATACCAGGGAGCTGCAAAACTCCAGCGCCTCGCCCTTGCCGTAGAGCCGTTCGCCACCGACGTCGGCCGCCGTGCGTTCCAGCATGTTGCCGATGTGCGAGACGTTGTTGATGACCATGCCGCGGTTGGTGATGGCCATCTCGACGCCTTCGCGATAGACCTCGAAGCCGCCTGCTGCACGGTAGACGGTCATGTGCGCGTTTTCGAGCACGGGTTCCGCCGCCTGCAACGGCAGGCTGGCGATCAGTAGCGCCAGAGCCGGCAGCAGCCGGCCGAGGCCACGGTACATCGTTTCAACTCCGATCGTCATGTCGTCGCGCTCACATCGGATCGACGCGGGTGTAACCGGCCGGGACCTTGAACAGGTCGGCCGCGATGCCGCGGGTGGAGGTGTTCTGCATGGTGGTCGTGGTGCCGTCTTCCATGTCCTTCATCTGTACCGGAATGCCGTCCTTGAACTCGCGCGTGAATTCGAGCGCCATGCCGCTGCTGGCCATGCCGAGCGATTCGAAGGCGAGGTCGGCCATGCGGCCCATGAACTCCATCATCGACAACAAGGTCTTGTGGTCGCCGGAGGAGAGCTTGAGCGCACCGGGATTCGCGACGCAGGCCTCGTGGGTCTTCTTGCCGTCGGTCAGCGTTTCGTACGTGTCGCAACGCACGCCGGCCACGCTCTGCGAGCGGCCGGTGCGTTTGGTCGTGATCTTGGGCGGCTCGTACTTGGGGGCGCCCGGCATGCCCATGCCGAACTGCGCCATCTGCTGTTCGACCATGCGCCGTTCCTCGGGCGACAGGTTGCGCAGTTGTTCTTCCATCTGCGCCTTCATCTGCTGCTGCATGTCCTTGAGCTGGCCCATCTGGCCGCGCATGCCCTGTTCGGTGATTTCGTAATAGCTCTTCTCTTCCTCCACCAGCACGATGACCTTTTCGCTGGCACTGTCGTAGATCGTGATGTTGCGTTCGCCCTGCTGATCGCTGTCCTCGATGCGGACCTTGCCGTCCTTGATCATGATGACGCTGACGGACTTGTCCGGCTCGTCCTGAAAACGGATGGTCATCTCGGCCTGGACCGGAACGGCGGTGACGGCGGCGCCGATGGCCGCGCCGAGGATGGCGTATCGGAACGGACGGTTTGTCGGGGTCATGCGATTCTCCTTTGATCGAACGGGTGGTAGTCGCCGCGCTATCGGTTGCGGCGGGGGTGATTGATCTGATCGCCGCTCACGCCTGACCGAGTGCCTGCGCCACGCGGTCGAAGGGCATCGGTGCGTCGGAATCGACGACGATGACCGGCTCATGGGGCTCGAACGGCTGTATGTTGGCGAGCTGGTTGCGCAGCACGTCGATGTCGGCATCGGAGGCGTCGCTGTCGCTCGCCATGCGTTGCGTGATGCGCGCGAGCAGGCGCGCCTCGTCGGCCTGTATGCTCAGAACCAGGAACGGCACGCCGAGTTCCCGCGCCAGCGTCGCGAAGCGGGCGCGCCGCGAGGCCTCCAGGAAGGTGGCGTCGATCAATGCCACGTGACCGGCGCGCAGGATGGTGGCGGCGCAGTCGGCCAGACGGGTGTAGGTCTGTTCGGTCTTTTCCGGCGTGTACAGACCGGCGTTGACGCTGGCGGAGATGCGCTCGGTCGCGCCCAGGCCGTGCATGCGCTTGCGCTCGACGTCGGAACGCACGCGGATGGCGCCGAAGCGTTCGATCAGGTCCACGCTGCGCGTGGTCTTGCCCGAACCCGAGACGCCGTGCATCAGCACCAGGGCCGGCCGGCCGGGGCGGGTGAAGCGTTCGGCGAGGTTGGCGTAGCCCTGATAGCGCGTCAGGATCTCGCGCCGTTCCGCATCCTCGACGCCCTGCGCCAGACGCAGGCTGGCGACCTTGGCGCGCACCATCGCGCGGTACACCTGATAGAAACGCAGCACGTCGAGCCCGCCGAAATCGCCGCTCTGTTCGAGATAGGCATTGACGAAGCGATGTGCAAAGGCATCCGCGCCGCGGTCGGTGAGGTCCATCGACAGGAACGCCACCTCGCTCATGACGTCGGTCCAGCGCAGGTCGGGATTGAATTCGATGCCGTCGAAAATCAGGATGTCGCCGTGTTCCAGCGCGATGTTGCCGAGATGCAGGTCGCCGTGGCATTCGCGTATCCGCCCGGCTTTCTTGCGTGCGGCGAGCGTGTCGTGCAGCACGGCGTAATGCGCCTGCGTCCACTGTTCCAGACGCGCGAGCTGATCGCATTGGCGCGGGTCCTTGATCAGCGGTCGCAACTGGTCGAAGTTCTGCTGCATCGGGAAGAAGGCCACGTCGGGGTTGCCGTAGTGGCTGTCCGCACCCGCCTGGCCGGCCTGGACGTGGAATGCGGCGAGCTGCACCGCCACCGATTCGATGATCTCCACCGGCAGCGCGTTGCGCGCCAGGATGCGGTCGAGCAGCATTTCCTGCTGGAAGCGGCGCATGCGCACGGCGTATTCGAACGCCTCGCCCGTGCCGTTGATGATCGGTGTCTGCGGCGTGCCGGTGAAGCGCACGACGTCGAGATACAGCGTCGGCGCGAGACGGCGGTTGAGGCGCAGTTCCTCTTCGCAGAAATGACGCCGCCGCTCCAGCGTCGAGAAGTCGAGAAAACCCAGGTCGATCGGTTTCTTGATCTTGTACGCGAAGCCGCCGGCCAGCACGACGCTGGAAATGTGCGTCTGCAACACCTGGATGTCGTCCGCCGGATGCGGATAGACCTGCGGCCGGCGCAGGGCCTCGATGAGGGCGGTCTGGGCTTGTTGCTGATCCATCATGCGTCTGTTCTCCACGGATAGGGCATGTGACGTGACATGGCGCAATAGCTTAGCCCAAACGACCGTGGCTTGCGGCAGTCGGCCGGCCTCAGGGGTGGTCGTCCACGCCGGTCGGCGGTCAACGCGGGCGGCGTGAACCGTCCCACCATCCCGGCCCTCGATCGGGCACGATCCGGCAGGATTCCGTAGAATGGCGCGGCCATTCCAGGACAGCCCGCCGTTTCGGACCAGCCGATGCCCCGCCGACCCCGCCGCCGCCAGAGCGGTCGCCCCACCAGCCGCAGTACCCGTTCCGCCGGCCGCAGCCGACAGCGCCGCGGTCGCTGGCCGTGGCGCTGGGTCTTGCTGTGGGGCGCCGTACTCGTACTCGTGATCGGGGCGTTGTACACCCTCTATCTCGATCATCAGGTGCGGCGCCAGTTCGAGGGCAAGCGCTGGTCGCTGCCCGCCCGCGTATTCGCGCGACCGCTTGAATTGCACGCCGGCCGCGTGCTCGATCGCGCCCACCTGCAGCGCGAGCTCGAGATGCTGCATTACCGCAGCGGCCCGGCGGCGGAAGCGGGGGAGTTCCGCGTCGAGCCGCACCGGGTGGTGATCGCCACGCGCGGCTTCCCGTTCCCGGACGATCCCGAGCCGCCGCGGCACGTGGCGGTGGAGTTCGCCGACGGCCAGGTGAGTGCGGTGCGCGATCTCGATCGCAACCGCGCCCTGAGTCTGTTCCGCCTCGATCCGGTGGCGATCGCCAACATCTACCCGGCCAACAACGAAGACCGCCTGCTGGTGCGTCGGGACCAGGTGCCGGCGGCACTGATCGGCATGCTGCTGGCGGTGGAGGACCGCAAGTTCTACGACCATCATGGCGTCGATCCGCTGGCGATCGGACGCGCGCTGCTCGCCAACCTGCGCGCCGGCCGCACGGTGCAGGGCGGCAGCACGCTCACCCAGCAGTTGGTGAAGAATTTCTATCTCACGCAGGACCGCACCTTCCGGCGCAAGGCCAACGAGGCCATCATGGCGCTGCTGCTGGAATATCACTACGACAAGGACGAAATCCTCGAGGCCTATCTGAACGAGGTGTTTCTCGGTCAGGACGGCCGCCGCGCGATCCACGGTTTCGGACTCGCCGCGCAGTTCTATTTCCAGCGCCGCCTGCAGGACCTCGACACGCACGAACTCGCATTGCTGGTGGCGATGGTGCGCGGCCCGTCGTATTACGATCCGCGCCGGCGGGAGGAACGCGCGCTCGACCGGCGCAACCGCGTGCTCGATCTGGCCGAGGCCCAGGGCGTGATCGACGCGGCGGAGGCGACGCGTGCGCGCAAACGTCCGCTCGGCGTGACGAGTCGCGCGCCGTCCGGCGTCACGCCGTTCCCGGCCTTCCTGCAACTGGTGCGCGAACAGCTCTATCGCGACTACCAGGAAGACGACCTGCGCAACGAAGGCCTCGTGATCTTCACCACGCTCGATCCGCTGGTACAGGTCGCGGCCGAGCGGGCGGTAACGGATCGTCTCGCCGCCATCGAACGCGCACGCAACCTGCCGGCCGGCGAACTCGACGCCGCCGTCGTCGTCACCAGTCCGGAGCAGGGCGAGGTGCTGGCGATGATCGGCGGACGCGACCTGCGCTACGCCGGTTTCAATCGTGCACTCGCCGCCGCGCGTCCGATCGGCTCGCTGGTCAAGCCCATCGTCTATCTCACCGCACTGCAACGCCTGCCGGGCCACACGCTCGCCACGCCGCTCGACGACGGTCCGCTCGAAGTGAAGCTCGACACCGGCCAGGTGTGGGCGCCGAACAACTACGACCGGCAGTTCCACGGCCAGGTCATGACCCTCGACGCGCTGGTGCATTCCTACAACGTGTCGACCGCGCGTCTCGGGCTCGGCGTCGGCGTCGGTCGCGTCGTCGACCAGATGTCGCAGATGGGCCTGCCGCGGCGCGTGCCGGCCTATCCCTCGCTGCTGCTCGGCGCGGTCGAACTCTCTCCCTATCAGGTCGCGCAGCTCTATCAGGGACTCGCCGCCGGCGGCTACGGCGCACCGCTGCG
>JAQVJI010000178.1 GCA_028695255.1 Chromatiales bacterium | reverse complement strand
CGTTGTCCACGCGCGCCGTGATGGCGCGCGCGACGCACAGCAGGCCGTGGTACAGCGCCTCGAACACGCCCTTGCCGCTGACCTCGGGCAGATAACGGTCGTGCCAGGCGAACAGGCGGCGACGCTGACTGTAGACGAGCACGCCGCCGGCCAGCGCGACGAAGCTCATCAACAGCGGTGCATTGAAACCGTGCCAGATCGCGAGGCTGTACTCGGGCAGCGGTCCCTGCAGCGTGCCGGCGGCGGCGACGGCCAGCAGCGGCGCGACGGTGAACGCGGGCAGCACGCCGACCAGCAGGCAGATCGCGACCAGGATCTCGACCGGGATGCGCATCCAGCGCGGCGGTTCGTGCGGCGTGCGACCGAGGTCCATCGGCTCGCCGGTGTTGAAGAACACGTCGTGGATGAAGCGCACCGAATAGGCGACGGAGAGGATGCCAGCGAGCGTCGCCGCCATCGGCAGGATCCAGTTCCAGTCGCCGAGCACGGTCGGGTGCAGGGTCTCGGCGAAGAACATCTCCTTGCTCAGGAAGCCGTTGAAGAACGGCACGCCGGCCATCGAGGCCGCCGCCACCGTGGCCAGTGCGCCGGTCCAGGGCATGTAGCGGATGAGGCCGTTGATGCGCCGCATGTCGCGCGTGCCGCATTCGTGGTCGATGATGCCGGCGGCCATGAACAGCGAGGCCTTGAAGGTCGCGTGATTGATGATGTGGAACACGCCGGCCACCGCCGCCGCCGGCGTGCCGAGGCCGAACAGCAGCGTGATGAGGCCGAGGTGGCTCACCGTCGAGTACGCGAGCAGGCCCTTGAAGTCGTGCTTGAACAGCGCGCCGTAGGCGGCGAACACCACCGTCACCGCGCCGGCACCGACCACCAGATAGAACCAGGGTTCGGTACCGGACAGCGCCGGGAACAGGCGCGCCAGCAGGAACACGCCGGCCTTCACCATGGTCGCCGAATGCAGGTAGGCGGAGACCGGCGTCGGCGCCGCCATCGCGCCCGGCAGCCAGAAGTGGAACGGGAACTGCGCCGACTTGGTGAATACGCCGAGCAGCACCAGCACCAGCATCGGCAGGTACAACGGATGCGCCTTGATGAGATCGCCCGCGGCGAGGATCACCGACAGGTTGAAGGAACCCGCGATGTGACCGAGCAGCAGGATGCCGCCGAGCAGCGCGAGTCCGCCGCCGCCGGTGACGGCCAGCGCCATGCGCGCGGCCTGGCGCGAATCGGAATAGTGGTGCTTGTAGGCGATGAGCAGGAACGACGAGAGACTGGTGAGTTCCCAGAACACCAGCATCACGAGCAGGTTCTCGGCCAGCACGATGCCGAGCATCGCGCCCATGAACAGCAGCAGGAAGAAATAGAAGCGCCCGAGCCCGTCGTCCCGCGGCAGGTAGTACGCCGCGTAGAGGATGATCAGCAGGCCGATGCACAGGATCAGCAGCGCGAACAGCATTGCGAGCCCGTCGAGACGGAAGGCCAGATCGAGACCGTAGTCCGGCAGCCACGGCAGCGTCAGCACCTGCGTCTCGCCGGCGAAGACCGCCGGCAGCAGCGGCAGCAACCACAACAGGGCGAGCGCCGCGACGGCACCGGCGGACCAGGCCGCGAAATGCCGGCCACGGCCGGCCATGAACGGCGGAATCAGCGCGCCGGCAAAGGGTGTCAGGACGGTCAGCAAGAGGTTCATGGATGCTCGCTCGATCGCGCCCGACCGGGGTTCAGGTGGACCGCAGATGCCGCGAAGACCGGGCGTCCGGGTGATGGTTTCAGGCGATGTTGGATGATGGGCGGCGGCTACTTTATCACGCCCAGAAACGAGGGTTAACCCGGACCCTGCTGGCCGGTCAAGGCAGAAATTCCAGACCGACGCCCTCGTCGGTCACGCGCACGACACGGGCGCGCACCCTGGGCGGCGTCTCGCCGCCGCCCAGGGTGCCCACCACCTGGAGTTCGACCTCGCCGCCGATGCCGGGCATGGTGATCGGATCGACGACCAGGAACACGCCGCTCTCGCTCAGATCCAGCGTTCGCAGCACGCGCGCGTGCTGTCCGTCGCAATAGCATTCGACGTGTATCTCCACCGGCACGCGCACGTGCCGGCGCCGCTCGTCGGCGGCCTTCAACAACTGCTTCAAGGTATCCATATGATTGCGCCGTACACCTTCCATCGTTGACGGGCTGACGATAACCGCCCTTCACGCGACGGTCCAGTCGGTCCGGTTCATTCGAACATCCTGATATTCTCCAGTACACAAAAAGAACCTTACGTCAAGTGAAGGTTGTGATATATCTAGCGCCATGGTGCACGACACTGGGACCCATCGGCCGAACGCTTCGGCGATGCCGCGCCCAGACAATAACAAGTGACACCTCTCGGCAATACGTCAGACCAATCCTGCGCCAACGCAGAACAGGCCGCCCACAGGGACCGCCGATCCCTCGCGACCGTGTCGATGTAGTCCGAATAAGACCACGCAACGAGGAGGTACGAAATCCATGATCCGGAGAACTGTTACGGCGGCCCTGGTGGCTGCCGGGGTGGGCCTTGCGCTCACGCCCATGACGGCCACGAGCGCGGACATTTCGCGCGCCAAGATTCTCGCCAGCACCTGCTTCACCTGTCACGGCACCGACGGTCACAGCCCGGGCAGCATCCCGAGCATTTATGGTTTCCCCGCTGAAATCATGATCGCCACCATGAAGGGCTTCAAGGATGGTACCCGCGCCGCCACGGTGATGAACCGTCACGCCAAGGGGTATACCGACGAGGAGATCGAACTCCTCGCCAACTACCTGAGCCAGATCAAGCGTTGAGGGGGAGCAGAGACATGAGTGGAATGACGAGAAGAAACTTCATCCGTGCGCTCGGTGCCGGCAGCGCGACCGCCGCGCTCGCGGCCTGCGGCGCGATGCCCGGCAAGTCCGGCAAGGCCCATGTCGTCGTGATCGGCGGCGGCCCCGGCGGCGCCACCTGCGCCAAGTATCTCAAGCGCTTCGATTCCAGCATCCAGGTGACCCTGGTGGAGCCGAACACCGAGTTCTACACCTGCTTCGGCAGCAACTGGGTGATCGGCGGTCTGGCGCAGATGAGCGACATCAAGCAGTCCTACGCCAGCCTCAAGGACAAGCACGGCATCAACATCGTGCACGACATGGCCACCGGCATCGACCCGGTCAACCGCAAGGTCACGCTGAAGGGCGGCGGCACGCTGAGCTACGACAAACTGGTCGTCTCCCCCGGCATCGACTTCAAGTGGGAAGGCATCGAGGGTTACAGCGAGGCGGCGATCGAGACCATGCCGCACGCCTGGAAGGCCGGCCCGCAGACGACGCTGCTGCGCCGTCAGTTGGAGGCGATGCCGGACGGCGGTACCTTCGTGATGGTGGCGCCGGGCAATCCGTTCCGCTGCCCGCCCGGACCGTACGAGCGCGCCAGCATGGTCGCCCACTACTTCAAGACCCACAAGCCGAAGTCCAAGATCATCATCCTGGACAACAAGGAGAAGTTCTCCAAGCAGGGCCTGTTCGTGGCAGGCTGGAAGGCGCTCTACGGCGACATGATCGAGTGGGTGCAGTCGACCAAGGGCGGCAAGGTCGAGCGCGTCGACGTGGCCAACAAGATGCTGTACGCGGACGGCGGCCTGACCAGCTTCAAGGGTGACGTGGTCAACTTCATCCCGTCGCAGAAGGCCGGCAAGATCGCCTTCGGCGCGGGCCTGACCAACGACGCCGGCTGGTGCCCGGTGGATCAGATGACCTTCGAGTCGACGCTTCACAAGGACGTCCATGTGATCGGCGATTCCAGCGTCGCGGGCACGATGCCGAAGTCCGGCCACTCCGCCAACACGCAGGGCAAGGTCACCGCCGCCGCGATCGTGCTGGCCCTCCAGGGCAAGCCGATGGAGGCGCCGTCCTTCGTCAACACCTGCTTCAGTCTGGTGGGACCGGAGTACGGCATCAGCGTGGCCGCGGTGTACAAGTTCACCGACGGCTCCATCAAGGGCGTGCAGGGCGCCGGCGGCGTGAGCCCGGCCGATGCCCCGCTGTCCTTCCGCAAGCAGGAGGCGAACTACGCCCGCGGCTGGTACGCGAGCATCACGGACGACACCTGGGGCTGATCCGGCCTGCGGCGACGGGGCAGGGAAGCCCCGCAAACAAAAAACCCGGCGCGGTGACGTGCCGGGTTTTTTATTGCCAGGCTGCTAGGCGTTCAGGTCGGGGATCAACTGGCTTTCGAGTTTGGCGATCGCGTCCCTGAGCTGGAGCTTGCGCTTCTTCAGGCGCCGCAACTGCAACTGATCGACGAAGGCACCCTCGCAATAGCGCGCGATCGCCTCGTCCAGATCGCGGTGTTCGAGGCGCAGTTCGGCGAGCTGACGCCGCAGTTTCACGGTTTCGACATCGGTGGTATCCATGCTCAACGGTTCCGTGAGGGACGCTCCGGCGGGAGGGGTGGAAATCATCCCAGATCGGTGCCGTCCCTGTCATCTTTCCGCGTCCGCACGAACCACCGCGTCATGCTCATCGCCCCCAGGATCAAGACCAGCAACGGCGCATAGGGCTGATCGAACAGCAATGCCGTGACGAAGGCCGTGACGTGCGCCGTGACGGCGATGCCCGCCACCAGCCACAACGCGGATCGCCAGCCGGCGGCCAGCCGCCAGGCGATCCACGCCGGCACGAACACCAGCGCGAAGGCGGCCATCACGCCCATCGCCGCCGTCGCCAGCGCCACCGTGCACACCACCAGCAGATCGAACGGCAGGCCGTGACGCCACGGTGCCACACCGTTGGCGCGCTCGTGGTCCGGAAAGAAGCGCGCGAGCAAGAGACGCGGCGAGAGCCACGGCAACAGCGCCGCGCAGGACGCCGCGAGGGCCAGCGCCATGACGAGATGTGCGTCGCCGGTGAAATAGATCTGGCCGTCGAACAGGGCCTTGCCCGCGATCTCGCCCAACGGACTGTTGGCGGCCACCACCAGCGCGACGCCCCAGGCGAGCAGGATCAGCAGTGCGTAGAGATCGTTGCCGGCACGCGCGGCCAGGCCCTTACCGCCGCCGGCCAGCAAGGCCGCCGTCACCGCAGCGGCGGTCACCGGCAGGCCGAGTACGGCGCCGACGACGCCGCCCGCCGCCGCCACCTGCGCATAGGCGAAGGCCGCCAGCCATTCGCCGCGCAGGCGCAGGTACGCGCCGAGCACGGCGGCGGGCGGCGCCAGCAGCAGACCGATCAGGAAGGGTTTGAGAAACAGCGCGTCCATCACGCGTCAGCGTCGTAGCCGGCGACGAGTTCGACCACGCGCGAACAGACGCGGCTCAGAAAGGCCGCCTCGTGACTCACCACCAGCACTGCGCGTTCATCGGCACCCTCGGTCAACAGCCGGCACAGAACATCCACCGCGGCGGGATCGAGGTGATTGGTCGGTTCGTCCAGCAATACCAGATCGGAACCGCTCGCGAGCGTCGCCCAGATCAGCACGAGCTGGAACTGCCCGCCGCTCAAATGATCCAGGCGAC
>JAQVJI010000177.1 GCA_028695255.1 Chromatiales bacterium | reverse complement strand
CTGTGGGAGAACGAGCAATACCGCAAGAGACTCGAACCCTACGGCAGCCGCATCTACGCCTTCGAACACCGCAGCCTGACCGACAGCCCGATCACCAACGCACTGGCGCTGGTGAAGACGCTGCCCACCGACGCACGGCTGCATTTGGTGAGCCATTCGCGCGGCGGCATGGTGGGCGAACTGCTCGCGCGCGCCAACCGCATCGGCGCCGATCCATTCACCGACTCCGAGATCGAGGCATTTCTCGAACGCGCGAAGAATGCCGAACGCAAATGTTTCGAGCAGGACGCCGAGCGCCTGCGCGAACTCAGCCGCGAACTGCGCGAGCGGCGCATTCGCGTCGAGCGCTTCGTGCGCGTGGCCTGCCCGGCACGTGGTACGACGCTGGCCTCGGGCCGGCTCGACCGCTGGGCCAGCGTGATGCTCAATCTGCTCGGCAAGGGCATCGGCGCGGCCGGCAAGTTCGTGCCCGTGCTCGCGCCGACCGCGGCGGGCTACGCGGTGCTGAAGAAGTTCCTGCTCGCGGTGGTCAGGCAGCGCACCGACGCGCGCGTGCTGCCCGGTCTGGAGGCGATGATGCCCGACTCGCCGCTGGTCGCGCTGCTCAATGCGCCGGAGGTGGAGATCGAACATCCGCTGCACGTGCTGGCCGGCGATTTCCAGGGCAGCGGCCTGCTGCCCTGGCTCGGCGACTGCGTGTCGGAGGTGTTCTACGGCGGCGCCACCGATCTGGTGGTGAACACGCCGTCGATGAGCGGTGGCGCGAACCGCCGCGACGGCATCTGGTTCAAGCCGCTGGCCGGCCCCGAGGTCTATCACTTCAGTTATTTTGAACGCGACGACAGCGCGCTGCGTCTGTTCGATGCGCTGGAAGGCAGGAACGAACACTTCGAACGCCTGAGCGGACCGTCGCAGGCGTACATCGCGCGCGGCGGCAAGGAGCCCAAACGCCGCGCCGACGCACCGATCGCCTTCCTGCTGCCGGGCATCATGGGCAGCCACATCCGGGTCGGCGACAACCGCATCTGGTTCGATCCGCTCAGCATGATCGCCGGCGGCATGCGGCGCGTGAAGGTGGGTGCGCGCGGCGTCGACACCGACGGCTGGATCGACCACAGCTACGAGAAGCTCGCACGCCATCTCGCGAGCACGCACGAGGTCCGGCCCTTCGTCTACGACTGGCGGCTGTCGATCGTCAAGGCCGCCGAGCACTTCGGCGACGAGTTGGACGTCGCGATGAAGGAGGCCCGCCAGCGCGGCAAGCCGCTGCACCTCGTCGCGCATTCGATGGGCGGACTGGTGGCACGGCTCGCGCTCAAGGATCGCTGGGACGAATTCAAATCGATACCCGGCAGTCGGCTGCTGCAACTCGGCACGCCGAACGGCGGTTCGCATGCGATGGCGACGGTATTGCTCGGGCGCGACGACTTCGTGCAGATGATCGAACGCTGGTTCGACTGGCGCCACGGCATGCACGACTTTCTGGAAATCGTGCGCGAGTTTCCGGGCGTGCTCGAACTGCTGCCCTGGCCCGGCGACGACGGACGCGCGGGCGACGGCGTCGATTACTTCGATCCTGCGACCTGGCAGCGCTGGCATGAGCAGGACGGCGATCCGCGCAAGGACGAGACCTGGCTGCCGCCGCAATCGACGCCGCTCGCCGCCGCGCTTGCCGCGGTGCAGGCGATGATGGCTGCGCCGGTGGACCCGGAGTGCAGCCTGTACGTTGCCGGCAGTGCGCGCACACCGGTCGCGGTGCGCGTCAGCGACGGCCGGGTGCAGATCGGCTACACCCATCGCGGCGACGGGCGCGTGCCGTGGGAGAGCGGTATCCCGCGCGGCGTGCCGGTGTGGTACGCGGAATCTGCGCACGGCGATCTGGCAGCTCACGCCAAGGCATTCCCCGCCTACGTCGATCTGCTGACGACCGGCGACACGCGCTCGCCGTGGCTGGCGCGTCATCCGTTCGCGGCGCGCGGCGGCGATGCGCCGCTGTTCGAGACGCGCTCACTCACCGGCAACGCGCTCTATCCGAGCGCAGAGGAACTCATGGCCGCCGCGCTCGGCGGCGCCCGGCCGGGACGACCGGCAAGGGACAAAGCAACCGAGTCGGTGACCATCGAGGTTATTCACGGCAGCCTCGCATGCGCCGAATCGCCGGTACTGATCGGTGCCTACACCGACGACTCGCTGCGCGGCAGCGCCGGCTTCCTGAACCGCCATCTCGGCGACCGGCTCGCACAGGCGAGCGCGCTCGGGCGCTATCCGAACCGGCTCGACGAGGCGCTGGTGGTCTTCCATCCCGAACCGCCGCGCAAGCCGGCGGGTGCGATCGTCGTCGGCCTCGGTCCGCTCGGCGAGCTGCTGCCCGGCCAGTTGACGCAGACCCTGACCCACGGCCTGCTCGAATACGCGCGCGTCGCCGGCCAGTGCACCGAACCGGCGCAGCAAAACCAGCTCGACGTATCGGCACTGCTGGTCGGCACCGGCTTCGGCGGCCTCGACATCGAGGCCGGCGTGCGCTGCCTGCTGGAGGCGCTGACGCGCTGCAACCGCGCACTGGCACAGGCGGACATGCAACCGCGCATCCGCCGTCTGAACCTGTTCGAAGAGGTGGAGAACCGCGCCATCGCGGCGGTCGATAGTCTGCGTTCACTGTTGAGCGAACGGCGCCTGCGCGAAGGCTTCATCTTCGACGGCCGGCTGCGCGACGGCTCAGGCGGCTATCGCGGACACTGCGTCGCCGCCAGCAGCAACGGCGGCGCCCATCGCGTCCACGTCGTCGCCGACGAGGACGGCGGACTGCGCTTCACGCTGGTGACGGAACGCGCGCGCAACGTGGTGATCATCGAACCCGATCAGCGCCAGGTGGTCGACGGGCTGATTCGCGCCGCCACCGGGGGCACCAGCGACCGGCCGGAGCTGTCGCGCAGCCTGTTCGAACTGATGGTGCCGAACGGCATGAAGGACGCGGTTGCCGACCTGCGCAATCTGATGCTGTCGCTCGACCACGAAGCCGCCGCCTATCCGTGGGAACTCATGCGAGACGCCGACGCCATCAAGGAGCCGCCGCTGGCGACGCGCGTCGAACTCATACGCCAGCTCGCCTCGCCGCGCGGCGAGGAACGCGTGCCGGCAGTCGAGGCAGGCGGCGTGTTCCTCGTCGGCGACACGCAATCCGGTATGCTCGAACTGCCCGGCGCACAGGCCGAGGCACACGCCGTCGCAGAGGTGTTCAAGGAAAACGGCTACGACACCGGTTGCGAAACGCTCATCCGTGCCGAGGCAGACCAGGTCATCAACGGCCTGTTCAACGGCCGCTATCGTTTCATGCACCTGGCCGGTCACGGCATCGTCGCGGACGACGACGAACGACTCTTCGCCAAACTGCGCGACGTCGTCGCCGGCCTCACGCCGGCGCAGGTCCTGCAACTGTGTCGACTCGAACGCGAGGGCACGACCGGCATGGTGCTCGGCCCGGACGTTTGCCTGACCTCGGCGCAGATCGCCAAGCTGCGCTACGTGCCGGAATTCGTGTTCATCAACTGCTGTCACCTCGGCAGCATGCAGCCGGAGGTCCGACCGCGCTGGGCCCGGCTCGCCGCCAATCTCGCGACCGCGTTCATCGAGAAGGGTTGCAAGGCCGTCATCGCCGCCGGCTGGGCGGTCGACGATCAGGCCGCGAGCACTTTCGCGCGCGCCTTCTACGCCCGCATGTTCGAGGGCAGACGTTTCGGCGCGGCCGTGCGTCTGGCGCGTGAGGAAACGCATGCGCGGCATCCGCACAGCAACACCTGGGGCGCATTCCAGGCCTACGGCGACGAACGCTATCGCTTCAATGCACCGAAACATGGCGAGCACACGCCGCGCGACTATGTCCACCGCAGTCATCTGCTGGCCGATCTCGACCTGCTCACCGCACGCCTGAGCGGCGCCGCGCAGAACGAACGCAAGGACTACGAGCGCCAGCTCGAAGACATCGAAGCCGCCGCGCGCGGCGAGGAATTGCGATGCGCCGAGGTGCACGAGCGCTTCGCCGTCGCCTGGGCCGAGCTGAATCGGAAGGACCGCGCCATCGACCACTATCGCGCCGCGCTCGCGCAGGAAGACGCCGGCGCCAGCCTGCGCGCGCTGGAACAACTCGCCAACCTGGAGATCCGCCACGGCGCCGAACTGATCGGACAGGGACGGCAGGAAGAAGGCACGACGCACATGGAGGCCGGCCGCCAGCGTCTCGACGGACTGCTCGCGATCGCGGAAAGCGTCGAACGCCTGTCGCTGCTCGGTTCCTACTGGAAGCGGCGTGCCCAGACGCTGCACGGCGCCGGGTCGGAGATCAACCACTGTCTGAACGAAATGCAGCAGGCCTACTGGCAAGCCGCAGAACTCGCCTACCGGCGCAGCGGCATGCATGACTACTACGCGCTGCTCAATGCGCTCGACGGTGCATTCCTGTGCGTCGCGCGCGGCCGCAAGGCGCCATCGTTCGCCGACCGATTGCCGGAACTGCTGCAGGCCGTGATCGCCGATGCGCGGCGGCGTTACGACGGTGACCGCCGCTTCTTCCATGCGCTGGCCGAAGTCGAGGCCGAACGCATCGAGGCGCAATGGGCCTGCCGGCAGGCGGGTGCGCAGACCTGCATCGAGCGCGAGGAGGTGATCGAACGTCTCGCCGGCCGTTACCTCGACCTGTTCGAACGCCTCGGCAGCGCACGCGAACGCGATTCGACGCTCACGCAACTGCGCTTCCTCGTCGCCATGCTGCCCGACAAGGCGCCGGCGAAGGCGACGCAGGACGCCCTGCGGCAACTCGTGACGCGGATCGGCGGATGACGTGTCCGGATACCGCGCCCGCGTGGGCATGCTTCGCTTGCCCACCCTACGAATTCCCCCCCCGCGCCGCCGATCGTAGGGTGGGTTGAGGAACGAAACCCACGCGCGAGGCGCGTTTGGATACCGCCTGACGCGACGCAACCACCGAAGCCCAGGAGAACGACTCGCCATGGCAGACTTCACCCGAATCCGCGTCATGATCTCCAGCCGCTGCGGCTCGCTGCTGCACGACGGCACCGACATGACGACCGTGCGCCTGCGCATGCGTGAACGCATGGAACAGGAAAGCTTGTTCGGACAACGACTGTTCGACGTCTGGATCTCCGATCAGGCACAGGACCAGGCACAGGGCGACCTCGACACCGCATGGGAAAAGTCGCTGGCCGAAGTGCGCAAGGCCGACGTCGTGCTCGCGCTCTACACCGGCGAGGCCGGATGGGCGCCTCGCGAGGGCGAGATCGGCATCTGCCACGCCGAGTTCCAGGAGGTCTGGAACAACGGCCCGGCGCGCCTGAAGGTCGTGCGCATCACGGACTGGAAACCGAAGGGCCGCAAATCGCGCGCCGAACAGACACGGGACGCGCAATTCCGCAAATATTTCGAAGGCCTCAATCCGACCTCGCCGCAGGCGCGCGATGCCGACGGGATCGTCGAGCGCGGCATCGAGGCCGTGCGCGAGGCCGTGGCCGGTCTGGTCAA
>JAQVJI010000176.1 GCA_028695255.1 Chromatiales bacterium | reverse complement strand
CGCGGCGCGCGGCGCCCTCCATGTCGCCGAAAAACTGCGCCACGCGTTCGCCGCGTCCTTCGATCTCGATGGCCATCCCTACCATGTCAGCTTCGGTCTCGGCATCGCGCTGTTCCCCCACGATGCTGCCGACACCGAAAGCCTGCTGCGCCACGCCGATACCGCGATGTACCGCGCCAAGGCCGAAGGCCGCAACCGCATGCGTTTCTTCGAGCCGGCGATGCAGGAGGCCGTCGAGGCGCGCCATGCGCTGGAAGGCGAGCTGTGGCACGCGCTCGCGGCGGAGCAATTCTCCCTCGCCTATCAGCCGCTGTTCGACGCGACCGGGCGGCTGGCCGGCGCCGAGGCACTGATACGCTGGCAGCATCCCGAACGGGGATGGATTCCGCCGGGCGATTTCATTCCTGCCGCCGAGGAGGCCGGTTCCATCGTCGCCATCGGTCAGTGGGTACTGGAAACGGCGGCGCGGCAACTGCGCGCGTGGCAGGCGGCGGGACACGTCGACACGTTTTGGCACATGGCGATCAACGTCAGTCCGCGCCAGTTCCACCAGCCCGATTTCGTCGAGCGCGTGGCGGCGGCCTGCCGCGCGGCGGGCGCTTCGCCGGCGGGACTCGTGCTCGAAATCACCGAAGGCGTGCTGGTACGCGACACGGCGGATGCCGTGGAGAAGATGAAGGCCTTGCGCCGGCTCGGCGCGCGTTTCCACATCGACGATTTCGGCACCGGCTATTCGTCGCTGGCCTATCTCAAGACCCTGCCGGTGGACGGCATCAAGATCGACCAGTCCTTCGTCCGCGATCTGGCCAGCGATCCGGACGACGCCGCGATCATCGAGGCCATCGTCGCCGTGGCGCGCCGCTTCCATCTCGCGCTGGTGGCCGAAGGGGTGGAGACGGCGGAACAGCAGCGCTACCTCCACGGGCAGGGCTGCGACTACTACCAGGGCTTCCTGTTGGGACGGCCGGTATCGGCCGAGGAATTCACGCGGACCTTCCTGGGAGCGGTCGGGGCGCCTGCCTCGCTGCGGTGAAATCGTTTCACCTGAACCGCCCCGGGTTTCGAGGAGGCTCCAACTCTTGAGCAAGCGTAGCCCGGATGGAATGAAATGAAATCCGGGGTTCGGAGGCCGGTATCGCTGATGGCGGCGGATCACTCCCGGATTCCGCATTCGCTCGATCCGGGCTACGCCTGGATTATCGTCTCACCCCGCGCTAGTGCCGGGCTTCCTGACCGCCTTGCAATCGACCTGCACCGGATGCAGTTGCGCGGTGTCGAGTCGCACGGCGGACAGGCGTCCGCCCCAGATGCAGCCGGTGTCGAGGCCGACCACGCCGTGTTCGTCGATCAGGCCGGCGGTGGACCAGTGACCGAACACGATGCGCCGTTCACGGCTGGCGCGGCCGGGCACGGCGTACCAGGGCATCAGGTGCAGCGGTTGCATGCCCGGCGGTCCCTTGTGTTCCATGTCGAGCCGGCCGTCGGCGCTGCAATAGCGCAGGCGCGTGAAGCAGTTGGTGATGAAGCGCAGGCGGTCCCAGCCGGACAGCGCCGGGTCCCAGCGGTCGGGCTGATCGCCGTACATGCGTTGCAGGAACGCGCTGAAGTCGTCGGCCTGCAACTGCGTCTCGACCTCGCGTGCGCAACGGCGGGCGGTCGCCATGTCCCATTGCGGCGGCAGGCCGGCGTGGACCATGGTGTAGTCGAGCGTCGGGTCGTCGTGCAACAGCGGCTGCCGGCGCAGCCAGTCGAGCAGTTCGTCGCGGTCGGGCGCCTTGAGAATGGGTTCGAGCGTGTCCTTGCGCTTGCCCTGCTTGCCGTGGGCGACGGCGAGCAGGTGCAGGTCGTGATTGCCGAGCACGACCGTCGCGGCCTCGCCCAGTCCCTTCACGAAACGCAGCGTCTCCAGCGACTGCGGCCCGCGGTTGACCAGATCGCCGACCAGCCACAGGCGGTCGCCGGCCGGGTCGAAGCCGATGCGGTCGAGCAGGCGTTGCAGGGGGTCGAGATAGCCCTGGATGTCGCCGATGGCGAAGCTGCGGTTCATGGGTCCGGGTCGGATGCCGTTGGGTGTGTCGCAGTGTACACACGTTCGCATGCAGGCTGTAGGAGCCCGGCCCTCCGGGCGACAGCGGCGGGCACGTGGCTTCGTTGGAACCCCATCGCCGAGAGGGCTCGGCTCCTACGGCGATCGCTTTTCCAGCACGATGTGCCGGAACCAGCCGCCCGCCATGGCCGCGCAGTCCTCGGTGAGATGCAGGTCGGGATGGCGTTCGACGAGCGGCTCGAACACGACGTCGGTGCGGGTGGCGAGGCGCGACGACAGCGGGTTGATCGCGCGCCTGATCCATGCGCGTTCGCCGCGGCGCAGGAACTTGTCGAGAATCAGCATGCGCCCGCCGGGGCGCAGCACGCGATGCGCCTCGGTCAGTGCGCGTTGCGGCTCGGGCACGACGGCGAGGATCAGGTGCAGTATCACGACGTCGAAATGCCGTTCTGGGAACGGCAGGTTCATCGCGTCGCCGACGTGGAAATCGATCGTGAGCGGCAGCTTCGTCGCGCGGCGGCGGGCGCGCGCCAGCATCGCCGGCGTGAGATCGATCGCCTGATAACGTGCGTCGTGCGGCAGATGCGGCAGGTCGAGTCCGGTGCCGACGCCGCACAGCAGGATGTGCTGGTCGCGGGCATCGCCGAGCCGTTCGAGGCTGCGCCGCCGCGCGCCGCGCGTGGCAGCCGCCACTGCGAGGTCGTAGATCGGGGCCCACAGGGTGTAGGTGTGGCGCAGGTTCATGGTCGACGTTCAGGCATGACTGCGCCGTTGCCGAGTCCCGCCGATCAATGCAGCGTGCGCGGCATCGACAGGATGAAACTCGGGATTTCGGCGTCGAAGTGGACGCCGTCGTCGGCCTCCATCTGATAGCTGCCGCGCATGGTGCCGAAGGGCGTTTCGATCATCGCGCCGCTGGTGTACTGGAAGCCCTCGCCGGGGCGCAGATAGGGCTGTTCGCCGACCACGCCCTCGCCGCGCACCTCCTGTACCTTGCCGTTGGCGTCGTTGATGATCCAGTGGCGCGACAGCAGGCGGGCCGGGATCGCGCCGCGGTTCTCGATCGTCACCGTGTAGGCGAAGACGTAGCGCGAGCGCTTCGGATCGGATTCGGTTTCGACGTAGGTGGATTCGACCGCCACGCGGATCTGGTGCTTCGGGTCTGGCTTTGTGGTTTCCATGGAATGCGTTCGCAATGGAGGGTGCTCGGGATTATATGACACGGCGGTCTGGTGCCGGGCCGGTTACCCCGGCGTCGATATGGGCATCGCCCGCGTGTAGACTGCGCGTTTCCATGCTTCTTCACGATCCATGTCGCAGCGTCCGCCGGAACTCATCTATGCCGTAGACGACCGCCCGCCGGTGGCGACGCTGCTGCTGCTCGGTCTTCAGCACCTGATCGTGCTGGCCGGCGTCGGGCTGGCCTTTCCGCTGGTGATCGCGCGCACCATCGATCTGGGACCGCAGGAGACCATGCAGTTCCTGGTGCTGGCGATGCTGGCGAGCGGTCTGTCGACGATCCTGCAAGGATTGCGCGGGCGTTACCTCGGGTCGGGCTTCCTGTGTCCCGGCGCCGCCGGTCCGGCCTACATCCCGGCGACGCTGCTCGCGGCCAAGACCGGCGGGCTGTCGCTGGTCGCCGGCATGACGGTGCTGTCGGGCCTGATGGAGATGGGGTTCGCGCGTTCGATCTCGAAGCTGCGCGCGCTGTTTCCGCCCGAAGTCACGGGCACCGTCGCCACCATGGTCGGCATTTCGCTGGTGCCGGTGGCGACGCGTGCGATGTTCGGCGTGGCGGAGGAAGGCGACAGCGCGACCATGCCCGAGATCATGACCGGCCTCGCCACGCTCGCGGTGTTCGTCTTCGTCGGCGCCTGGTCGCGTTCGCACCTGCGCCTGTACGTGCCGCTGATCGCGATCGGCATCGGCTATCTGGTCGCGGCGGCAACCGGCCTGTTCACGCAGCAGCACGCACAGGCGATCGTCGATGCGCCACTGCTCGCGCTGCCGCGCATCGCACCCTGGGGCTTCGGTTTCGACGGCGACCTGCTGATCCCGTTTCTGGTCGCCTTCATCGGTTCGTCGCTGAAGACGATGGGCGACATCACCGCCTGCCAGAAGATCAACGACCTGGATTGGAAACGCGTCGACATGCAATCCGCCTCCAACGGCCTGTTCGCCAATGGCGCGGCAACCCTCGGCGCCGGCCTGCTCGGCGCGATGGGGCAGCACAGCTACTCGGCCAACGTCGGTCTCTCGATCGCCACCGGCGCGACCGCGCGCGTCATCGCCTTCGTCGCCGGCGGTCTGATGATCGTCTGCGCCTTCTTCCCGCGCGTCGCGATGCTGTTCACCATGATTCCGGATCCGGTGATCGGCGCGCTGATGGTGTTCGCCGCCGCCTTCATGATCGTCACCGGCATCCAGATCGTCACCAGCCGCATGCTGGATGCGCGCAAGATCTTCATCGTCTCGCTGCCGATGATCTTCGGCCTGAGTTTCGGTTTCGAGCCGCATCTGTATCGCGACCTGCCGCAATGGGCGCAGCCGGTGTTCAGTTCCTCGCTGTCGGTGGCGACCATCCTCACCGTGCTGCTGAACCTGCTGCTGCGCATCGGCGTGGCGAAGACCGTGCGCCTCACGCTCGCCGAGGCGGACCGGGTGAGCGATCGCCTGTTCGAGTTCCTGGAAACGCAGGGCGAGGCCTGGGGCGCGCGCAAGGAAGTCATCCACAACGCGATCGCCTGTCAGACCGAGCTGTCGGAATCGATCCGGCGCCAGGGACTGGCGGCCGGCGACATCACGCTCGTCGCCACCTTCGACGAATTCAATCTGTTCACGCGCCTGAGCTACGAGGGGCCGCCGATCGAAATCGGCCGGCGCCGGCCGACCGAGGACGAACTGCTGGAGGACGACGACGCGCTGGAGCGGCTCGCGACCTACATCGCCGCCAGCCATGCGTCGTCGATCGAGGCGAAGCAGGAAGGCGGGCGCAGTGTGGTCATTGCACGATTCGAACATTGACGACGGGAAAGACGATGCACATGAAAACGCGTTGGACGTTGTTCGCAGGTCTGGTGGCCGCGCTGATTGCCGGCGGCTGCAACGTGACGGCCGAGTTGGGAGAACCATTGCCGGGCGACACGGTCGAGGACAAGGTGGCCGAATGCCGTCTGCGCGAGCTCGCACCGGATGGTCTGCACATCGGCAACGTCTACAACGACTGGCTCATCAATGATGCGAGCGACGCGGTGCAGAACGCCGGCCTGCTGTCCAGCCGCTTCGACATGGTGAGCCCGGAATACAGTCTCGCGATGAACGAGATCTGGACCTCCGAACGCGCCATCGACTTCGCGGCGGTGAACCGTTTCTTCGACTTCGCGCGTGCCCACGGCATGCGCACGCGCATCAGTCATCTGCTGTGGCACGAGGCGATACCGGACTGGCTGGAACAGGGCGGTTACAGCGCTTCCGAGGTGCGCGGTCACGTCGAGTGGTACGTGAAGACGCTGCTGCCCTACGTGGTCGCCAATTACGCCGACGTGGCGCGCGAGTGGAACGTGGTCAACGA
>JAQVJI010000017.1 GCA_028695255.1 Chromatiales bacterium | reverse complement strand
GCTGCGTCGTAGCCCGCCGCGCGGATGTCGAGCACGGTATCGAGCGTGCCCTGCTGCGTGCTGCCGCCGGCGCCGAAGGTGACGGAGAAATACAGCGGTCTGGCCGCACCCAGTGCATCGCGCGTGGCACGCAGTTTCTCGGCGCCCTCGGGCGTCTTGGGCGGGAAGAACTCGAAGCTGAACGAGGGTGCGGAGGTCGGTCGGTCGGCGGACATGGTCGTGATCGGGGTTGGTTTTGGCGTTGGGCCTGCGTTGGAGCGGCGTAGGTCGGGGAGGATACCGCATTCGGCGCTCCGGCCGCTGCGTTGAGCGCGCGAGATCAGGCCTGAATGGGCCGGCCGGCGGTCTTGTCCACCGGCAGCCGCAGGGTTACCCGGAGACCGCCTGCGGACCGATTGGCGGCCGTGATGCCGCCGCCGTGCGCGGCGACGATGCGGCGCGTGATGGCGAGGCCGAGACCGTAGCCGTCGGACATGCCCGCGTTATCGACGCGGAAGAACGGCGTGAAGATGGCGTCGAGATCGCTTTCCGGCACGCCGCCGCCGCTGTCGGTGATGTCGATCACGACCTGCCGGCGAGCCGCGTCGATCGACGCCGCAATGTCCACCGCGCTGTCTGTCGGCGCATGCCGGACCGCGTTGCGTACGACGTTTTCGATCGCACGGTGCAGCAGCTCCTGACTGCCGCTGACCTCGATCGTTTCCGGCAGCGATACTTCGATCCGGCAGCGCTTCGGTGCGGCCTCCAGGCGCGCGTCTTCGGCGACGTCCTCGATGATCTCCCCCAGGTCCACCGTGATGGCGGTATGCCCGCCCATGCCGGCGTCGAGCCGGGCCAGCGTCAGCAGTTCGCCGACCAGGCGGTCCATGCGCGCCGTGTCGCGTTCGATGTGTCGGACGAACTCCGCGCTGCGTTCCGGTTGCTGGGCGATCAGGTCGATCGCCGCCTGTACGCGCGCCAACGGCGAACGCAGTTCGTGCGACACGTCGTGCAGCAGGCGGCGCTGACTGTCGAGCAGGCCTTGCAACCGCTCCGCCATGTGGTCGAAATCCGTGCCGAGGTCCGCCAGTTCGTCGTTGCGTCCGTGCAGGGTGGCGCCGACGCGCGTGCCGAGCCTGCCGTTGGCGACGTCCTCGAAGGCGGTGCGCAGACTGCGTATCGGGCGCGCGAAATACCAGGCCAGCAGCGCCGCGAACAGCAGACTCACGACACTGCCCGCGCCGATCGGCAGCAACAACCGCGGAAAGCCCTTGTGCGGTGGTGGTCGCTGTCGGGTCATCGCGGGCGGTTCGCGGCCGGGCTCGTCGCGCTCGTAGGCGGGCGGCGCGAACGGCCGTGCCGGACGTTCCGTCATCGCTTCCGGCCGGTGATCGGAGCCGTACTCCGGGCGCAGCAGCCAGATCGCCGTGCCGACGCCGATCGACGTCACCAGTTGCGCCAGCCAGAAGAAGATGAAGAACTTCCAGAACAGACGGCCCATGGATGTCGCCGCCGTCAATCGATGACCAGCAGATAACCCTTGCGGATCACCGTCTGGATGCGTGAGCGGCCGTCGTCGAGCGGCCCCAGTTTCTGGCGGATGCTGCTGACGTGGACGTCGATGCTGCGGTCGAAGCGGGTCAGGGGCCGGCCCAGGGCTTCCTTCGACAACTCGCTCTTGCCGACCGTGTGACCGGCACGCCGCGCCAGCGTTTCGAGCAGATTGAACTCGGTGCTGGTCAGCTCCAGCGGCCGGCCGTCGAGTTCGGCCCGGCGTTGCGCCGGCCACAGGCAGAGCTTGCCGGCGACCAGCGGTTGGGTGCCGTCCGCCGCTCCGCCGCCGACCCGCTTGAGGATCGCCCGCAGGCGGGCGGCCAGTTCGCGCGGCGTACAGGGCTTGGGCACGTAGTCGTCGGCGCCGAGCTCCAGCCCGACGATGCGATCGGCATCGTCGCCGCGGGCCGTGAGCATCAGCACCGGCAGCGTGGTCGCGGTGCGGATTTGCGTCAGTGCCTGGATGCCGCTGACGCCGGGCGTCATGACGTCGAGGACGACGATGTCGTGACGCCCCGACAGGGCCGCCGCGACGCCGGCGTTGCCGTCATGGACGCAGGCCACCTCGAAACCGTCCTTTTCGAGGTAGTCGCGCAGCAATTCGAGCAGTTCGACGTCATCGTCCACCAGCAACACGCGCGCCGTCGCGGACGCGGATTCCACGGGTTTCATGGGCCGGATCATAAGCAGGCCGCCGATCGCGCGCCAACGTCTTTACCGGAATTTACGCCGCGCAGACGGCCGTTTACCCGGTTCGTGTCGAGAATTCCAGGGTATCGCCGCATGCGTTGCGGCACCACGAGGACGATGCGATGAACGAAACGACCATTCCATCAGAGAATCCACGGCTGAAAGCCGCACCGCATTCCCTTCTCCCATTGGGAGAAGGTGGCCCGAAGGGCCGGATGAGGGTGGCCGGCGACCAAAGACGCGACGGCGGCTTCGCTCTGCATCGATGGCTGACGATCGGCCTGCTGACCCTGCCCCTGGCCGCCGCGGCCTACGTTCCCGGTTCTGGCGTTCACGAACCCGACCGGGAGATGTCCCGTCCGCAACGACAAGGCGCGCCGGCGATGAGTCATCGTCATGCACTTTCGCTTTCCGACGCACAGCAGGAGCGTCTGTTCGCGTTCCTGCACGCGCAGGCGCCGGGCTATCGCGAACGCACCCTCGAAGTGCTCGACGCGATGGATCGCATGCAGCGCATGACGGCGTCCGGTCGGGCCGATCCGGCGACGGCCAGCGCACTCGCGGCCACCTACGACCGCGCGATGGTGGAGATGGCGCTGATGCAGACCGAGCTTGGCGCGCAGGTGCGCGCGTTGCTTACGCCGGCGCAGGTGCGGGCGCTGGACCGGTACGCGGCATTGCGCGAGGAAGCCGTGTCGCGTCCATGAGGGCGTGCGTCAGGCGGCAGATGATTGCCGCTCCATGCGTGCCGGTGTTTCCAGCGCGCGCCCGTGCCGCCGGCAGCGCTGTGCAGAAAGTTGCCGCAGCGGCAACCGCCGCGTCGTCGGGGGCTCGCGAATGCCCGCGTTTCAGGCATCGGACGCAAACATCCGGGCATTTTCGATCGCGGGCTTAACGGACTTTTACCCTGATTTACCCCGCGCACCATGAATTGCGGCGCATTGCGGGCGATAAGTTGCATGACACCGATCGCGCGAGACATCGCGCAAATCGTTTTGGCAACCTGCGTGAGGAGTGACAGTCATGAGCATTACAGGCATTTCGGATATGGGAAGCAGCATGATGCAGGGAATGCGCAACCGGCAGCGACCGGACCCGTCGGAGATGGCCGACGAGCTGTTCTCGAAGCTCGATGCGTCGGGCCAGGGCTGGCTCGAAAAGACCGACCTCCAGACGGCGGTCGACAAACTCACCCTGTCGACCGATGCGGGCGCGACGGATGATACCGACGTCGAGGATCTGTTCGCGCGCATGGATGCCGACGGCGACGGCAAGGTCACCAAGCAGGAGTTCTCCGACCTGCTGGAGCAGTTCGGCGGACGCGGCGACGGCGCTGGCGGTCCGGAGCGTGGTGGGCCGCCCCCCGGCGGCATGCCGCCACCGCCGTCGGACGATGTGGGTTTCACCAAGGACGAACTCGCGAGCCAGTTGGAGGAGATCGGTGCGTCGGATGACGAGCGTTCGAGCCTGATCGCCGGCATCCTGGAAAACTTCGAGGAGGCCGACGCCGATGGCGATGGGCGGGTGAGTTTCGAGGAGGCGATGGCGTTCAGGCAGTCCAACGAATCCGCGTCCGACGCATCGGATTCGGAGGTTGCCGCGACGTCGACGAACGAATCGGACGATCAGGATCGGGAGTTGATGGCGCTGATCTCGCGCCTGATGCGCAGCTATGGCGTCGTCGCCGGCAATGGAGAAGATGCGGCGGCCCGGTTCTCCGCGACGGCGTGACGGCCACGACCGGATTGCGGGGCCACACGAGGTGGCCCCGCAACGGCGGCGGTCAATAGCGGTAGTGATCCGCCTTGTACGGTCCTTCCACAGGCACGCCGATGTAGCGCGCCTGATCCGGCGAGAGCTGCGTCAGGTGCGCGCCGATCTTCTTCAGATGCAGGCGCGCGACCTTCTCGTCCAGGTGCTTCGGCAGCACGTAGACCTTGTTGCCGTAGCGGTCGCCGTGGTTGAACAGTTCCATCTGCGCCATCACCTGATTGGTGAACGACGCCGACATCACGAACGACGGATGGCCGGTCGCGCAGCCGAGGTTCACCAGCCGGCCTCTGGCCAGCACGGTGATTTTCCTGCCGTCGGGGAAGATCACGTGATCGACCTGCGGCTTGATCTCCTCCCACGGGTATTTCTCGATCGAGGCGATGTCGATCTCGGAATCGAAGTGGCCGATGTTGCAGACGATGGCCTCGTCCTTCATGCGCGCCATGTGGTCGTGGTTGATGACGTGCACGTTGCCGGTGGCGGTGACGAAGATGTCGCCCTGATCCGCGACCTCGTCCATGGTCACCACGCGATAGCCCTCCATCGACGCCTGCAAGGCGCAGATCGGATCGATCTCGGTCACCCACACCGTCGCGCCCATGCCGCGGAAGGCCTGCGCGCAGCCCTTGCCGACGTCGCCGTAGCCGAGCACGACGCAGATCTTGCCCGCGATCATCACGTCGGTGGCGCGCTTGATGCCGTCGATCAGCGATTCGCGGCAGCCGTACAGGTTGTCGAACTTGGATTTCGTCACCGAGTCGTTGACGTTGATGGCCGGGAACGGCAGGCGGCCTTCCTTTTCCATCTGGTACAGGCGGTGCACGCCGGTGGTCGTCTCCTCGGTCACGCCGCGGATGTTCTTCAGGATGTTCGAGTACCAGCCCGGATGCGATTCGATGCGCTGACGGATGGCGGAGAACAGCACGCGCTCCTCCTCGCAGGTCGGGTTGGCGACCAGCGACGGATCCTTCTCGGCGCGCGAGCCGAGCGTGATCAGCAGCGTCGCGTCGCCGCCGTCGTCGAGGATCATGTTCGGTGTGCCGCCGTCGCTCCATTCGAAGATGCGGTGCGTGAAGTCCCAGTACGCCTCCAGCGACTCACCCTTGAAGGCGAACACCGGAATGCCGTCGGCCGCGATCGCCGACGCCGCATGATCCTGGGTCGAGTAGATGTTGCAGGAGGCCCAGCGGATGTCGGCGCCGAGCGCCTTCAGCGTCTCGATCAGCACCGCCGTCTGGATGGTCATGTGCAGTGAACCCGCGATGCGCGCGCCCTTGAGCGGCTGCGCGCCCGCGAACTCGTCGCGCAACGCCATCAGACCCGGCATCTCGGTCTCGGCGATCTGGATCTCCTTGCGGCCCCAGCCGGCGAGCTGGATGTCGGCGACCTTGAAATCGGTGAAAGTCTTGGAATCGACCACAGCGTTCATAAAGAACTCCTCACGGTGTGGCCGGGGGGACGCGGTTGTCACCTGGCGCCCCGTGCCCGGCACGGGTTGATCAGGTGAGCGCCGTTGAGAATACCGAGCCTGGGGGAAGGGAATCCCTCGCAGCGCTCCTCGGTAGGGGTGGGATTCTACTACGGCAGACGAGGGGCGGCAGCAATCACCATTCATCGGGGGGGTTGTGGCCCGCTCAACTGTCGAGATGGCTCCGCGAGTCGAATCCTGGGTCATTCGCGTGAAGACATTTCGTCGCCGCTTCAATAACATGACCGGGTTGGCGGAAGCTGCTTCCGATGCGGCGTTTCGCGGTCGAAGGAGATCCGTGAGGTGAACGATGGAATGTGACGGGATGCCGGATCGCGACGATGCGATCGGTTCATTGAGGTTTTCGACCGCGTGTCTGCCGGCATCGCAGCGCGAGGCCGCAATCCACGATGCGTGGACACGGTTGGTGCGCATGCGGGTCGTCGGCGCCCTGGGGGGCGACGATCGATTCGACATGCGCCTGCTGCGCCTGCCCGGCGTGTCGCTGGGTTTGCTCCGGGGTTCGCCGGTGCAGATCGTTCGCACGCGGACGCTGGCTGCCGAGAACCGGGATGATCTGGTGTTCTGTATCGCCTTCGATGCACCGGTCCGTGTACGGCACGGCGTGTTCGAGCACATCTTCCGCCCCGGGGACGCGCATGTGTGGATTGCCGACGACGAGGTGCGTTGCGAGGTGCCGACGTCCTACAGCGCGCTGCTGGTTGCACTGGAGCGTACGCCGGAGCTGTCCGCCGCCGCCGATCCCCGTCGTATCATGCGGCGGGGCGGCATTTCCTCCGCCGCGCCTGCGTTGTCCCTGCTGTCCGCCTACGGCCGGTCGTTGCTGTGTGACTTCGAGCGTATCGCTCCCGACGACGCCCAACGGCATGCCGCTCATCTGCAGGATCTTGCGTCGATGACGCTCAGATCAACGAGCGATCGACGGGTGACGGATCGGCATACCCCACGGACAAACCGCCTCGCCGTCCTGAAGAACGACGTTCAGGCACATCTGGGACAGTCCGATCTCAGCGCCGAGCTCGTGGCGGCGCGTCACGGCATCAGCTCGCGCTATCTGCGCGCCCTGTTCGCCCGTGAGGGCAGCACGTTCCGCGATTACCTGCTCGAAAGCCGTTTGCTGCATGTCCATCGCCAGTTGTGCGACCCCGCCATGTCGCAGGTGTCGATCGCCACGCTGGCCTACGATGCCGGTTTCGGCGATCTGTCCTACTTCAACCGTGCGTTCCGTCGTCGTTTCGGCATGACGCCTTCCGATGCGCGCAGGACGTGCGCAATGCCTGCCGCAAGGCCGTTCGCACGTTGATCGCATGACGAGTTCCGACCAGTCCGGGTGCCGTTCCGCTCAGACCAAGTGAGCCATCCGCGGCGGGTGGTAAAAATGGCGCACTGTCCTGGTCGCGACGTGCTTCGCCGCGTTCCGGCCCACTCATCCCCGGCTCAAGGAGCGCGCCATGCACTCGTACGTCACCAGACCCGTTCTGTTTTCCTGCACAGCCCGCGTGCTTGCCCGGCTCGGCGGCTGCGGCGTGGGCGTGACGATCGACGGCGATCCGGCCGGCTACCTGACTCGCATGGCGCTGGAAGCACGTCTGGCGGAGGGCGAATGAGCGGGCGTCTGCGGGGGGGCGGTCATGAAGCGTCTGGCACTCATCGCCGTCCTCCTGCCGCTGGCCGGCCTGCCGGTGCTGGCGGCGCCGCTGGCCTATGTTCCCAATGCGCTGAACGACAATGTCTCGGTCATCGATCTGGCCACGCAGGCCACGCTGACCACCATTCCGGTCGGCGTCTATCCCTACGGCGTCGCCCCGCATCCGCTGGGCACGCACGTGCTCATCGGCAATCTCGACAGCGACAGCGTGTCGGTGATCGATACCGCCACGCAAACGGTGATCGCCACCATTGCGGTGGGGGATGAACCCAACGGCGTGGCGTTTCATCCCTCCGGGGCGCAGGCCTATGTGGTGAATCTGGCCGACGAGAGCCTGTCGGTGATCGATACGGCGACCTGGACCGTCAGCACCACGGTGACCGGCTTTCCGGTCTTCAGCTATCCCAGCCGCATCGCCGTCCATCCGGCAGGCCACAGCGTGTACGTGGGCCTGAGCGGCGGTTATGACGCCGTGCAGGTCATCGATACCGCCAGCCTGACGCTGGGCGCATCGGTGGCGGTGGGCAACGAGCCGCGCGGCATCGCCGTCGATCCCGCCGGCGCCACGCTTTATGTGGCCGATCACGCCGACGACACGGTTTCGGTCGTCGACATTGCGACCCTGGCGGTCATCGATACCGTGCCGGTCGGGACCGGGCCGTTGGGTGTGGTGGTCGACCCGGCCGGAGATCGGGTCTATGTCGCCAACCTGGGCAGCGGTGACGTCACGACGATCGACGCGGCGACACGCACCGTCGTTGCCACCAGCGCGCCCGCGGTCAGCGGTCTCGCCGGCATCGACATCACCGCGGACGGCGCGTCGGTCTACACGACGGCACCGGCAGACAACGCCCTGCATCCGCTGGACACGGCGAGCCCGACCCTGCTCGGCGCGCCGATCGCCGTCGGTGCCCAGCCGCTCGCCATGGGACGCTTCATCCTGCCCGAGGCCTCCACGCCGGTTCCGGCGCTGGCCCCGCTCGGCGCGGGATTGCTGGCGCTGGCGCTCGGCATGCTCGGCGCACGGCGCATGCGACCCGCCGGCTGCCCGGCGGCCAGCCGGCGCTGCATCTGGCCGTCGTCGGGAGATGGCTGCGACGAAACACGGGCCGTCGCCCTCAATCCGGATACGCGAGCTTGTCTACCACGCCGTTGTTGATCTGCTCCAGCAGTGCGGCGATGTCGTCGGGGTCGCGTGCGCGCAGCATGCGCATGACTTGCGGGCGGATCTCGCCGATGTGGGTCTGGTTGACGATGCGCTTGACCTCGGGCAGCGTGCCGGCGCGGGTGGAAAAGTCGCGCAGGCCGAAGCCGAGCAGCAGGCGCGTGTAGCGCGGGTCGCCGGCCATTTCACCGCACATGGCGACCGGGACGCCGGCCTTGCGGCCGGCGCGGATGGTGCCGTAGATGAGCCGCAGCACCGCCGGGTGCAGCGGGTCGTAGAGATAGTTGACCTCGTCGTCGACGCGGTCGATGGCGAGGGTGTACTGGATCAGGTCGTTGGTGCCGATCGACAGAAAGCTCAGGCGCGCGGCGAAGGCGTCGGCGGCGAGTGCGGCGGCGGGGGTCTCGATCATGCAGCCGACCGGCATCAGGTGGTTGAAGGCGAGGCCTTCCTGCGCCAGCGACTGGCGGCAGAGCTGCAACATCGCCAGCGCCTGTTCGACTTCGGACACGGCGGTGAGCATCGGGAACATCAGACGCACCGGGCCGTAGGCCGAGGCGCGCAGGATGGCGCGCAACTGCGGCAGGAAGATCGCCGGATGGCGCAGGCAGCGGCGGATCGCGCGCAGGCCGAGCGCGGGGTTGGGCGAGGTGGACGCGAGCGGGTCGGTGCCGAATTCCTTTTCGCCGCCGAGGTCGAGGGTGCGGATGGTGAGCGGCCGGCCCTTGAGTGCGCGCACGACCTTGCGATAGGCGGCGAGCTGTTCTTCTTCGTCGGGCGGCGTGTCGCGGTTGAGGTACAGGAATTCCGTGCGGTAGAGGCCCACGCCCTCGGCACCGACCTCGCGTACGGCGCGGATGTCGTCTTCGAGTTCGATGTTGAGTTCGAGCGTCACCGATTCGCCGTCGCGGCTGATCGCCGGGCGTTCGCGCAGCAGTGCAAGTTCGCGCCGGTGACGCAACAGGTCGCGCCGGCGCATGCGGAAGCGGCGCATGAGGGCGTCGTCGGCGCCGGCCACCAGCATGCCGAGCGCGCCGTCGACCACTACCGTCTCGTCTTCGGTCAGCAGGCGCCGCGCCTCGCGCAGGCCGACGATCGCCGGCAGGCCGAGACTGCGGGCAAGGATCGCGGTGTGCGACAGCGGACCGCCGTATTCGGTGACGAAGGCGGCGGCCTTGGCCTGATGCAGCAGCACGATGTCTTCCGGCGTCAGGTCGTCGACCACGACCACGCGTCCGCGCAGATCCTCGAACTCGGGCGCAACGCGGTCGTCGGCGTCGGGATTGAGCAGCAGGCGCTGGATGCGCTGCACGACGTGATCGACGTCGTCGCGGCGCGTGCGCAGATAGGGATCGTCCATGCCGTCGAAGACGGCGATCAGGCGGTCGCGCTGGAGCTTGAGCGCCCATTCGGCATTGCAACCGAGTTCGCGCACGATGTCGATCACGCCCTCGTTGAGCACGCGGTCTTCGAGCATCAGCAGATGGGTGTCGACGAAGGCGGTGACGTCGGCGGCGGTCTCGTCCGGGATCTGCTCGCGCATGGCGCGCAGTTGCCGGCGTGTGCGGTCGAGCACCTGGCGCAGGCGTTCGACCTCGTCCTCGATCAGTTCGGCCGGGATGCGCTGTTCGTAGACCTCGCTCTCGCCACGCGCGATCGGCAGCGCGCGGCCGATCGCGATGCCGGGGGAAACGCCGATGCCGTCGAGGATCAGGGTCATGCGGGCCTCGTGACGCTGACGAACACAGGCCCGCCGGAGCGGGCCGCGAAGTCTTGACTATAGCAGGCGGAAAACACCTTGCCGCGACACGCGGCGGCGGCTCACTCGTCCTCGCCGAAGCGCTCGCGGATCAGGTCTTCCAGCGCGTGCAGGGCGTCTTCCTCGTCCGGTCCGTCGGTGTGCAGCGTGACGTTCGAACCCTTGCTTGCGGCCAGCATCATGACGCCCATGATGCTCTTGCCGTTGACGCGCCGGCTGCCCTTCTCGACCTCGATGTTGCAGCCGAAGCTGCTGGCGAGACTCACGAACTTGGCCGCCGCGCGCGCGTGCATGCCGAGCCGGTTGACGATGGTGACCTCCTTGCTGCGCATGGTTACTCGGGTTCGCAGAGCAGGATGCCGTCGTGGCCGCCCGAGAGGGCCTTGTTCACCAGGTCGTGCAGGGGGAGTTCGGGGTAGTTGAGTACGCGCACCAGCATCGGCAGGCTGATGCCGGCGATGACGCGCGTGTCGGGCCGGTCCGTCAGGCGGTTGGCGATGTTGCTCGGCGTCGAGCCGTACATGTCGGTCAGCACCAGCACGCCGTGGCCGTCGTCGAGACGTGCGCGCAGTTGCGCCGCGTGGGCCAGTACCGCGTCCGGATCCTCGGTCTGCGATACCGCGAGGCAGGCGGTTTCGAGCGGGATGTCGCGCAGCATCGAGCGCGCGGTGGCGAGCAGGTCCTCGCCGATGTGATTGTGCGTGATGAGCAGCAGGCCTACGGGCATGATGAACGGTGTCCGTGAATGCGTGTGGTCATGACAGTTCGCGGTGGCGCGTGCTCACGCGTCCGCCGCGCCCTTTGCGGAAATGCGCTGCCAGGCGTTCGGTGAGATAGACCGAGCGATGGCGTCCGCCGGTGCAGCCGACCGAAACCGTCAGATAACCGCGGTTGTCGGCCTCGAAGCGCGGAATCCAGTTTTCCAGGAAGCCGCACAGCGAAGTGTACATCCCGTCGACCACCGGGTGACCCTCGAAGTAGGCGACGACCGCCGGATCGAGTCCGGTCTGGTCGCGCAATGCGGGTTCCCAGTGCGGGTTGGGCAGGCAGCGTACATCGAATACGAAGTCCGAGTCGACCGGGATGCCGTGCTTGTAGCCGAAGGACTGGAACAGCAGCGACAGCGCGCCGCCCTGCGGTCGGCGTATGCGCTCGCCGATCAGTCCCACCAGTTGATGGATGTTGCTGCGGGTGGTGTCGATGACCAGATCGGCGCGCGCGACGATCGGCGCCAGCAACTGGCGTTCGAGATGGATCGCCTCCATCAGCGGCAGGCCTTTGCGCGCGAGCGGATGACGTCTGCGCGTTTCGCTGAAACGGCGCAGCAGCGTCTCGTCGGTGGCTTGCAGGAAGATCACCTCGACCTCGATGCCGAGCGCCTGGATCGCCTGGATCACCTCGTCGAAGCGATCGAGTTCCTCGATGCCGCTGCGCGCGTCGATGCCGACCGCGGCCGCCTCGTGCAGTACCAGGCCCGGCTTCATGAGTTGCTGCACGAACGGCATCATGAGGCCGGGGTGCAGGTTGTCGATGCAGTAGTAGCCCTCGTCTTCCAGCGCGTGCAGCGCCACCGTCTTGCCGGAGCCGGACAGGCCGCTGACGATGACCAGCTTGAGGGTCGGTTTCACGGCAGGCCTCCACCGATGTCGTCGGCGATGAGGCGCCGCTGGCGGTCGGCCAGATCCTCGCCCGCGAGATAACCCTTCATGCGCAGCAGGTGATTGCGCACCGCCGCCTCCACCAGCACGGCGAGGTTGCGGCCGGGTGCGACCGGCAGCGTGATTTCCGGAATTTCCACGTCGAGGATGTCGCGCATGCGTCGTCCGCCGTTGAGCCGGTCGATCGTCGTCGGATCGACCTCTTCGGTCTGGCGCAGTTGGATGATCAGGCGCAGATACTTGCTGCGCTTGATGGCGCTGTCGCCGTACATGGCCCGGATGTTGAGGATGCCGAGTCCGCGCACCTCCAGGAAGTCCTGCAACACCGGCGGGCAACTGCCGCGCAGGACGTCGGGGGCGATGCGCGCGAATTCCGGGGCGTCGTCCGCTATCAGACGGTGGCCGCGCGAGACGAGTTCCAGCGCCAGCTCGCTCTTGCCGATCGCGGAGTCGCCGGTGAGCAGCACGCCGATGCCCATCACCTCCATGAACACGCCGTGCACGGTGGTGGTCTCGGCCAGGCGGTCGCCGAGGTAGTAGCGCAGCAGATTGATGATCTCGTCGCCGGGCAGTGCCGAGCAGAGCAGCGGCACGCCGTTGGTCTCGGCCAGTTCGGTCAGCGTCGCCGGCGTTTCCAGGCCGTCGCAGACGATCAGCATCACGGCCGATTCGCCGCAGATCTGTTCCAGTACGTCCTGGCGCGAGTTGCGCCGCAGGCCGTTCAGGTAGGCCAGTTCATCGTGGCCGATGACCTGGATCTGGTTCGGATGGATGAGGTTGAGATGGCCGACCAGGGCCGAGCCGCCCATGATGTCCGGCTCGTGACGCAGCATGCGGCCGGTACCGCGCCGGCCGGCGACCCATTCCAGTGCGAGCCGCTCACCCATGGCCTCCATGAGGGAACGTGCGGGAAGGGTGCCGTTCATCGCGAGGCCATGTTCTGGGACGGGCCGGGAAAATCACTTCCCGGCGTCCGGTTCCTCGATCGGCCAGCGTGCGACCACGCCGAGCAGGGCGGGGCCGTCGGCCGCGCGCAGGCCGGCGAGCGTTTCCGAGTCGGAGAACATGCGCGCGAGTGCCGCCAGGATCTTCAGGTGCACGTCGCTGCATTTTTCCGGCACGACGAGCGCGAACAGCAGGTCCACCGGTTCATGGTCGGGGGCGTCGTAGTCGACGCCCCGCTCCAGTCGCAGGAAGGCCGCCACCGCGTCGGTGAGACCGGGCAGGCGGCCGTGCGGGATGGCCACGCCGTGGCCGAGGCCGGTGCTGCCGAGGCGTTCGCGCGCGAGCAGGCTGTCGAACACCTCGCCCTGCGCATGACTCTGCAGGGCGGTGACCAGCAGTTCGCTCAGCACTTCCAGGGCCTTTTTCTTGCTGCCGACGTCGGAGCGCAGGTTGACCCGCTCGGGGGCCAGGAGATCGCCGATGTTCATGGTCGGTTCAGTGTTTGGTCGCTGGTTGGAGTCGCGGTCTCACTCGGCGGTGGTATTGCGGTGCGAGCCTTCGGAGCGGTGATGATCCTTGATCTTTTCCTTGTGCTTGACCACCTGGCGGTCGAGCTTGTCGACCAGCGCGTCGATGGCGGCGTACATGTCCTCGTCCACGGCGTCGGCGTAGATCTTGCTGCCGCTGACCAGCACCGAGGCCTCGGCCTTCTGACGCAGCTTCTCCACCGTGAGGATCACGTGCAGGTCGATCACGTTGTCGAAGTGGCGCTCCAGGCGCGAGAACTTCTCGTCGACATAGGCGCGCAGGGCGTCCGTCAGGTCGACGTGATGGCCGGTGAGGTTGATCTGCATGGCGTGACTCCTAAAGGGTTGTGGTTTCGGATAGTGAAATGGAAACGGGATTTCGACGGGTCGCGTCTCAGGCGAGACGCTTGCGCTCGTTGGAAGGCGGAATCGACATCGCCTCACGGTACTTGGCCACGGTGCGACGGGCAACATGGATGCCGCGTTCGACCAGGATGTCGGCGATGCGGCTGTCGCTCATCGGCTTGCCCGGCGGCTCTTCGGCGACCAGTTTGCGGATCATCGCGCGAATCGCCGTGGCGGAACACTCCCCGCCGTCGGCGGTGCCGACGTGGCTGGAGAAGAAGAACTTGAATTCGTAGATGCCGCGCGGCGTGTGCATGTATTTCTGCGTCGTCACGCGCGAGATGGTGGATTCGTGCATCTCGAGCTGCTCGGCGATGTCGCGCAGCACCAGCGGCTTCATCGCCTCGTCGCCGTATTCCAGAAACCCGCGCTGGTGTTCGACGATCGCGGTGGCGACCCGCAGCAGCGTCTCGTTGCGGCTTTGCAGGCTCTTGATGAACCAGCGCGCCTCCTGCAGGTGGTTGCGCAGATAGGTGTTGTCCTGGCTGGTGTCGGCGCGGCGCACCAGGCCGGCGTACATCGGGTTGATGCGCAGCCGGGGGGCGATCTCCGGATTGAGCTCGACCTGCCAGTGACCGTGGCGCTTGCGTACGAACACGTCCGGCACGATGTATTCGGCGGCGCCGCTGCTCACCAACGAACCCGGTCGCGGGTTGAGGCTCTGGATGAGCGCGATCACCTTCGCCAGATCCTCCTCGCCGATGTTCAGTCGCTTGACCAGCTTCTTGTAGTCGCGGCCGGCGAGGCTGTCCAGGTGCTCGCGCACGAGGATGACGGCCTGCTCCAGCCATTCGGTGTCCGGCGGCAGTTGTCGCAACTGGAGCAGCAGGCATTCGGCCAAGTTGCGCGCGCCCACGCCCGGCGGGTCGAGATGCTGGATGCGGTGCAGCACCGCTTCCATCTCGTCCGGTTCGACCTCCAGCTCTTCGGCCAGGCCGAGGCGGATCGATTCGAGGTCGTCCTCCAGATAGCCGTCCTCGCTGATCGAGTCGACGATCGCGGTGGCGATCTCCTTGTCGGTCTCGCTCAGCGGGGTCAGGTGGAGTTGCCACAGCAGGTGATCGCGCAGCGATTCGGCCGGCGCACTCTGATTCTCGAAGGGGTCGCGGTCTTCGTACTCGCCGCCACCACCCGACAAGGGCGCCACGTCGTAGATCTCGTCCCAGTTGGTGTCGACCGGCAGGTCGTCCGGGATGTCTTCGCCGCCGCTGGCCGAGGTGCCATCGAGGTCGCCGCCGGGGGCCTCGAAACCGTCTTCCGGCAGGCTGTCGGCGGCGGGGATCGTATCGGTCAGTTCGCCCACCGGACCGTCGAAGCGTTCCTCCGTCTCGGTTTCGAGGTCCATGTCCATGGAATCCTCGTCCGCCACCTCCAGCATCGGGTTCTCGTCCAGCGTCTCCTGGATCTGCGCCTGGAGTTCGAGCGTCGACAGTTGCAGCAGGCGGATGGCCTGCTGTAACTGGGGTGTCATGGTCAGCGACTGACCGAGACGCAGTTGGACGGAGGGTTTGAGCATCAGGGGGCAGGGGTCCGGCGGAAATTTTGCGAGCAATGGCAGATTTTACATCCATCGCCACGATTTTTGCATGCTAAACCGCGGCGCTCACAGCCGGAAGTGTTCGCCGAGGTAGACCCGCCGTACCCGTTCGTCGGCGAGCACCGTCTCGGGCGACCCCTCGCACAGCACCCGGCCCTCGCCCAGGATATAGGCCCGGCCGCAGATGCCGAGCGTTTCCCGCACGTTGTGGTCGGTGATCAGTACGCCGATGCCGCGTTCGGTGAGCTGGGTGACGATGCGCTGGATCTCCAGTACCGAGATCGGATCGACGCCGGCGAAGGGCTCGTCGAGCAGCACGAAGGCCGGCTCGGTGGCGAGCGCGCGGGCGATCTCGACCCGCCGCCGCTCGCCACCGGACAGGCTGATGCCCAGGCTGTCGCGCAGATGGCCGAGCTGGAAGTCGTCCAGCAATCGTTGCAGGTGGTCGTTGCGCGCGTGGCGGTCGAGATCCGGGCGCAGTTCCAGCACCGCGCGCAGATTGTTCTCCACGCTCAGTTTGCGGAACACCGAGGCCTGCTGCGGCAGGTAGCCGATGCCCAGACGGGCGCGTTCGTGCATCGGCAGGTCGGTGATGTCGCGCCCGTCGAGCAGCACGCAGCCGGCGTCGCAGCCGGTGAGGCCGACCATGATGTAGAAGCTGGTGGTCTTGCCGGCGCCGTTGGGCCCGAGCAGACCCACCACCTCGCCGCTCTCCACCCTGAACGAGACGCCGTCCAGGATGCTGTGACGGCGGTAGCGTTTCTCCAGGTCCCGCGCTTCCAGCACGCTCATGGCGTGACCCGGCCACCGTGAGTTTCGGGCGTGATGACGATCTCCACCCGCGAGCGCTCCGGTGCGGATACCGCCTCGACCACCTCGGCCGCGAGGTCGTAATCGATGCGCTCGCCGCGGAAACTGTCGCCGCCGCGGCGCAGTTCGGCCCCGCCTTCGAGCTGCACGCGCCGGGCGCCGACGCGGTAGTCCATGCGCTGGGCCTCGGCCTCGATGCTGCGGCCGTCGTCGGTCTGCTGGCGGAAGCTGACCGGGCGCGTTTCGTTGCGCGATTCCGCGATCATGCGCGAGACCGCGCGTTCGGGCGTGTGGACGGTCAGCACGTCGGCCTTGAGCAGCATCGTGCCCTGCTCGACCCGGACGTTGCCGCGATAGACGGCCACGCCTTTTTTGTCGTCGAGTTCCGCGCGGTCGGCGCTGATGCGGATCGGCTTTTGGGTGTCGTCGCTGCGGGCGGCTGCGACGCTGGGCAGCAGGAACAGGATGAGCATCGGCAAGACGGTCGCGGCGACCATCGCCCGCATCCGGCCCTTCGGGCCACCTTCTCCCCGAGGGAGAAGGAAATGCGCTGCGGCTCTCCCCCGCAGACTTTCGGGCAGGCGGCGTCGCGGGGCTACGTGTTCATCGACGGACATATTCGCTCTTCACCTCGCTGTGCAGTTCCAGCGTGCCGCGCGTGAGGTCGGCGCGCATGCCGACGCCTTCGATCGCATAGCGCGGCGTTTCCATTTGCACGTGGGACGCCGTCTCGGCCCGGTCCTCGGCCGGCCACAGGCGCAGCTCCCGGGTGACGATGTGGATCGGCGTGTGGCCTTCCTCGGGCGGGCGTTCGATGTCGACCGCGCCGTGCAGCATGACCTCGCTCTGGTCGTCGGCGATCCAGCCGCTGTCCGCGCGCAGCAGCCATGGCGGTCCGTCCGCGGGGCGGAATTCGACCACCGGTCGCTCGATCAGCGCCGAGCCGTCGTCGGGCCGGCGCGTCATGCCGCTGCCTTCGACGCGGTAGCGCGGCTGGCCCTGAGCGTCGGTGAGCGTGGCGGCGAAGTCCTGCATGTAGAGATCGGACGCGGGCGCAGCGGTCTCGGTCGGCGCAGCGGGGGGCGGTGCCGGTGTCGGCGCCTCGCCGCAGCCGCCGATGAGCAGGATCAACAGGGCGGCCGGCAGCCAGCGTCGTGATGGCAGGGAGATCATGATTCAACGCAGATACGGCGCCAGCGCCGCGTCGAGTCTGTCCTGTGCGAGCAGGATCATTTCGCAGACCTCGCGCACGGCGCCATGCCCGCCTGCCGCGTGGGTCACCCAATGTGCGTGACTCAGCACCAGCGGATGCGCGTCCGCGACCGCGATCGGGAGGCCGACCCGGCGCATCACCGGCAGGTCCACCACGTCGTCGCCGACGTAGGCGACCTGCGCGGTCTCCAGGCCCGTTCCGGCCAGCATCGTGTGAAAGGCCGGCAGTTTGTCGCGATGTCCCTGCATGACCAGTTCGACGCCGAGATCGCGCATGCGGTGTTCGACCACGCCGGAATTGCGTCCGGTGATGACGCCGATGCGCACGCCGGCATCGGCGAGCATGCGCATGCCGTGGCCGTCGCGGACGTTGAAGGCCTTGTACTGGCCGCCGTGGTCGTCGAAGAACAGACTGCCGTCGGTCAGTACGCCGTCGACGTCGAAGATCACCAGTTGCACATCGCGGGCGAGCCGGGTCACGGCCTTGCTGGCGAGCCGTGTCGTCATACCACTCTCGCTCGCAGGAGATCCTGCATGTTGATCGCGCCGGCCAGCAGGCCTGCGTCGTCGACCACCGGCAGCGCGCTGATGCGGTGATCTTCCATGAGCTTCAGCAGTTCCGCCGCCAGCATGTCGGGGCGCGCGGTCTTGCAGTCGCGCGTCATCACCTCGCCGATGCGGGTGGCGTGGATGTCGATGCCGCGATCGAGCGTGCGTCTCAGGTCGCCGTCGGTGAAAACGCCGATGACGCGGCGTGCGTCGTCGACGATCGCCGTCATGCCGAGACCCTTGCGCGAGATTTCGAGCAGCGCCTCGCGCAGCGGCGCGTCGGCGGTCACGGCCGGAATGCGTTCGCCCGCGTGCATGATGTCGCCGACGTGCAGCAGCAGGCGCCGGCCGAGCTTGCCGCCGGGATGGGTGCGTGCGAAATCGTCGGCCGAGAAGCCGCGCGCTTCGAGCAGCGCCACTGCCAGCGCGTCGCCCATCGCGAGCGTCGCGGTGGTGGACGAGGTCGGGGCCAGGCCGAGCGGGCAGGCCTCCTTCGTCACGCTCACGTCGAGATGCACGGTCGCCTCGCGCGCGAGCGACGAGGCCGGATTGCCGGTCAGCGCGACCAGCGGCACGCCGAGGCGCCGGATGATCGGCAGGATGGTCAGGATCTCGTCGGTCTCGCCCGAATTGGACAGTGCCAGCACGACGTCGCCGGCGGTGATCATGCCGAGGTCGCCGTGACTCGCCTCGCCCGGATGGACGAAGAAGGCCGGCGAGCCGGTGGAGGCGAGCGTGGCGGCGATCTTGCCGCCGATGTGGCCGGACTTGCCCATGCCGGTGACGACGATGCGCCCGCGGCAGGCCAGCAGGTGTTCGCAGGCGGCGACGAATCGCTCGTCGATGCGCGCGGCGAGTGCGGCCACCGCTTCCGCCTCGGTCGTGATGACCGCGGTGGCGAGCTGGCGCAGCTTGTCGGGGTGCATGGGCATGTCAGGTGACACTGTACACCAGCCAGCCGATGTACCCCACGAAGGCCGCCAGCAGCAGGCTGCCCTCGATGCGGTTGATGCGGCCGGGCTGGCCGAAGCCGAAGGCCATCACGACCATCGCGACGGTCAGCACCAGCATGAACGGATAGTCGCGGCCCATCACCTCGGGCGGCAGGACGGAGGGCGCGAGCAGGCCCGGCAGGCCGAGCACGCCGAGCAGGTTGAACATGTTGGAGCCGATGACGTTGCCGAGTGCGAGGTCCGGTTCACCGCGCCGCGCGCTTACCACCGAGGCCGCGAGTTCCGGCATGCTGGTGCCGATCGCGACCACCGTGAGCCCGATGACGAGATCCGAGATGCCGAGCGCGGAGGCGATGCCGGCCGCACCCCACACCAGTATCTGCGAGCTGCCGAGCAGCAGCGCGAGTCCGACCACCAGCCAGAACAGCGACTTCGACATCGGTACGTGTTCCGGCAGTTCCTCCTCCAGCTCGCTCTGCAGCGGATCACCCGGTTTCGCGTGCAGGCCGTCGTACACCAGCCAGACGATGATCGCGCCAAGCAGGCCGAGCATCAGGATGCCGTCCAGCCGACCGAGGAAGTCGTCCCACAGTAGCCAGCCGCCGAACAGCATCACCGCCAGCAGCAGCGGCAGTTCGCGCTTGAGCGTGCGCGACTGCACCGCGAGTGGGGTAATGAGCGCGGTCACGCCGAGGATCAACGCGATGTTGGCGATGTTGGAACCGATCGCGTTGCCCACCGCGATGCCGGGATTGCCCTGCAAGGCGGCGAAGGTCGAGACCATCAGTTCCGGCGCCGAGGTGCCGAAACCGACGATGGTGAGACCGATGACCATGGTCGACACACCCAGATTGCGTGCCAGTGCGGCGGCGCCGAAGATGAACTTGTCCGCGCTCCAGACGAGCACGGCGAAACCGACGATGACGGCGGCGGTAAAGGCGAGCATGGGGTGTCGGACCTTTCTTGAAAAGGCGCGCATTATGCCATGCCGGACGCCGTTCCACGTCCCGGCACGAGCGCCTTCAGGCAGGCCGGGGTGTCGAGGCGTGGCCGCCAGCCCAGCAGGGTCTTCGCCCGTGTGCAATCCACCACTGCGCCATGCCGCAGGCCGGCCACCCAGCCGGGCTCGCCGACCCGTGGCGTTGCGCGCCAGGCCAGGCGATGCAGTCTTTCGATCAGCGGCAACGGCAATGGCAGGCGCGGAACGCCGCGCCGTGCCAGCATGTCGCGCAGGCTCATCGGCGGATCGGCGGCGAGGTTGAAGGCGCCGCGCGCGTCCGCGAACAGGGCCAGCCGCACGGCCTCGGCGACGTCGCTTTCCCACACGCATTGAAGCGGCGCGGCACGGCCGGCCGGTACGAACGGTTGTCGCAACAGACGATTCAGGAGCGGATGGGCGTGCGGACCGACGATGGCCTGCGGGCGCAGGCGCAGGATGCGCGCGTCGGGCACGCGGGGTTCGAGTGCATCGAGCCAGTCTTCCACCGCCACCTTGTCCTCGGCGTAGGCGAAGCTGGGCAGCGGCCGGCGCAGCCAGTGTTCGGGGATGCGCGGCGGGTTGTCGGGCCAGGCGCCGTAGACGGCCGCGCTGGAGAGGAAAATCAGCCGGGACAGACCCGCGTCGAGCGCCGGTTCGAGCGCGCGCCGGCTGCCCTCGACGTTGATCGCGCGCACGGTCTCCCGATCATGACGCGCGCGGCCGAGCCCGCCGCCCATGAGCACGAAGGCCATGTGGATCAGTACATCGGCGCCGGCGAACGTGGCGGCCGGCAGTTCGCGCACGTCGGCAACGAGCGCGGTGAGTTTCGGATGTTCGAGGGCGACCGGCCGACGGTCGATCGCCGTGATGTGCCCGATCGCCGGCTCGTCGAGCAACAGCGGGACGAGGACCTGGCCGAGCCGGCCGGCGGCGCCCGTGACGACGACGTGCATCCTCAATCCTCCGCGAAGGCCGGCATGACGCGGTCGGCGAACAATTGCATGGCCTCGCGCACGGCAGCGGTCGGCATCGCGCCGGCGCCGAAGGCCAGCAGCACGTGGTCCACGCCTGCGGCCTCCAGTTCGCACAGGCGTTCGATGCAGTCGTCGGGATCGCCGACCACTGCCATGCCGAGCCGGTTCAGCAGGGTGAGGTTGACGGCCTTGTCGACCAGCCCGCTCAGCGCACCGAAGCGGCGGTAATACTCGTAACCCGCATAGAGCTGTTCCAGAATCGGCCGCGTCTGGCCGAGCAGGCGCCGGTAGAACCATTCGAAGGCCTGCTTCGCCTCGCGCCGCGCCTGTCTGCGATCCGCGTGGCAATGAATGCCGAGCGTCATCGCCACACGCGGATTCTGCCCCGGCAGCGGCGGGCCGTCGCCGTGCATCGACCGCCAGTGTGCGCGGTAACGCCGGATGTCCTCGTGCACCATGAACCAGGGCTTGAACGGCCCGACCAGCACGCCGACGCCGAGCCGCGCGGCGAGTTCGAAGCTGTCGGGGCTCACGGCCGCCGTCCACAGCGGCGGATGCGGTCGCTGCACGCAGCGCGGCAGCAGGGGCAGGTCGTCGAAGTGGAAGTGTTTGCCGTGGAAGCGGACCGGCTCGCCCGTGAAACTCAGACGCAGGATCTCGAACGCCTCCTCGGTGAGCGCGCGGCTGTCGGCCATCGCGACCCCGAAGGCGGCGTATTCGGTCGGCGAGAAGCCGCGCCCGAAGCCGAATTCCACGCGTCCGCCCGATAGCACGTCGAGCGTCGCCAGCCGCTCGGCCACGCGCAGCGGATGGTGATAGGGCAGCGGCACGACGGCATGGCCGAGACGCAGCCGCTGCGTACGCTGGCTCGCCGCGGCGAGGAACATCTCGGGCGCGGTCGCGTGCGAGTACTCGGGCATGAAGTGGTGTTCGACCAGCCACGCGGTCGTGAAGCCGAGCGTGTCGGCCAGCGCGATCTCGTCCAGCGCGTCCGCGTACATGCGCGCCTCGTCACGGCCGTCGCAGGGCGCGAGCGAGAGTTCGTGGAAGAGGTCGAAGTGCATGGTTCTTGTGAATGTTATGGATTTGCCACAGCGGACACAGAGAGAGAAGGGTATTGTTCTCGCCGGGAACGGGTTTTTTCTTTTCTCTGTGACCTCTGTGTCCGCTGTGGCAAATCCTTTAATGTTCGCCCGATGAACCGTTCACTGATCCTCGGCTCACGCGGTCTCGCACGGCCCGACTGGCTGGCCGGGTTCTATCCACCGGACCTGCCCGAGGACTGGCGCCTGCCATATTACGCCAACGAATTCCGTGCGCTGCTGCTGCCGGCCGCCGACTGGGTCGGCCTCGACGCCGCTGCGGCGGCGGACTGGGCCGGCGCCATGCCGGAGGGCTTCCGCTGCATGCTGGAACTCGACGCGTCCGCGTCCTGGTCGTCGACTGCCCTGCCGACCGTGCTCGGCGACCGGCTGGCCGGCCTGTTGTGCCGGGACGTCCCGCCGGCCGGTCTGCCACCGTCCGTGCCCTGTCTGCGGCTTGTGGAACGCCGGGACGCGCTCGATCTGTGGCGCACGCCCGACGGTTCGCTGGCGGTCGGCATCATCGCCGGGCAGTCGTCCCGACCCACGCCGCTCGAACTGCGCCACGCCATCGAAACGCTGGTCGAGGCCGGCGGCGGAATGCCCTCCGGTCTGTTCGTCGATGGACCGCCAGGGATGCTGCGCGACGTGCAGACCCTGGCCGGCCTGCTCGGTTGCGAGGTCTGGCCGGGTGGTTGACACCCGCGGTCCCGCCCCGGAGACTTTGCGCTCCCGCCGACCCGACGACGCAAAGGAACCGCTTATCAATTCCGTCGACCACAACCGACCGCTGGTGGAAATCCGCGACCTGCATTTCTCGCGCGGGTCGCGCAAGATCTTCGACGGCCTGAACATCGTGATCCCGCAGGGCGGCATCACGGCGATCATGGGGCCGAGCGGCACCGGCAAGACCACGCTGCTCAAGCTGATCGGCGGCCAGTTGCGCCCCGACCGCGGCCAGGTGCTGGTCGACGGCCAAGATGTGCAGCGGCTGTCGCGCGCCGAGCTGTACCGCCTGCGCATGCGCATGGGCATGCTGTTCCAGAGCGGCGCGCTGCTGACCGATCTCTCCGTGTTCGAGAACGTGGCGTTTCCGCTGCGCGAACACACGCGTCTGCCCGAGCGCATGATCCGCACGCTGGTGCTCATGAAGCTCGAAGCCGTCGGCCTGCGCGGCGCGCGCGACATGATGCCGGCCGAGCTGTCGGGCGGCATGGCGCGGCGCGTCGCGCTGGCACGCGCGATCGCACTCGATCCGGTGATGATCATGTACGACGAACCGCTGACCGGCCTCGATCCCATCACGCTCGGCGTCATCGTCACGCTGGTCAAGCGCATGAACGACGCGCTTGGCGTGACCAGCATCATCGTCTCGCACGACGTGGCCGAGATCGCGGCCATTTCCGATCACATTCATCTCATCTCCGGCGGCAAGGTGGTCGAGAGCGGCACGCCGGCCGAACTGGAGACCACCGCCTCCGAATGGTCGCGCCAGTTCATGCAGGGTCTGCCGGACGGGCCGGTGCCGTTCCATTATCCGGCCGATGCCTACGAGCAAGACCTGCTGGGGGGTGCCTGATGCTCGGAACCCTGCAAAGACTCGGCCGCTGGGGCCTGGGTGTGTTCGAACGCCTCGGGCGCGGCCATCTGTTCCTGTTGCAGACCATCGGTTGTCTGGGCGTGATCGTGATGCGGCCGCGGCTGGTGATCCGCGAACTGCATTCCGTCGGCGTGCTGTCGCTGCTCATCATCGTCGTCTCCGGCACCTTCGTCGGCATGGTGCTGGCCTACCAGGGCTACATCACGCTGGTGCGCTTCGGTGCCGCCGAGGCGCTCGGTACGGCGGTGGCATTGTCGCTGGTGCGCGAACTCGGGCCGGTGGTGACGGCGCTGCTGTTCGCCGGCCGCGCGGGCTCGGCGCTCACGGCCGAGATCGGCCTCATGAAGGCCACCGAACAGCTCTCCGGCATGGAGATGATGGCCGTCAATCCGATGCAGCGCGTGATCGCGCCGCGCTTCTGGGCCGCCTTCCTGTCGATGCCGCTGCTGGCCGCGATCTTCAGTGCGGTGGGCGTGATGGGCGGCTATTTCGTCGGCGTCGGCCTGCTCGGCGTGGACGGCGGTTCCTACTGGTCGCAGATGCAGGCCAGCGTGGATTTTCACGAGGACGTGATGAACGGCATCATCAAGAGCGTGGCCTTCGGCTTCGTCGCCGCCTGGATCGCGCTGTTCGAGGGTTACGACGCGGTGCCGACCTCGGAGGGCGTGAGCCGTGCCACCACGCGCACGGTGGTGCACACCGCGCTGGCGGTGCTGGCACTCGACTTCATCCTCACCGGTCTGATGTTTCAATAACGTAGGATTCAGCTCATGACGACGCGCACGATCGAAATCCTGGTGGGCATCTTCGTGGCCCTCGGGCTCGCCGCCCTGTTCATGCTGGCCATGAAGGTCAGCAACCTGACCGAATACAGTGACGAAGGTGGCTACACCGTCTCCGCCAACTTCGATAACATCGGCGGCCTCAAGGTGCGGGCGCCGGTCACCATGGCCGGTGTGCGGATAGGGCGGGTGACGGGCATCCAGTACGACCGCGAGCGTTACCAGGCGACGGTCGCGATGACCATCGCGCCGGCCTACGACTACCTGCCGGTGGACAGCCACGCCAGCATCTTCACGGCCGGCCTGCTGGGCGAGCAGTACATCGCGATCGAGCCCGGCGCCGAGGACGAGACGCTCAGACAGGGGGGGCGCATCGAGCACACGCAGTCGGCGCTGGTGCTGGAACAGATCATCGGCCGCGTGCTGGTCAGCCTGACCACCGGCGGCGGCAATGGCAATGAATAACGGTAATGCGCATCGCGCGGGAGAAACGACCATGCAACGGATACCCCTCCATCACATTTTCATCGCCCTAATCGTCCTGCTGCTGTCCTGGGCGCCGTTCGCCCTCGCTTCGGCACAGGCGCCTTCGCAGACGCCGGAAGAACTGATCGAATCGACCGCTTCGCGCGTGATGCAGGCGATCGAGGCCAATCGTAGTCGCCTGCAAACCGATCCGAGCTTCCTGTTCGGGCTGGTCGAGGAAACCATCCTGCCGCACATCGACTTCGACGGCATGTCGAAGCTGATCCTCGGCAAGTACTGGCGTACCGCCACGCCGGCGCAGCGCGATGGTTTCGTGACCGCCTTGCGCAACAATCTGGTGCGGACCTACACGCTGCAACTGGCCGATCACGCCGACAAGCGCCTGGTGGTGCTGCCGGGCCGTCGTCCGGCCACCGACACCAATGCCACGGTGAATTCCGAGATCGTGCTCGGCAGCGGCCAGCCGAACCTGCCGGTGGCCTACAGCCTGCGGCTGGTGGGGGGCAAGTGGAAGGTGTACGACCTGCGTTTCGAGGGCCTGAGCCTGGTCGCGAACTA
>JAQVJI010000175.1:3807-5719 GCA_028695255.1 Chromatiales bacterium | reverse complement strand
CGACGTCAAGGCCGCGCGCGAGTATGCGCAGCGCCTCAAGCCGTTGCGCGACCGGCTGGCCGATGATCTCTGCGTGGTCATGCGCGTGTACTTCGAGAAACCGCGCACCACCGTCGGCTGGAAGGGTTTGATCAACGACCCGAACCTCGACGGCAGCTTCCAGATCAACAAGGGTTTGCGGCTGGCGCGCGGCCTGCTGCTCGATCTGGCCGACATGGGCATGCCGGCCGCCACCGAGTATCTCGATCTCATCAGTCCGCAGTACGTGGCCGACCTCGTGAGCTGGGGTGCGATCGGCGCGCGCACCACCGAAAGCCAGGTGCACCGCGAACTGGCCTCCGGTCTGTCCTGTCCGGTCGGCTTCAAGAATTCCACCGACGGCACGCTTCAGGTCGCCATCGACGCCATCCGCTCGGCCTCCTGTCCGCATCATTTCCTGTCGGTGACCAAGGCCGGCCATTCGGCGATCTTCTCCACCGCCGGCAACAACGACTGCCACATCATCCTGCGCGGCGGGCGCGAGCCGAACTACGACGCGGCGAGCATCGACGCCGCCGGCCGTCAGCTCGAAAAGGCCGGTCTGTCGCCGCGCCTGATGGTCGATTTCAGCCACGCCAACAGCCGCAAGGAATTCCTGCGTCAGGTCGAGGTGAGCGAATCGGTGTCGCAACAACTCGCCGCCGGCGACATGCGCATCACCGGCGTGATGATCGAGAGCCACTTGGTGGCCGGCCGTCAGGACGTGAAGGAAGGTCAGGAACTGGTCTACGGCCAGAGCATCACCGATGCCTGCGTCGGCTGGGAAGACACCGAGCGCATGCTGGAACAACTCGCCGCGGCGGTGCGCGCGCGGCGTGCCGCGCGCCATCCCTTTGCCGCCGCTGCCGAGTGAGGTGCGGAGCATGATGCCGATCGCCCGTTTCGATACCGAACAGGCCGACTTCTGGCAGCGCCTCGACGCGCTGCTGGCCTGGGAAGGCGTGTCCGACGACCAGGTGCAGTCGACGGTGCGCGGTATCCTCGACGACGTGAAGAAACGCGGCGATGCCGCGGTGCTGGAATATACCTACCGCTTCGACCGCATGGCGGCAAAGGCCATGGACGAACTGGAGATCCCGCAGGCGCGGCTCGACGCGGCGCTCGAACGCATCGATCCCGTATTGCGCGAGGCGCTCACGACTTCGGCCGAACGCATCCGCCGCTACGCCGAACGCCAGCGCATGGAATCGTGGTCGTATACCGAGGAGGACGGCACCGTGCTCGGCCAGCAGGTGACGCCGCTCGACAGCGTCGGCCTGTACGTACCCGGCGGCAAGGCGGCCTATCCTTCGTCGGTGCTCATGAACGCGATTCCCGCGCGCGTGGCCGGCGTCGCCAGTCTCGTGATGGTGGTGCCGACGCCGGGCGGCGAGGTCAACGACCTGGTGCTGGCCGCCGCGCGCGTGGCCGACGTCGACCGCGTGTTCGCGATCGGCGGCGCGCAGGCCGTCGGTGCGCTCGCCTACGGCACCGAGAGCGTGCCGCGCGTCGACAAGATCGTCGGACCCGGCAACATCTACGTCGCCACCGCCAAGCGCATGGTCTACGGCACGGTCGGCATCGACATGATCGCCGGTCCGTCCGAAATCCTCGTCGTCTGCGACGGCGAGACCGACCCGGACTGGATCGCGATGGACCTGTTCTCGCAGGCCGAACACGACGAGGACGCGCAGTCGATCCTGGTCTCGCCCGACGAGGCCTTTCTCGGTCGCGTCGCCGAGCGCATCGAGGCGCTGCTCGTCGACATGCCGCGCAGCGCCATCATCCGCAGTTCGCTCACGCGCCGCGGCGCCCTGATCCACGTGCAGGACATGGAACAGGCGGTCGAAGTGGCGAACTACATCGCGCCCGAACACCTCGAACTGTCGGTCGC
>JAQVJI010000175.1:0-3707 GCA_028695255.1 Chromatiales bacterium | reverse complement strand
TCGGTGGTGGCGATCGACGAGGCCTACGTCGACTTCGGCGCCGAGAGCGCGATCGCACTGGTGAACCGTCATCCGAACCTGCTCGTCACCCAGACCCTGTCCAAGTCGCGCTCGCTCGCGGGACTGCGCGTGGGCTTCGCGGTCGGACATCCGGAACTGATCGAGGCGCTGGTGCGCATCAAGGACAGCTTCAACTCCTATCCGCTCGACCGGCTGGCACAGGCCGGTGCCGTGGCGGCGATCGAGGACGAGGCGCATTTCCGGCAGGCGCGGGACGCGGTCGTCGCCGCGCGCGAGGCACTCACGGCGGCGCTGGTCGAGCGCGGTTTCGAGGTCCTGCCGTCCGCCGCCAACTTCGTGTTCGCCCGTCACCCGAATCGCGATGCCGGGGCGCTCGCCCAGGGCCTGCGCGAACGGCGGGTGATCGTGCGGCATTTTCGCGCGCCGCGCATCGAACAGTTCCTGCGCATCACCATCGGCACGCCCGAACAGAACGCCGCGCTGCTCGCCGCACTCGACGCGATGCCGGGCTGAAGGTCACGTCACGCAGCTTCGCCGCGTGACCCACGACACCGAAGGCATCCGAATTCCACGCCGACGCCGCAGGTCAGGTTGCGCGCAAGCGCTACCTGACGCGCATGCCGCCGATCGACATCCGGCGCGCGGGATTACAACAGCGCACCGAGACGCACGTCGGCGCCGAGCACTCCGACCAGCGTGCCGTTGGCGCCGATCACCGGCACCGACACCGTGAAACAGAAATGCCCGGTGGCCGCCGAGCGGTATACCGGCGTGACATAGCTTCGATGATCCTCCGCCGCACGTCTGAACCACTCGCGCGATGACCAGTCCTCGCCGCGGCCGGTGCCGCCATAACTCGCGGTGAAGCCGCCCGGCGCGATGTTGTCGGTGATCTGCCGGCCCTGGCCGTCGGTCACGTACAGCAGTTCGAAGAACGGCGACTCGCGCAACGCGTTGCGCATCCTGTCCTCCAGCAGATCGCGCCGCGTGCCCGCCTGCGCCAGTTCGAGCGCCAGCCGCTCGCTGGCTTCGCGCGCCTGCCGGTGCGGTTCCAGCCGGAAGATGCCGATCGCGGTCAGCATGTCGTCGGCGAGACCGTGCAGGCGTTCGCCCAGTGCATGCACCTCGCCCGTCTTGGCGGACATCGCGCGCGCCACCTCGGCCACGTGATGCACCTCGTGACTCACGCTCTGCGCGGCCGTGGTCATCTGCTCGGTGGCGGCGGCGATGGCCTGGATGCGGTCGTCGAGCTGGGTCATCGCATCGCTCGCCTCGGCCAGACGCTGGCGCGTGGCCTCGACCTTGGCGCGGCCGTCGACCACGTGCTGCCGCACCTCGTCGACGCCGGCGACGGATTGTCCGATGCCGGTCTGCACCTGTCCGACGATGTCCTGCACGCGGCCGGTGGCCTCGGCCGTCTGCTGCGACAGCAGCCGCACCTCGTCGGCCACCACCGCGAAACCGCGTCCGTGCGGTCCCGCGCGTGCCGCCTCGATCGCCGCGTTGAGCGCCAGCAGGTTGGTCTGGCGCGAGATGTTCTCGATCAAACCGATGATCTCGCCGATCTGCCCCGCCTTGCGATTGAGCGTCTGCACCTCCTCGGCCAGACGCGTCACGCGCGCATCGATCACCGCCATCTCGTCGCCGGCCTCGCGGCCGAAGCCGTCGCAATCGGTCACGGCGTTCGCGACCTCGCGCGAGAACTCGGCGATGCGCTGCGTGTTCTGCGCCAGCTCGCTTTCGAGCGTTGCCGCCATCTGCTCGCTGGCGCTCGCGATCTGTTCGGCCGCGCTGGACAGCGTGTTGCTGTCCTCCAGTTCCGATGCCGCCAGGCGCGCAAGCTCCGGCGCCGTGGTGGATACGGAGACGGCGGCCCTGGCCGAATGCTCGATCTCGCCCGCCAGCCGCGACACCAGCGTGTTGAGCGACTGCGCGGTTTCGCTGCCGACCGCGCGTGGATCGAAACGCAGCGTGAAGTCCCAGTCGCGCCCGGTCAGGCGTTCGAGCACGTCGACCAGACGGCCGCGCTGGGAGGTGTTGGTGCGCAGGAACGGAACGATGGACATGAGACGAATCTCCCTTGATCGAGTGTGTTGTCACGGCGCGTGTTTTTCCGTAGAAGAGCAACCTTGATGCCATCAGGGCACTTCAACACGATCAGATACTTGGATGCGTGCGTCATCGATGCGTCATGCGTGGTGCGCCATGACGGCGCGCCCCGTGTATCGCAGCGGTGCACATGACCACTTTTTTCGTCGAGCCATGCGTGATGAATATCGAAATGAACTCGACCACTTTTCTGTGTCACGGAGACATCACATGAACCCGGAGTTCTGGCACGAGCGCTGGCAGCGCAACGAAATCGGCTTTCATCAGCAGGAGATCAATCTGCATCTGCAAGGCTACTGGCGCGAGGTCGGGGTCGATGCCGGTGCGTGCGTGCTGGTGCCGCTGTGCGGCAAGAGCCGTGACATGCTGTGGCTGGCCGGCGCGGGGCATCGCGTGCTCGGCGTCGAGATCAGCCCGCTCGCGGTGCAGGCCTTTTTCGACGAAAACGGCCTCGTGCCCGAGGTGTCGGCGGCGGGACCGTTCGAGAGCCGGCGCTGCGGCGAGATCGAGATCCTGTGCGGCGATTTCTTCGCGCTGGCGCGGGAACGGCTGCGGGACGTCGGGGCGGTCTACGACCGTGCCTCGCTGGTCGCGCTGCCGCCCGAGATGCGCAGGGACTATGCGGCACATCTGACACAACTGCTGGCGCCCGGCACGCCGGTCCTGCTGGTGACGATGGACTATCCGCAGGAACAGATGAACGGACCGCCGTTCTCCGTCACTGCCGATGAGGTGCATGCGCTGTACGATGCCGCATTCGACGTGCGGGTTCTCGCGGAGGTGGACATCCTGGGCGAGAATCCCCGTTTCCGCGAGCGCGGATTGACGCGATTGCTGGAACAGGTGTTTCTGCTGCAACGCAGGTGATCGCCGCCCCTGCGTTGATGAACGTCAAGGCGATCGGCGCCGCGCGGCGCGATAAAGGCGCATCGTCGCATTCGAGGTCGTCGCATGGCCGTCATCCCCGTTGAAGAACCGCACATCGCACGCGCGCCGAAGGGTTTCGTGCCGTTCGCGCTCGGTTTCCGCCCCTTCTTCCTGCTCGCCGGCATCGCGGCCGTACTGCTGCTGCCGCTGTGGCTGCTGGTGCTGGCCGACGTGTTGCGCGCGCCCGATTACTTCGGTGCCACCGCCTGGCATGGACATACCATGCTGTTCGGCTACGCCGTCGCGGTGATCGCGGGTTTTCTGCTCACGGCCGTGCGCAACTGGACCGGCGTGCAGACCGCCACCGGCACGCCGCTCGCGTTGCTCGCGGCGCTGTGGCTGGCCGGACGCATCGCGCCCTTCCTGCCGCTGCCCGGCTGGTCGATCGCGGTGGTGGACATCGCGTTCCTGCCCGCCCTCGCCATCGCGCTCGCCATTCCGCTGCTGCGCGCCGGACAGCGCCACAACCTCGTGTTCCTGCCGGTACTGGCGCTGATGACGCTCGCCAACGTCCTCGTGCATGCGCAGGCGTTGTCGTGGTCGTTCACGGCAACGACGGGTCTGCGGTTGATGACCGATCTGGTGCTGCTGCTCATCACCATCATCGGCGGACGCGTGATCCCGTTCTTCACCGAGAGTGCGATCCCCGG
>JAQVJI010000174.1 GCA_028695255.1 Chromatiales bacterium | reverse complement strand
GAGGCTCGTCGTGGTGGTCTTGCCGTGGGTGCCGGCCACCGCGATGCCGTAGCGGAAGCGCATCAGCTCGGCCAGCATCTCGGCCCGCGGCACCACCGGAATGCGCAGACGGCGCGCCTCGACCAGCTCCGGGTTGTCGGCGCGAATGGCGGAGGAGACGACCAGCGCGTCGCGGCCGTGTACCTGCGCCGCCTCGTGGCCGATGAGCACCGTCACGCCGAACTCGCGCAGGCGCCGCGTCACGGCGTTCTCCGCGATGTCGCTGCCGCTCACCTCGTAGCCGAGATTGGCGAGCACCTCGGCGATGCCGCCCATGCCCGAGCCACCGATGCCGACGAAATGGATGCGGCGGATGCGGCGCATCGGCAGGTTCGTCATCGGCAGATTGGTCGTCGCCAGGCTCATGCCGCACCTCCGGCCAGCGCCAGACAAACGTCCGCGACCTCTGCCGTCGCCTGCGGGCGCGCCAGGCCGCGCGCACGTTCGGCCATCTGCAACAGGCGCGCGCGATCGTTCAGCAGTTCGGACAGCAGCGGCAGCAGCGCACCGGTCTCGACCTCGGACTGCGAACGCAACACCGCAGCACCGGCATCGACCAGGAAGCGCGCGTTGGCGGTCTGGTGATCGTCCACCGCATGCGGATAGGGCACGAGCACGGCACCGAGTCCGGCGGCGGCGAGTTCCGCGATCGTGAGCGCGCCGGCGCGGCAGACCACGAGGTCGGCCCAGGCATAGGCATTAGCCATGTCGTCGATGAAGGCATCGACGCGCGCGTCGACGCCGCTCGACGCATAGGCCTCGCGCGCGGCATCGACGGTGCGGCTGCCGGCCTGATGCCAGACCTCGGGCCGCCGATCGGCGGGCAGGGTCGCCAGCGCCTGCGGCAGCGCCCGGTTCAGGGCCAGCGCGCCGAGACTGCCGCCGAGCACGAGCAGACGCAGCGGCCCGCTGCGGCCGTGCATGCGCTCCGCCGGCGGCGGCAGCGCGGCGATGTCGGCGCGCACCGGATTGCCCGTGTGCTGCGGCTTGAATCCCGGCGCGAAGGTGCCGGGAAAACCCTCCAGCACGCGATCGGCCACGCGCGCCAGCCAGCGGTTGGTCATGCCGGCGATCGCATTCTGTTCGTGGATCACCAATGGCCGGCCAAGTGCCGAGGCCATCAGGCCGCCGGGACCGGAGGCGAAGCCGCCCAGGCCCAGCACCGCGGCGGGCTTCAGTTTCAGCATCAGACCGAGCGCCGCCCACAACGACAGGCCGAGCCTGAGCGGGGCCAGCAGCCAGGTCGTGATGCCCTTGCCGCGCAGACCCGACACCGGCAGCGTGTGCAGCGTGAAGCCGGCGGCCGGCACCAGACGCGCCTCGATGCCCTGCGCCGTGCCGAGCCAGCACACGTCCACGCCCGCCTCGCGCAAGGCGTTGGCCACCGCGAGTCCGGGGAAGACGTGACCGCCGGTGCCGCCGGCCATCACCAGGATCGTGGATCGAAGACGGCGTGGCGCGTTCATCAGCGTATCCCCGCCAGCGAATGACGCATGCGCTCGATGCCGGCGATCGACACCGTCTCGCGATGCACGCGCAGCAGCAGACCGACCGCGGCACAGGAGACCATCATGCTCGAACCGCCGTAGCTCATGAGCGGCAGCGTCAGGCCCTTGGTCGGCAGCAGGCCCATGTTGACGCCCATGTTGATGCAGGCCTGAAGACCGAACCACAGGCCGAGACCGTAGGACAGGTAGGCGCCGAAACGATGTCCGACCGCCTCGGCCGCCGTGCCGATGCGGAAACAACGCCAGAACAGGAAGGCATAGAGGACGATCACGACCGTGACGCCGATCAGCCCCAGTTCCTCGGCCAATACCGCGAACAGAAAGTCGTTGTGCGCCTCGGGCAGATAGAACAGCTTCTGCACGCTGCCGCCGAGGCCGACCCCGAACCAGGAACCACTGCCGATCGCGATCAGCGACTGCGTGAGTTGGAAGCCGCTGTTGAAGGGATCGTTCCAGGGATTGAGGAACGCCGTGAGCCGCGCCAGGCGATACGGCGACGACAGCGCCAGCACCGCCATCGCACCCAGCACCACCAGCAGCAGCAGACCGAATTGCCACAGGCGCACGCCGCCCAGGAACAGCACGCCGAGCGTGATGGCCATCAGCACGGCGGCGGCGCCGAAGTCAGGTTCCAGCAGCAACAGCAGCGCAGCGATGAACGACATCAGCAGCGGCACCAGGAAGCCCTGGAAGGTATCCCGCACGGCCTGCCCGTGACGCACCAGATAGCCGGCCAGATAGACCGTCAGTGCGAGCTTGGCGAGCTCCGAGACCTGCACGTTGACCGGACCGAGCGCGATCCAGCGCGTCGAACCGTTGACCGTCTTGCCGATGCCGGGCACCAGCACCAGCGTCAGCAGCAGGAAGGCCAGCAGCATCAGCCACGGCCCGGCCGATTCCAGCCAGGCGAGACGCAGATTGAACATCACATAGGCCCAGGCGAGGCCCGCGAGCAGATACACGCCCTGTCGTTTCAGGAAATGGAACGGATCGCCGACGCCTCGGTCGGCGATGCCGATCGAGGCCGACGCGACCATCACCAGACCGAGCGCGAGCAACGCCGCCACCACCAGCAACAGGCCGAGATCCACGCGCTGACCGAGCTGAACCAGCATGCCGCGACCGGCATCGCGCGTCGCCTGGAGACCGACCGCACTCATGCTGCACGCTCCCGCACGGCGGCCTTGAAGACTTCACCGCGATGCGCATAACCGTCGAACATGTCGAACGAGGCGCAGGCCGGTGAGAGCAGCACGGCATCGCCGGCCTGCGCCAGCGCCGCGGCATGCGCGACGGCATCCTGCATGTCGGCCGCATGCACCACCGGCACGCAACCGCTGAGCGCGCGTTCGATCAACGGCGCGTCGCGCCCGATCAACACCACCGCGCGCGCCTTCGCCGCGACGACCGGCGCCAGCGGCGCGAAATCCTGTTCCTTGCCCAGGCCGCCCGCGATCAGCACCACCGGCGCCGGCATGCCGGCGAGCGCGGCCAGCGTGGCGCCGACGTTGGTGCCCTTGGAGTCGTCGAAGTAGTCGACCTCGTCGATGCGCGCCACCCACTCGCTGCGATGCGGCAGGCCGCGGAATTCGCGCAGCGCATCGAGCATCGCCGACATTTGCAGACCCGCCGCCTCGCCGAGCGCGAGCGCGGCCAGCGCGTTGGCGGTGTTGTGACGGCCGGCGATGCGCAGATCGCTCTCCCGCAGCAGACATGTCTCGCCGCGCGCGAGCCAGACGCCGTCCGCATCCTTAATCAGACCGAACTGACCGGCAGACGGACGATCCAGGCCGAAACTGACGACGTGCGCCGCACCCTCGGCGAGCGCCGCGGCGGCGGGATCGTCGCGATTGATCACCGCCGTACCGGCACGACGATAGATGCGCGCCTTGGCGGCGGCGTATTCGTCCAGCGTGTCGTAGCGGTCCATGTGGTCGGCGCTCAGATTGAGCACGGTCGCGGCGACGGCGGTGAGCGAATGAGTGGTTTCGAGTTGGAAGCTCGACAGCTCCAGTACGTACAGATCGGTGGCCGGATCGCCGAGCAGATCGAGTGCCGGCGTGCCGAGATTGCCGCCGACGGCGACGTGACGCCCGGCATGGCGCGCCATCTCGCCCACCAGCGTCGTCACCGTGCTCTTGCCGTTGGAGCCGGTGATGGCGATCACGGGTGCGGCAGCCTCGCGCGCGAACAGTTCGATGTCGCCCAGCACCTCGGCGCCGGCGGCAATCGCGGCGCGGATCGCGGGTTCCCGGACGCTCACGCCCGGACTCACGATCAGGCGCGTCATGCCGCCGAACAGCACGGGATCGAAGGCGCCGGTGTGGACCTCGACGTCGGGCGCGACGGTGCGCAGTGCATCGAGACCAGGCGGAATGTCGCGGCTGTCGGCGATGCCGAAGGCCTCGCCGCGCGCGGCGAGGAAGCGCGCCACCGACAGGCCGGTGCCGCCCAGGCCCACCACCAGCGTCGGGGCCTGCATCGATCCGGTCATCGCCTCTGCCGCCATGCCCATGCCCTCAGCGCACCTTCAGGGTCGCGAGACCGACCAGCACCAGGATCACGGTGACGATCCAGAAACGGACGATCACGCGCGGCTCGGGCCAGCCCTTGAGTTCGAAGTGGTGATGCAGCGGCGCCATGCGGAAGATGCGCCGGCCGGTCAGCTTGAACGAGGCGACCTGCAGGATCACCGACACGGTCTCCATCACGAACACGCCGCCCATGATGAACAGCACCAGCTCCTGGCGCGTGACCACCGCCAGCACGCCGAGCGCGGCGCCCAGCGCGAGCGCGCCGACGTCGCCCATGAACACCTGTGCCGGATAGGTGTTGAACCACAGGAAACCGAGTCCGGCGCCGACGATCGCACCGCAGAACACGACCACCTCGCCGACGCCCGGCACGAAGGGAATGCCGAGATAGTTGGCGAAGGTGTAATGGCCGGTGACGTAGGCGAACACGGCGAGCGCGCCGGCCACCAGCACGGTCGGCATGATCGCCAGGCCGTCGAGGCCGTCGGTCAGATTGACGGCGTTGCTGGTGCCGACGATCACGAAATAGGTGAATACGATGTAGAACAGACCGAGCGGCAGCATCACGTCCTTGAACACCGGCACGATCAGGGTGGTCTCGATCGGCGTCTGCGCAGTCACGTACAACACGATCGCAGCGCCGAACCCGAACACCGACTGCCAGAAATACTTGGCGCGCGCCGACAGGCCCTTCGAACTGCCGTAGCGCAGCTTGCGGTAGTCGTCGATTCCGCCGACCAGACCGAAGGCCAGCGTCACCAGCAGCACGATCCACATGAAGCGGTTGTCGAGGCGGCTCCACAGCAGCGTGCTGGCGCTGATCGCGACCAGGATCAGCGCGCCACCCATGGTCGGCGTGCCCTGCTTGGTCAGATGCGTCTGCGGCCCGTCGCTGCGCACGTGCTGGCCGATCTTCAGGCGCGTGAGCTGGCGGATCATCACCGGACCGACGATCAGCGAGATCAAGAGTGCCGTCAGCACGCCGAGCACGGCGCGCAGCGTGAGGTACTGGAACACGTTGAAGCCGCTCCAGTAGCGCGAGAGGAAGTCGAACAGTTCAACCAGCATGCGCCTGCACCTCCGCTGCTGCGTCAACTGCAAGCGCCTGCACCACGCGTTCCATGCGCATGCCGCGCGAACCCTTCACCAACACCGATTCGCGGCCGTCGAGATCCGCCTTCAGCGCCTCGATCAATGCCGCCTGATCGTCGAAGTGACGGCCGCCGGTACCGAAGCCTTCGACCGCATGGCGCGTCATGTCGCCGCAGGCATACAGACGTTCGATGCCGGCGGCGGCTGCGCGCCGTCCGGTCTCGCGATGCAGCGTGGCCGACGCTTCGCCGAGTTCCAGCATGTCGCCCAGCACCAGCACGCGCGGTGCCGGCATCGCCGCCAGCACTTCGATGGCGGCGGCAGTCGAGGTCGGGTTTGCGTTGTAGCTGTCGTCGATCAGGCGCAGGCCGTGGCGGCCGGTCATGGCATGGAGCCGGCCCGGTACCGGACGCACGCGTTCCAGACCCTGATGAATCAATGCCGGTTTGATGTCGAGTGCCGAAGCGGCAGCGGCGGCCGCGAGCGCATTGAGCGCGTTGTGTCTGCCGGCGAGTGGCAGATCGACCTGGATCACCGCGCCGTTCGGCAGACCGATGGTGAGCGGCGC
>JAQVJI010000173.1 GCA_028695255.1 Chromatiales bacterium | reverse complement strand
CGCTGATCGAGCAGCAGGATGGCGTCATCGGACCACTCGATGGCGCGGACCGTGTCGTGCAAATGTCGGTTTGGCATGGCGCGGATTCTAGCGCAGTTCCGGCGTCATGCCTCGCAACCCTGGCCGATCATTGACGCGGCCCGTTAATGACCGACATTCTTGCGAGCACGACCCCGGTCGCAAAAGGGCGACAAGGAAAATGCAAAATTTTTCTGCTACCATTCGTTTCATTCGCATTCATCTGCATCATTCACCACCCAGGGCTAACAATAAAAGGAGTTCACCGTGAACAAAATCCATCTGATCGTTTTGACCGCCGCGAGCCTGTTGAGCGCCTTCGCCATCGGCGTCGTGAGCGCCAAGGGCGTGCCCGGCTACGTGTACGACAGCGACGGCAACATCGCCCGCAACCCCTACGGCGAGTGCTGGACCACGCCGTACCTCAAGAAGGAAAACATGGTTCCGGAATGCCATCCGGAGCTTCAGAAGAAGGAAGAGCCGGCCAAGCCCGTCTTCGAGAAGATCACTTTCAACGCGATCGCCCTGTTCGACTTCGACAGCGCGCGTCTGAGTGCCGCCGGCCGTCAGGCCCTCGACGACCTGGTCGCCAAGATGAAGGCTCACCCCGAGGTCGAGAAGATCAGCGTCACCGGCCACACCTGCAACATCGGCGCCAAGGATTACAACCAGGCCCTGTCCGAGCGTCGCGCCACCTCCGTGCGTGACTACCTGGTCCAGAACGGCGTTGCCGCCGGCCGCATCGATGCCCGCGGCGTAGGCATGGATCAGCCCGCCTACAGCAATGCGACCCGCGACGGCCGCGTCAAGAACCGCCGCGTCGAGGTCGAGATCACCGCGCAGGCGAAGAAGTAACTCCCCCAACCGTCGGCCCACAGGTCGACGGAATCCCCGGTCGACGGCCACCGATGCGAGAGGCATCGGTGGCCGTTTGCTTTGCGTCCCTTGCCGCCGGCATTTGTACCGCCCTCCCGCTCAGGCATACTTGGACGCCTCGTCCACTCTCCACGCCCCCGAGTCATGGAAACCGTCGATACGTTGCTGAACGCGCGCTGGGTCATCCCGGTGCAGCCCGACAACCTGATACTCGAACACCACTCGGTCGCCATCCGCCGCGGACGCATCGTCGCCCTCCTGCCGCAGGCCGAGGCGGCGACACGCTTCAATGCCGACGTCAGCGTCGACCTGCCGGAGCACGTCGTGATTCCCGGACTGGTCAACGCCCACACCCATGCCGCCATGACCCTGCTGCGCGGGCTTGCCGACGATCTGCCGCTGATGCGATGGCTCAACGATCACGTCTGGCCGATGGAGCGCCGCTGGGTCGGCGAGGACTTCGTCCACGACGGTTCGCTGCTCGCGATCGCCGAGATGCTGCGCGGCGGCACCACCTGCTTCAACGACATGTATTTCTTCCCGGAGATCACCGCCCGCACCGCGGCCGCGGCCGGCATCCGTGCGACCATCGGCCTCATCGTGATGGATTTTCCGACCGCCTGGGCCAGCAACCCGTCGGAATACATCACCAAGGGTCTCGCCCTGCACGACGAACACAAGGGCGAAGCATTGATCAGCACGGCCTTTGCGCCACACGCGCCCTATACGGTTTCGGACGAGCCGCTCCGACGCCTGCGCGTGCTCGCCGACGAACTCGATCTGCCGATCCACATGCACGTGCACGAAACGGCCGCCGAGGTTCAGCAGGCTTTCGAGCAGAACGGCATGCGCCCGTTGCAGCGCCTCGACCGGCTCGGCCTGCTCGGCCCATCGCTGCTGGCGGTGCACATGACGCAACTCGATGCTGTAGAAATCGCTCGTCTGGCGGAGACCGGCGTCAACGTCCTGCATTGCCCGGAGTCGAATCTGAAACTCGCCTCGGGCTTTTGTCCGGTCGGCGAACTGCTCGCGGCCGGCGTCAACGTCGCACTCGGCACCGACGGCGCCGCCAGCAACAACGATCTCGACATGTTCGGGGAAATGCGCACGGCCGCCCTGCTCGCCAAGGCCGTGGCCGGGGATGCCGCCGTCGTACCGGCGCACACGGCCCTGCGCATGGCGACGCTGAACGGTGCACGCGCGCTCGGGCTGGCGGATGAAATCGGCTCGCTGGAACCGGGCAAGGCGGCCGACATCGTGGCCGTCGATCTGGGCGATCTCAAGACGCAGCCGGTCTACCACCCGATTTCGCATCTGGTCTATGCCGCCAGCCGCAGTCAGGTCAGCGACGTCTGGGTGGCCGGCCGGCACCTGCTCAAGCAGCATCAGTTGCTGACGCTGGACATCACGGAACTGGGACAGAAGGCCCGCGCCTGGGGCCGGAAGATCGGTCAGCAGGGCCGCACCCTGGAATAAACCCGGAAAGTCCATTAGGAGGCGTGATGATCGCGCCGAGATTTGGATTCACAAGGCATTTTCCGAAGAAGCGCAATACCGAGCCGTATTGCCGACTGAGGAAAATGCCTTGTGGATTCAAGGATCAAGCGAGGGCACGTCTCCTAATGGACTTTCCGGGTTGAACGTCCCGCCTCACAGGCTCCAGTAAGCGTGTGCCGCGAGAATTTCCGCGGGGTTCAGCGCTGATTTCACGTCGATGATCACGCCGCCGGCGTCCAGCATGGCGGCCAGCATCGACGCCGGCAGGTCGAGGTACTGGCGGTGCGACACGGCCAGCACCAGGGCGTGGAGATCCTTGAAGTCGTCCAGCGACGCGAGATCGAGGCCGTATTCCTCGTGCGCCTCGGCGGCGTCCGCCATCGGATCGTGGATCAACGGCTCGATGCCGAATTGATGCAGCTCACGCACGATGTCCGGCACGCGGCTGTTGCGCAGGTCGGACACGTTTTCCTTGAAGGTGAGCCCCAGAATGCCGACGCGCGCCTTGCGCACCGGCAGGTCCCGTGCGATCAGCAATTTCACCAGCCGCTGCGCGATGAAGGCACCCATGCCGTCGTTGATGCGCCGGCCGGCCAGGATCACCTGCGGGTAATAGCCCTCGGACTCCGCCTTGGCGGTCAGGTAGTACGGGTCGACGCCGATGCAATGACCGCCGACCAGTCCGGGTGAGAACGGCAGGAAGTTCCACTTCGTGCGCGCCGCCGCCAGCACGTCGCTGGTACGGATGCCCAGGCGGTCGAAGATGATCGCCAGTTCGTTCATGAGCGCGATGTTCAGATCGCGCTGCGTGTTCTCGATCACCTTGGCCGCCTCCGCCACGCGGATCGACGGCGCGCGGTGAATGCCGGCATCGATGATCGAGGCATAGGCCGCCGCCACGCGTTCCAACGTCGCCTCGTCCTCGCCGGACACCACCTTCACGATGCGCTCCAGCGTATGTTCCCGATCGCCCGGATTGATGCGCTCCGGCGAATAGCCGAGCTTGAAATCCACGCCCTGCCGCAGTCCTGATTCGCGCGCCAGGATCGGCCCGCAGATCTCCTCCGTCACGCCCGGATACACCGTCGACTCGAACACGATCACCGAACCCGGTCCGATCACCTTGCCCAGCGTCTCGCAGGCGCGGATCACCGGCGTCAGATCGGGCTGGCGATTCTCGTCGATCGGCGTCGGCACGGTGACGACGAAGAAACTCGCGCCGCGCATCGCCTGCGGATCGGTCGTGAGCGCGATCGGCGTAGACGCAAGTTCCTGCGGCGACACCTCGCCGGTGTAATCGGTGCCCGACCTGAGCGTCGCGACGCGGCGTTCGCTGATGTCGAAGCCGATGCTGCCCGGGTAGCGCCGCGCAAACGCGAGCGCTACCGGCAGACCGACGTAACCGAGTCCGACGACGGCGATTTTTTCAGTATTCTGGGCCATGGCGTTCCGGGATACCCTGCGGGAAAGGCGCACAAGATACAGGAAATGGCGCATCCGGACGAAGACTTGACAGCGCTTGGCGGACGAACCCGGATTCGTCCGGCCTCGTCTTCCGCCGCCCATGCACCGTGTACGGGAAACCGGCGGACCGCCAAAATTGTGAGCTAGAATCCAGTTCAGACATGCCACCTCTTCCCCCTTCTTTCCGAACAGGCAGCACCGGCCTAGCCACGGAGTGGTTCCTGCTGGTGTGCAGCCTCCTTGTACTGGGCGGATTCATCGCCTTTTCGCTGCACGGCGAGTACAGAGACATCGACAGCGGCGAGCGCGAACGCCTGACCGTCCAGACCACGGTCGTTCACGACAACATAGAACGCCAACTCGACTCGATCAGCCGCATGCTGGCCGGCATTCGCGACGACGTACCCCGATGGCGCGCGGCCGCCGACGGATCGGCGCAGGCCGGAATCCGGCTGAATGCCTTCGCCGCCGCCATGCCGGGCGTACGCACGATCCTCATCATGGATGCCGACGGCACGGTGTTCGCCGCCAATCGGCCCGAGGTCGTTGGAGGCAATTTCGCCTACCGCGACTATTTCCAGGCCCCCTTGCGGGCGCCCCACCCCGATACCCTGTACGTCGCCCCACCCTTTCAGACCGTCCTCGACGTCTGGGCGATGAACGTGGTGCGCATGATTCCCGGCCCCGACGGCGAGTTCGCCGGCATCGTTTCGGCAACGCTCGACCCGGAACAGTTCGAGATCCTCCTCGGCTCGGTGCGCTATGCCGACGACATGTGGACGGCACTCGCGCATGGCGACGGCAAGCTGTTCCTCATGATGCCCGCGCGACCGGATCTCGCCGGCAGCGATCTGGCCCAACCGGGCTCGTTCTTCACCCGCCATATGGAAAGCGGCGAACGGGTCACGGTGCTCACGGGGACCGTGTTGACCACCGGCGAGCACCGGCTCATGGCGCAGCAGACGATCCAGCCGCCCAGGCTGCACATGGACAGACCGTTGGTGGTCGCCGCCGGCCGCGACATGGGAGCCCTGTATCAAGGCTGGTGGAACGAAGTCCTGATACTCGGCGGCCTGTATGCCCTCCTCGCGATCATCTCCGTCATCACCCTGTACGGATTCCAGCGCCACCGGCGACTGGCGCGGATGGAGGCCGACAAGGCCGCGGCCGCACTGAGGGAAAAGAGCGCGGAACTGGAACGATTCTTCTCCGCCTCGCTGGACCTGCTGTGCATCGCGGATTTCGAGGGCCGCTTCCGCAAGCTGAATCCGGCCTGGGAACAGAGTCTCGGCTACACCGTCCGCGAACTGGAAGGCGCGCGTTTCCTCGATTTCGTCCATCCCGAGGACCGCGAGGCCACGCTTTCGGCAACCGCCATGCTCGCGGCCGGCAGCACCGTCGTCAGCTTCACCAATCGCTACCGCACCAGAAACGGCGACTACCGCTTCATCGAATGGCGATCGGTCCCTTACGTGGAAGGCGGACTGATCTACGCCGCCGCCCGCGACATCACCGAGCTCAAGCAGACGGAACTTGCGCTGCGCGAAGCACTCGTCCAGGCCGATCGTTTTCGCGCGGCACTGGATCACGTCAGTTCGTTCATCTACATGAAGGACCTCGATCATCGCTACGTGTACGCCAACCGGCCGACCCTGGAGCTGTTCGGCGTCACGGCCGAAGAACTGCCCGGCTGCCCCGATTCACGCTTCTTCCCACCCGCCACCGTCGAGCGCCTGAAGCAGGTGGACGACCGCGTCTTCGCCGGCGAGAACACCGAGGAGGAAATCGACGTCGTGGACGAGGCGGGCAACCGCCGCGTCTATTGGGAGATCAAGACGCCGATCTATGCAGACGTCGAACGAAAAACCATCTGGGGGCTGTGCGGCATCTCCACCGACATCACTGCACGCAAGCTGGTCGAAGAGGAACTGGACCATGCACGATCGACCGCCGAAGCCGCCAGTCGTGCCAAGAGCGCCTTCGTCGCCAACATGAGTCACGAGATCCGCACGCCGATGAATGCGGTGCTCGG
>JAQVJI010000016.1 GCA_028695255.1 Chromatiales bacterium | reverse complement strand
GCTAACGTGAAGCTCAGCGCCGCGACCTCAGGAGCGGTCTGCTGGAGCGTCTTGTTCGACAAATTCAAGAGTTTTTGATTTCGCCTCCGATAAAATCTTCTTCAATTCCTCCGAATTGTATTCGCCATATAATAAACCTTGAATCGAAGCCTCATCCTCAGCAATACCCACATCTTTAATCTCCGAAACCAATCTTGCCAGTAGTGCGACATCAACATCGTGAATATAGTCTGATTTATTAACCAGCTTAAATAAGCGCTCTTCTTCAGATTCGTCAGTCGAATTTTTTGCCTCAAAAAGATGTGCTTTGAATAAGATCGAGATCGCCTTGTTGACATCTGTTGGCGTAATACCTGCAGAAACCAGTGCTTCTTTAAGTTCATTCTTGGATAACGGTTCTAAGCTAATGGCCCGTCTATATACTTCACCCAGAACCTTCTTTGGCACGGTGCGCCAGTTTTTCTTTCTTAGCAATCTTCGATAACGTTCCTCCAGCGAGGTCGACCGACTTTCCTCGTCTAAGACATGAGCTTGCACCTTTTTTTGATTGGACGCTGGTAGCGTATTTGACATAGGCGACGCAGTCCAAACGCAACTTTTTTGATCAAAGTGCAATTTGATCGATTCAACATTTTTAAGAAAGTCAGTAAACGATTTATATCCAAGTGATTTTTCGTCGAAAGCGCTATCTATATTTGTCATCGCTTCTTTCAGGGCAGAGCACAAAACTGGCCCTCCGAATGACTCAAATGCCTTCTCTGCCAAATCAATCGCGTCATCCATAGCAGAATGAAGCACTTCTGAACTTATCGTATAGGCAGAATCTGTGTAAATGTATCTTGAGCATGATGTCTTTACACTCTCGCTGAGAGGAGACCTTGGTCCTACGCCTACAACTTCTTTTCCCATTTCTCTGAGTTTTCGGAAAAGGGGCGAAAAGTCGGAATCGCCGGTCGCAAGAATAATCCACTCAACGTCCTGAAGGCGTAACGCGTGCTCCATGACATCGATGGTCAATTGTATGTCGGATGAATTTTTTCCACTAACTGGATGATAATTGTGGATTAACTCGAAACCCTGTTGTGTAAGACTCATTTGCATTTGCTGGAGATTTTGATTCGTCCAATTACCGTATGCCCTCCGAACAATGGATTGGCCAACTGAACTCATCTCAGAAATCAGATTGCTCGGTCCGTTGTTTTTTACCCAATGCGTTAGATTTTCGACATCCACAAAGATGGCTAATTTTTCAGATTTCATATGTCCTCGCGTCTGTTGCCGAACAGCTTTCTTAGACGGAATCGGTCATATCGGTGATAGACAGAATCTGTATATCACAGAGGCGACCCCACACAACCGATTGAAAAACCGCAGATTTCACCGATCCGCCGCCGTGCTATACGGAAACGCCCCCACCCCAATACTGCCGGACCTCGCCCCGGCGCGTGAACCGGCGCATCGGTTCGTTCGCTGGAAAATAGCGCCTATTCCCCATGGATGCAAAAGGGGATTGGGGAGGTCGCGAGGGAGAAAGGCCGGTGCGGGCGTTATGGCCGGCGGCGCACCCCTCATCCGGCCCTTCGGGCCACCTTCTCCCAGAGGGGGAAGGGAGCAAGGGGGCGAGGTGCAGGGGTGGCGGGGGAGACAGGCGTGGTCCCGCGGCGACGCGGAGACGCCGCTGGTAGGTTTGAAGCGGTCAGGCCTTTTTCACGAACTCGGACTTGAGCTGCATGGCGCCGATGCCGTCGATCTTGCAGTCGATGTCGTGGTCGCCTTCGACCAGGCGGATGTTCTTGACCTTGGTGCCGACCTTGACGACGAGCGAGCTGCCCTTGACCTTGAGGTCCTTGATGACGGTCACGCTGTCGCCGTCCTGCAGCACGTTGCCGTGGGCGTCACGCACGACGCGTGCGTCTTCGGCGGTTTCGGTCGCGGCGTCCTTCGACCACTCGTGCCCGCACTCGGGGCAGACGTACATGGGACCGTCTTCGTAGGTGTAGTCGGAACCGCATTGGGGGCACTTCGGCAGATCGCTCATGGGTAGGGCCTTGGGTGTTGGGTTTGGGTCTTGGTCGATTGTCGGGTCTGGCCGTCGCGAGGAGGACTGCGCGATGCGGGTTTCGTGGCGCCGGGTTCGTGGCGTTTTGCGAGCGGCGGCATCCTGGATGCTGCCGCGCCGCCATCCGTCGATGCCGCTCTCCGAAATACTCGTCGACTCACCGACGCGCGGCATTGAATTCCTGGGCCTCCCAGCCCTCATGCTGGCATATGCCGATCGACCCTGGTCCACAGACGATTTCAGGGTTGAAGCTCAGAATCGCGCCGGTCAGGTCGGCCCCGGTCAGGTCGGTCCAGACGAACCTGGTTTGCCACAGAATGGCCCCGGTCAGATTGGCTCCGCCCAGGTAGCTGTAGACAATGTGGGCCTCTGACAGATCGGCGCCGGAGAGGTCGACATCGGGCATCCTGACCTCGCGCATGTACGCATTTGTCAGGTTGGCTCCGGCAAGATTGAAATGGTGGGGGAACTGTCGTTCGTAAAACCGCATTCCGCGCAGGTCGCACTTCGGGCAGCCGTTCCAGGTCATACCCATCTCGACCTCGGACTCATCGCTCTGAATGCCGAACTGCTGGCCGTTCGCCAAGGGCGCCGCAAGCTCGTAACGGATGAAGGCATGCATGGGCGTCGGCTCGTCGTGGGCGGCGTGCAGGCGCAATCCATAGATGCCGACGGGCAGATGAACCTCGCCATAGCGCCGTGCGTCGTCCACGTCCAGCAGCACGCCGCCATGGACGTCCCGCAACTCGACCCGTGCGATGACGCCGAGATCCTCATCCTCCATGAACATCCCGAGTACCGTGGGCCGCGGCCATTCGAACCACAGTTCGTCGTAGCCGATGCCGCCGGTGTCGCCGTCGTGCGCGGGGCCGTTGACCGACTCCAGCGAGATCATCGCCGTGGCACCTTCGGGCAACAATGTCCCCGCCGGATGGTGGGTCGGGTCGTACAGCTCGGACTCGTCAAAGCCCATTTTCACGACGGATTCCGAGGCGGGTGGATGGCTGTCATTGCAGCCGACCACCAGACCGGCGAGCAGCAGGGCTGGAAGGGAATGACGTGGATGCATCTGTCGACTCCGGAGAAATGGCCAGGCGGACGAAGGCATGGTCCCTTGCGCCGGTTCCTTGGTCACGGGGGCGCGCGGGTCACTTGGCGGCGGATTTTTTCACCACCGCCTTTTTCTTCGGTGCGGCCTTTTTCTTCACCGTCTTCTTTTTCGGCGCGGCCTTCTTCTTGGGGGCGGCCTTGGCCTTTGGCGTGGCCTTTTCCTTCGGGGCGGCCTTTTTCACGGCGCCGCGGCGGCCCTTCTTTTCGGGCGCGGCGGCGAGCAGTTCGAGGCATTCGGCGTGGCCGAGGGTGGCGGGTTCGCGGTCCTTGGGGATGCGGGCGTTCTTGCTGCCGTCGGTAATGTAGGGGCCGTAGCGGCCGTTGAGGATCTGCACGCCGTCGCCGAAGTCGCGGATCAGGCGGTTGGCGTCGGCTTCTTGTTTTTCGCGGATGAGTTCGAGCGCGCGTTCGAGCGTGACGGTGTAGGGGTCGTCTTCCTTCTTCAGCGAGACGTACTTGGAGCCGTATTTCACGTACGGGCCGAAGCGGCCGATGTTGGTGCTGACGCTCTCGCCGTCCGCGGTCTCGCCCAGGGTGCGCGGGAGTTCGAACAGGGCGAGCGCCTCGTCGAGCGCGATGCTGTCCATCTTCTGACCGGGACGCAGGCCGGCGAAGCGCGGCTTGTCCTCGTCGTCCTTGCTGCCGATCTGCACGAAGGGTCCGTAACGGCCCATGCGCACGCTGACGGGTTTGCCGCTCGCGGGATCGGTGCCGATCTCGCGCGCCTTGACGGCCTCTTCGCGGCTGACGTTGGTCTCCTTGTGTTCGAGCAGTTCCTTGAAGGGGTCCCAGAACTCGCGCAGCACCGGCACCCAGGCCTTTTCGCCGCGCGAGATCTCGTCGAGTTCGTCTTCTAGGCGCGCGGTGAAGTGGTAGTCGACGTACTTGCGGAAGTGTTCGGTCAGGAAGGCGTTGACGATGCGGCCGATGTCGGTCGGCACGAAGCGGCGGTTGATCAGTTCGACGTACTCGCGGCTTTGCAGCGTGGAGATGATGGCGGCGTAGGTCGAGGGACGGCCGATGCCGAACTCTTCCAGCGTCTTGACCAGGCTCGCTTCCGAATAGCGCGGCGGCGGTTCGGTGAAGTGCTGTTCGGCGCGCACGTCCCTGAGCGTGACCATTTCGCCTTCGGCGAGCGCGGGCAGCAGGCGTTCGTCGCCCTCTTCCTTGTCCTTGGCATCGTCGTCGAAGTCTTCGCGATAAACGGCCATGAAGCCGGGATCGACGACGTGCGAGCCGGTGGCGCGGAACAGGTTGGCCGTGCCGTCGCCGGCGGCGAGGTCCACCGCCACGGTGTCGAGCGTGGCGTGGTTCATCTGGGAGGCGACGGTGCGCTTCCAGATCAGGTCGTAGAGCCGGTACAGGTCGCTGCCGAGATGGCCGCGCACGGCCTCGGGCGAGCGATCGGCGGCGGTCGGGCGGATGGCCTCGTGGGCCTCCTGCGCGTTCTTGGCCTTGGTCTTGTAGACGCGTGGCGCGGGCGGCAGTTTGTCCTTGCCGAAGCGGCGTTCGATCAGGTCGCGGATCTCGTGCAGCGCCTCGTTGGCGAGCGTCACCGAGTCGGTACGCATGTAGGTGATGAGGCCGACCGGGCCCTGGCCGAGGTCGATGCCTTCGTAGAGCTGCTGCGCGACGCGCATGGTGCGGCTGGCCGAGAAGCCGAGCTTGCGCGCGGCCTCCTGCTGGAGCGTGGAGGTGGTGAACGGCGCGGCCGGATTGCGCTTGCGCTGCTTGCGCTCGATGCTCGCGACGCGCAGCTTGCCGGTGGCGGCCTGCTTCAGCGCCGCCTGTGCGGCGTGCGCATCATGATCGTTGGCGATGTCGAACTGGTCGAGCTTGCGGCCCTGATAGACGGTGAGCTTGGCGCCGAAGTCCTGGCCGGACTTGGCGGCATCGGCCTCCAGCGTCCAGTACTCGCGCGTGACGAAGCGTTCGATCTCTTCCTCGCGCTCGACGATCAGGCGCAGCGCGGGACTCTGCACGCGGCCGGCGGACAGGCCGCGCTTGATCTTCTTCCACAGCAGCGGCGAGAGATTGAAGCCGACCAGATAGTCGAGCGCGCGGCGCGCCTGCTGGGCGTCGATCAGGTCGGTCGCGAGCTGGCGCGGATGTTCGACCGCCTCGCGGATCGCGCGCTGGGTGATCTCGTGGAACACCACGCGATGCACGGGCTTGGTGTCGAGCAGGCCGCGTTCGCGCAGGATTTCGTACAGATGCCAGGAGATGGCCTCGCCTTCGCGGTCCGGGTCGGTCGCGAGCATGAGGTCGTCGGCCTTCTTGAGACTGCGCGCGATCGCATCGACGTGTTTCTCGTTGCGGTCGATGACCTGATAGCTCATGCGGAAGCCGTGCTCGGGATCGACCGCGCCCTCCTTGGGCACGAGATCGCGCACGTGCCCGTACGAGGCCAACACCTCGTAGTCCGGGCCCAGGTATTTCTTGATGGTCTTGGCCTTGGCAGGCGATTCGACGATGACCAGATGCTTGCTCATGGCCTGGCCGGGAGGGGCTGGTGGTTGACGGGAAAAAGGATCAATGCAGATGCGTCGGTGCGGCGTCGAGGACCATGTCCTCGATCCAGGTGCAGGCGGCTTCCTGCCCCGGCTGGTTGAACAGCACCATCAGCACCACCCACTTGAGCTGGTCGAGATTGATCTCGTCGGCCTCCAGCGCCATCACGCGGTCGATGACCATCTCGCGCGTGGCCGGGTCGAGCACGCCGTTCTGTTCCAGGAACAGCAGAAAACCCTGACAGCCGGCGTTGAGCTTCTCGCTCTCGCGCGCGGTGTAGACGCGCAGCGCATGACCGCCGTGGATCGGGGCCTCCAGATTGGCGAGATTCTCCAGCCAGTCGAAGGCCTTCTCGATCTCGATGCCCGGAAAACCGGCCTCGATCAGCCGGTCCTGCAACAGGGCGCGATCGGGTTCGATCTCGGTGTCTTCGTCAATGTAGTTCTCGAACAGATAGATAAGGACGTCCAGCACGTTTTCTTTCATTCTGACTTTCTCGGTTCGAGGCGGATGTAGCGGCCGCCGCCCTGCGCGGCCACCAGTCCTTGTAGTTCCAGGATCAGCAGGATGGAGGAAACGACTTCCGGGGTCAATCCGCTGCGCTCGACCAGCCGGTCGACGGTGACCGGATCGTAGCCCATCGCCGCGAGCAGTTTCTGGTGGTCGGCATCCATCTCCTGCGCCGCCGCCGGCGAGGCCGGACGCACAGCCCCAGGCTCGGACAGGAAACCGGCCAGCGCGCCCAGTTCCTCGACGATGTCGGCGGCGGTCTCGACCAGTTTGGCGCCTTGGCGGATCAGACGGTGACAGCCGCGCGCCATCGGATTCTGGATCGAGCCCGGGATTGCGAACACCTCGCGCCCCTGCTCGGCGGCAAGCCTGGCGGTGATCAGCGAGCCCGAGGTCTGCGCCGCCTCCACCACCAGTACGCCGAGCGACAGGCCGCTGATGATGCGGTTGCGGCGCGGGAACTGGTCGGCGCGCACCGGCGTGCCGAGCGGAAATTCGCCGACGATCGCACCCTCGCGCACGAGTTCGTGGGCCAGACCGCGATGGCGTGCCGGATAGACGCGGTCGGGGCCGGTGGCGACCACCGCGATGCTGCGCCCGCCGCCTTCGAGCGCGCCGCGATGGGCGGCGCCGTCGATGCCGAGCGCAAGACCGGAGGTGATGACCAGACCGCTGCCGGCGAGATAGCGCGCGAATTCGCGCGCGTGGTCGAGCCCGCCCGGCGTCGCATGACGGCTACCGACGATGGCGAGCTGCGGCAGCGACAGGAGGTCGGCGTCGCCGGTCACGTACAGCACGGGCGGTGCCGAGTCGATGGCGGCGAGTTGCGGCGGATAGCGCGGATCGTCGAGGGTCAGCAGGTGATGACGTTCGCCCTCGGCCCAGTCGAGGTCGGTCGCGACGCCCGCGGGCATGGGATCGTCCAGCGCGCGCAGGGCCTCGTCGCCGAGCCCCGCCTCACGCAGGCGCGCGACCGGGGCTTGCAGTGCGGCGAGGGGATCGGGGAAGCGTTCCAGCAGACGCGCGAACGTCGCCGGGCCGACGCCCGGCGCATGCCACAGTCGCAGCCATGCCGCGACGCGCTCGCGTTCCTTCCCTGGCATGCGGGTCACGAACTACGGCTTGCGCAGTTTGAAGCCCTCGCGCAGCGGGCGGTAGGACTCCATCACCAGCGCGTAGCTGACGCGGTCGAAGGTGCGGAACACCATCACCAGCCCGACGTGTTCCTCCGGCAACTGGACGCCCGCCTCGCCGCCGGGGACGAACTTGTCGTAGACGATCCGGCCCGGCTGATGTACCGACAGCACGTGGCCCTTTTCCATGCCGTGATCGGTGCCGAGATTGATCACCGCCACCTGATGCTGGCCGACGCTGCTCAGTGCATCGACCAGCGACATGACCGTCCCCTGCGGATCGCCCGGCGGCGGGCGCGGGAAGAAGGCACGGTCGTCGTCCTCGTCGTCGTACGGGTACAGGCGGTCGCCCGGCACGGCCTCGCGTTCGATGCGCGTGAGATCGAAGGTCGCCGGGTCGCCCTCGCGGATCAGGATCGCATCGCCGACCGGAATCGCCTCGTAGCCGAGCCAGTCGCCGGTGTCGGGATCCTTCAGGCGCTTGCCGGGACGCAGCACGCTGTAGCGCTGGGGCGGTTTTTCGGGCAGGCCGCGCACGTAGACGCGGTCGTCGTTGCCGAACACCAGCCGCGACTTGTCGCCGGCCACGATGTAGGGCGATTCGTGCGTCATGCGCCAGGTGATGATGCGCGGGCGAATCAGGAACGGCCGGATCGCCTGCACCGGGATCATCACCGGCTCCTGTTCGACCGGCGTGGCGCGGATGCCGGGACCGAGCTTGAGCGTCGGCAGTTCCGCGCGACCGTCGACGCGCGGGCCGCCCTCGACCACGACCTGCGGCTTGCCGTCGACGTAGTGCAGCATCAGCACGTCGCCGGGATAGATGCGGTGCGGATCGCGGATCTGTTGGTTCTGAATCCATATCTCCGGCCAGAACCAGGGGTCGCGCAGATAGCGTGCGGCGATGTCCCACAGGGTGTCGCCCTTCTGCACCACGTATTCGATCGGCGCGTCCTCGCGCATCGGGATCGGAGCCGGTTTCGGTGCCTCGGCCGGCGGCGGCAGCGGATAGGGACTGCGGGCGTAGGGATTCTGATCCGCCGGCAACGAACCGATGGTCTCGCCCTCCGCGGTCTTCGGTCCTTCGTCGCCGGTGGTCGCGCATCCGCCCGCAAGGAGCGTTAAACTAAGGAGCGCGATCCATCCCGATCGTGGCAATCTGTGCGCGGACATGCTTTCCCCCAAAATGTGCGCCGACCCGCTCCCCGGCCGAGGCCTTGCGGGGTGGCGAAAGCAGACAGTTTTTCAGTCCTCGCACAACTTTAGCAGAAACATTTGCAGAACTGCACGAATCTACCGACATGGCAATCCTGGACATCCTGCACTTCCCCGATCCACGCCTGCGCAAGCGGGCCGAACCCGTAGCCCAGGTCGACGACGAGGTCCGCCGTCTGATCGACGACATGTTCGAGACCATGTACGACGCGCCCGGCATCGGGCTGGCCGCCACCCAGGTCGACGTGCACCGGCGCGTGATCGTCATCGACGTGTCGAAGGAGAACGACGCACCGCTGTGCCTGATCAACCCGGAGATCCTCACCCGCGAGGGCGAGGAGGAGATGGAAGAGGGCTGCCTCTCCGTTCCCGGCTTCTACGAGACCGTGCACCGCGCCGACCGCGTGCGCGTGCGCGCGCTCGACCGCGACGGCAAGCCGTTCGAGCTCGATGCCGACGGTCTGCTGGCGGTCTGCATCCAGCACGAGATGGATCACCTCGAAGGCAAGCTGTTCGTCGACTACCTGTCCTCGCTCAAGCGCCAGCGCATCCAGAAGAAGCTCGAAAAACAGGAACGCCTCGGCACGCTGCCCAAACACGTAAGCCGCCAGCCGGCGTCCATATAGGTGAGGCGTATCGAAGGTGACTTCATGAATGAACGCCTTCCACACACCACCCCTCACGCCTGACGCCTCGCCCCCATATCAAGGAACGCATCACCATGACCAACCCCCTGCGCATCGTCTACGCGGGCACCCCGGAATTCGCCGTGCCGGCGCTGAAGGCGCTGATCGATTCGCCGCACGAGGTGGTGGCGGTATACACCCAGCCCGACCGGCCGGCCGGGCGCGGGCGCAAGCTGACGCCGAGTCCGGTCAAGCAGGTCGCGCTCGAACACGCCATCCCGGTCGAACAGCCGAAGACGCTCAAGGATGCCGAGGCGCAGCAGCGGCTGGCCGGTTACACGCCGGACCTGATGGTGGTGGCGGCCTACGGCCTGATCCTGCCGCAGGCGGTGCTCGACCTGCCGCGGCTCGGCTGCATCAACCTGCACGCCTCGCTGCTGCCGCGCTGGCGCGGCGCGGCGCCGATCCAGCGCGCGATCCTCGAAGGCGACGCGGAGACCGGCATCACGCTGATGCAGATGGCGGCCGGCCTCGATACCGGCGACATGCTGCTCAAGCGCGCGACGCCGATCGGTGCCGAAGAGAGCGCAGCCCGACTGCATGACCGGCTGGCCGAACTCGCCGCCGAGACGCTGATGGCGGGTCTCGAACCGCTGGCCGAAGGACGCCTGAAGGGCGAGCCGCAGGACGACGCACTCGCCAACTACGCCGCCAAACTGACCAAGGACGAGGCGACGCTCGATTTCACCGAGGACGCGGAGCGTCTTGCGCGGCGCGTGCGCGCCTACGATCCCTGGCCGGTGGCGCAGACCCTGTATCAGGGACAGCCGCTGCGCATCTGGGACGCCGTCGCGCTGCCCGAGGCGACGACCGCCGCGCCCGGCAGCGTGGTCACCGAGGGACCGGAGGGCATCGACGTCGCCACCGGCCGCGGTCTGCTGCGCATCCGGCGCCTGCAACTGCCGGGCGGCAAACCGCTTTCGGCACGCGAATTCCAGAACGCCCGCAGCCTCGCCGGCCTGCGCCTGCCGCACGGCTGATCCCGCATGTCCGCCCGCCTCTGCGCCGCGAAAGTACTGCAACGGGTTCTCGGCGATGGGCGGGCGCTCGACGAGGCGCTCGACGCCGCGACCTCGGCGCTCGCCCCACGCGACCGTGCGCTCGCGGCCGAACTCTGCTACGGCACGCTGCGCTGGCATTTCCGCATCGGCGCACTGCTCGACCTGCTGATCGAAAAGCCGCTGCGCGCGCGCGACCTCGACGTCGAATGCCTGCTGCGGCTCGGACTGTACGAACTCATGCACCTGCGCACGCCCGACTACGCCGCGGTCAACGAATGGGCCGGGCTCGCGCGGCGCCTGCGCAAGAACTGGGCGGCGGGCCTCGTCAACGGCGTGCTGCGCCGTTACCGGCGCGAGGCCGAAGCGCTCGAAGCACAGGTCGACACCGAGCCGGCGGCCGCCTGCTCGCTGCCGGCGTGGCTGCACGAACGCCTGGCCGATGCCTATGCGGAACAGATGCCCGAACTGTGCCGTGCCATCAACGAACGCCCGCCGTTCACGCTGCGCGTCAATCTCGCCCGCATCGACAGGGCCGACTACGTCGAACGTCTCGGGCAGGCAGGCATCGAGGCACGGATCCATGCGCCGGTGCCGAGCGCCGTCACGCTGACGCAGGCCTGCGACGTCACAGAACTGCCGGGTTTCGCCGAAGGACTGGTGTCGGTGCAGGACGCCGCCGCGCAACTCGCCGCGCCGCTGCTCGACTGCCGTCCAGGCATGCGCGTGCTCGACGCCTGCGCCGCACCGGGCGGCAAAACCCTGCATCTGCTGGAAACGACCGACGGCGATCTCGACCTGACCGCGCTCGACGTCGATGCCGAACGGCTCGCGCGCGTGCGGGAAAATCTCGACCGCGGCGGCTTCGAGGCGCGCCTGGCGACCGGCGACGGCACGCGTCCGCAGGACTGGCACGCGGGCGGTCCCTACGACCGCATCCTGCTCGACGCGCCCTGCTCGGCCACCGGCGTGCTGCGGCGTCATCCCGACATCCGCGTTCTGCGCCGCGCCTGCGACATTCCGGTGTTGGCCGAACGCCAGCGCGCACTGCTCGATGCGCTCTGGCCGTTGCTGGTACCCGGGGGTATCCTCTTGTATGCCACCTGTTCGCTGCTGCCGCAGGAAAACGATGCCGTGATCGCCGCCTTTGTCGAGGACCGCAACGATGTGCAGGCGCAGCCGATCGCAGCCGCCTGGGGCCGGCCGCGCGGCCACGGCCGGCAGATCCTCACCGGCGAGTCGGGCATGGACGGCTTCTTCTACGCGAGGCTCGCCAAGTGCTGAGGACGCGCGGCCCGCGACCGTGGATACTGCTGGTGCTGCTGCTCCTGCTGCCGCTCGGCCACCTGGCGCTGGCGCAGGAACCCTTTCGCGTGCGGGCCGTCGCCACCGAACTCAACGAAGGCGTCTACCACCTCGATTCGGTGATCGACTACCGCCTGTCCGAGCCGCTGTACGAGGCGCTGCTCAACGGCGTCGAACTCGACTTCGAGGTACAGGTGACCATCGAGCGCGTGCGCGACTGGATGTGGAACGAAACGCTCGCCACCGTCTCGCAGCGCTACCAGATCAAGTACTACGCCTTCAGCCGCCTGTTCATCCTGACCCACCAGAACACCGGCGTGCAGCAGAGCTTCGCGCGCATCGACTCGGCACTGGAGGCCCTCGGCGAGATCTACGATCTGCCGCTCATCGATGCCACGCTGGTGACCCCCGGCCAACCCCACGTCGCGCGCCTGCGGGCGCGGCTGATCGTGGAGTCGCTGCCGCTGCCGCTGTGGGTACGCAGCCTCGGTTCGCGCGACTGGGCACCGGCCAGCGACTGGTACGCATGGACCTTCCCGTGATGCCATGCGTCATGCGCCGGTGCAGGACATGAGCCGCAAACGCTTTCCGCTCGGTCTGATCGTCATGGGCAGCGTGTTCCTGCTGCTGCTGGTGTCGCTGTATCTGATGGGCGATGCCGTGCAGCATTCGGAACGCTTCGGCCAGTTCTACATCTGGCTGCTCGCCTTCAACAGTCTCGCGCTGCTGGCGCTGGCCGGCCTGATCCTGGTCAATCTCGCGCAGGTGCTGCGGCAGGCACTGCGGCGCGAACCGGGTTCGCGCCTGACCCTGAAACTGGTGCTGGTGTTCGCGCTGCTCGCGCTCGCACCGGTGTCGGTCGTGTACTACTTCTCGACCAAGTTCCTCGGCGAGGGCATCGACAGTTGGTTCGACGTGCGCGTGGAAAAGGCGCTCGAAGACGCACTCGAACTGTCGCGCTCGTCCTTCGACCATCACCTGCGGCAGCGCCTGCGCGAGGCGATCGCGATGGCGCGCCAGCTCGAAGGCGTGAACGACCTGCTGGCGAGCTTCACGCTCGAAGACCTGCGCGCCGACGGCGCCGCGGTCGAACTGTCGCTGTTCGGCGCCAACAATCGCATCATCGCCTCCAGCAGCAGCGACACCGGGCAGGTACTGCCGCGTCTGCTGACCGAGGAGATCCTGCTCAGGCTGCAACAGGGCCAGCCCTACACCTCGGTCGAGCCGATGTACGGCAACCTGCACATCCGCACCGTGGTGCCGGTGGCCGAGCGCGGCAGCAACCGCAGCGGCACGCGCTACCTGCAGGCCGTGTTCCCGGTCGACGCGCGCCTGAGCCATCTGGCAGACAACGTGCAGGACGCCTTCGCGGCCTACAAGGAATTCGCCTTCCTGCGCCAGCCGCTCAAGCAGAGCTTCACCATCACGCTGTCGCTGGTGCTGCTGCTGTCGGTGATGTCCGCCATGTGGGCGGCCTTCTTCTCCGCCCGCCGGCTGGTGGCGCCGGTGCGCGAACTGGCGGAAGGCACGCGCGCGGTGGCGGCCGGTGAATATCACAAGCGTCTGCCGGTGCACCAGAACGACGAGCTCGGCTTTCTCGTGCGCTCGTTCAACGACATGACCGCGACGCTCGCCGCCACCCGCGACGAGGTCGAACGCAGCCGGCAACTGGCGGAGGTGCAGCGCGCCTATCTGGAAGCCGTATTGCAAAACCTCTCCTCCGGCGTGCTGACGCTCGACCGCGGTCTCGAACTGCACACGGCAAACACCGCCGCCAACGAGATCCTCGAACTCGACCTCGGCCGCCGCGTCGGTCAGGCGCTGGACGAGATCGGACACGAATCGCCGCTGGTGGCGCGGCTGCTGGAAACGCTCGGTCCGCAGCTCGAGCGCTGCGAGACCGGCTGGCAGACGGAAATCACGGTGTTCGGCGCCGCCGGCCGCAAGGTGCTCATGTGCCGCGGCGTCTGGCTGCCGCGTCTGAGCGGCATGCGCGCCGGACACGTGATCGTGATCGACGACATCACGACCCTGATCCAGGCCCAGCGCAATGCGGCCTGGGGCGAGGTGGCGCGCCGGCTCGCGCACGAGATCAAGAACCCGCTGACGCCGATCCAGCTCTCGGCCGAACGTCTGGGTCGCAAGCTGCTGCCGCAACTGGATGAAGCGCATGCCGACATCCTGCGTCGCGGCGCGCACACCATCATCCAGCAGGTCGAAGCGATGAAGAACATGGTCAACGCCTTCGGCGACTACGCGCGCGCACCGGCGATGGCGCCACGTCCGACCAACCTGAACGATCTGGTGCGCGACGTGGTCGAGTTGTACCGCGACGGTGCCACCGGCACGCAGATCGTGCTCGAATTCGACACCGGCCTGCCACTGCTCGACCTCGATACCGACCGCATGCGCCAGTTGCTGCACAATCTGATCAAGAACGGACTGGAAGCGCTGGGCGGCACGCCGCAGTCGCGCCTGACCATCACCACGCGCTGCATGCGCGAGGGCCATTGCGACATGGTCGAGCTGCGGATCGAGGACAACGGCCCCGGCTTCGACCAGACCGTGGCGGGCCAGATGTTCGAACCCTACGTCACCAACAAACCGAAAGGCACCGGCCTCGGTCTCGCCATCGTCAAGAAGATCGTCGAGGAACACGGCGGCATGGTCTCGGCGGACAATGGCAAGACCGGCGGCGCCTGCATTACCGTGCGTCTGCCGGTGACCACGCGCGAGCCGGCGACGCTGCGGCATGAGGAGGCAATGTGAGCGGTCTATCCATCCTGGTGGTCGACGACGAGCCGGCCATCCGCAATCTGGTACAGGAAATCCTCGAAGACGAGGGCTACGAGGTCGCCACCGCCGGCGGCGTCGCCGAGACGCGCAGCTTGATGCGCGAGCGCCGGCCGGACCTGATCCTGCTCGACATCTGGATGCCGGACGGCGACGGCATCACGCTGCTCAAGGAGTGGCAGGAGGCCGGCGGGCTGCCCTGCCCGGTGATCATGATGTCCGGCCACGGCACGGTGGAAACGGCGGTCGAGGCGACGCGCCTCGGCGCCTATGACTTCCTCGAAAAGCCGTTGTCGATGGCCAAGCTGATCCTCACCACCAAACGCGCACTCGAGGCCGACGAACTCGCGCGCGAGAACATCGGCCTGCGCCGGCAGGCGGTGCGCGTGGTGTACCCCGAAGGTAGCGGCCGTGCCATGCAGGCGCTGCGCGAACAGGCCAAGCGCATCGCCCGCCACGATACCTGGGTGTTGATCTCGGGCGAATCCGGCGTCGGCAAGCAGACCTTCGCGCGCTATCTGCACAGTCTGAGTCAGCGCCGCGACCAGCCCTTCGTAGAGGTTGCCGTGGCCTCGCTCGCCGGCGACGACTCCGCACTCGAACTGTTCGGCCGCGAGCAGGGCGAGCGCATCCGCCACGGCCTGCTGGAGCAGGCCAGCGGCGGCGTACTGTTCCTGGACGAAGTGGCCGACATGGATATGCAGGCGCAGGGTCGCCTGTTCAGCGCGCTCGAAAACCGTTCCGTCACGCGCATCGGCGGCACCGAGCGCGTGCCGATCGACGTGCGCGTGTTCGCCGCCACCCAGCACGACCTCGGGGCCGAGGTGCGCGCCGGCAACTTCCGCGAGGATCTGTACTACCGGCTGGCGGTGGTGCCGATCACCATCCCGCCGCTGCGCGACCGCCCGGAAGACGTGCCGGAACTGCTCGCCTATTACGTCGACCTGCTCAACGCGCAGGAAGGCCTGCCCTATCGCCGCTTCACCACCGCCGCGGTCAACCGCCTGCGTCAGCACGCATGGCCCGGCAACGTGCGCGAACTGCGCAATCTGGTGCAACGGCTGCTGATCCTCGGCAACGACGTCGACATCGGCGTCGACGAGGTCGAGGCGGCGCTGGCCGGACGCAGCAGCCGCGAACCGGAGGACGTGCACGACTCGGTGCTGATGGACATGCCGCTGCGCGAGGCACGCGAACAGTTCGAGCGCCAGTATCTGCTGCACCAGCTCGAACGCGTCGACGGCAGCATGACGCGCCTGTCCGAGCGCGTCGGCCTCGAGCGCACGCATCTGTACCGCAAGCTCAAGATGCTCGGCATCGATCCGCGCCGCATCCGCGCCGAGAGCGGCGGCTGACCACGCCATCGCGCGCATACCACTCGACCAACCTCGAAGAATCAAACGGAGCGGCACCCATGTCCTGGCGGGGCGTTTTGCGCATCCTCGGCATCCTGCTGATGATCTTCAGCGGGACGGTGTTGCCGCCGATCCTGGTCTCGATCGGCTATGCGGACGGCCAGCACTGGCACTTCGTATACACGGGTCTGGTCATCCTCGCGCTGGGTATCGCGCTGTGGCTGCCGCTCAGGAAGGCGGACGCCGACCTCAAGATCCGCGACGGCTTCATGGTCGTGGCGCTGTTCTGGAGCGTGCTGGGCGTGCTCGGCTCGCTGCCGTTTCTGTTCGGCCTGCACCTGTCGTTCACCGATGCCGTGTTCGAGGCCGTGTCGGGATTCACCACCACCGGCGCGACCGCCATCGTCGGCCTCGACCGTCTGCCGCCGTCCATCCCTTATCACCGGCAACAACTCCAATGGCTCGGCGGCATGGGCGTGATCGTGCTGGCGGTGGCGATCCTGCCGATGCTCGGCGTCGGCGGCATGCAGCTATACCGCGCCGAGGCGTCCGGCGTCACCAAGGATGAAAAGCTCACACCCCGCATCACACAGACGGCGCGCGCGTTGTGGACCATCTATCTCGGTCTCACGCTCATCTGCGCGCTCGCCTACTGGATCGCCGGCATGAGCCTGTTCGACGCCATCGGCCACGCCTATTCCACCGTCGCCACCGGCGGCTACTCGACCCACGACGCCAGCATCGGCCATTACGACAGCCCGCTGATCGAGGGCATCGCGATCGTCTTCATGCTGCTCGGCGGCATCAACTTCGCGCTGCACTTCACCGCCTGGCATCGGCGCCGGCCCTGGGCCTACCTCAGGGATCCGGAATTCCGGGTCTACCTGCTGCTGGCAGTCGGCAGTTCGCTCGCCATCGCAGCGGTGCTGACGCTCGAATCGACTTACGCATCGGCCGGCCCGTCGCTGCGTCATGCCACATTCCAGGTCGTGTCGATCCTCACCTCCACCGGTTTCGGTACCGCGATCTTCGCGGAGTGGCCGCTGTTCGTGCCGCTGCTGCTGGCGGTGCTGTCGTTCATCGGCGGCTGCGCCGGCTCCACCGCCGGCGGCATGAAGGTCGTGCGCGTGATGCTGCTGTTCAAGCAGGGCGAACGCCAGACCGTGACCCTGCTGCATCCGCGCTCGGTGCGTTTCGTGAAGCTCGGGCGCCGGCGCGTGCCGGAAGAGGTCATGCAGTCGGTCTGGGGATTCTTTTCGCTCTACATGCTGAGCGTGGTCGTGTTGACGATCGGCATGATGGCGGCCGGCCTCGACCTCGAATCGGCCTTCGGTGCGGTCGTCGCCACCATCAACCTGCTCGGCCCGGGACTCGGCGAGGTGGCGGGCAATTTCGCCACCGTCAACGATGCGGTGAAGTGGATGGGCGTGTTCGCGATGCTGCTCGGACGGCTGGAGGTATTCACCCTGCTGGTGATCTTCACCGTCACCTTCTGGCGCCCGTGATCGCGACCTTGGCGGTATACGCTGCGAGGGACACTGACTAAAATGCAACACCCTGCGGAGGGAACTCCATGAAGATCGTCATTCTCGGCGCCGGCCAGGTCGGCAGCACCGTCGCCCACAACCTGGCCAGCGAGGCCAACGACATCACCATCGTCGACACGCGACCGCAGATCCTCCAGGAATTGCAGGACCGGCTCGACGTGCGCACGGTGATCGGCCATGCCTCGCATCCCGACGTGCTGATCCAGGCCGGCGCGGAGGACGCCGAGATGATCCTCGCCGTCACCAACAGCGACGAGACCAACATGGTCGCCTGCCAGATCGCCTACACGCTGTTCCACACGCCGACCAAGATCGCACGCATCCGTGCGATGGAATACCTGTCGCAGCCGAAGCTGTTCGCGCAGGAGGCGCTGCCGATCGACGTGCTGATCAGCCCGGAGGAACTCGTCACCACCTACATCCAGCGCCTGATCGAACATCCCGGTGCGTTGCAGGTACTGGACTTCGCCGAGGGGCGCGTCTCGCTGGTGGGCGTGCGCGCCTATTACGGCGGCCCGCTGGTCGGTCACGAACTGCGCCAGCTCGCCAAGCACGTGCCGGGCATCGACACGCGCGTGGCGGCCATCTACCGCCGTGGCGCGGCGATCTTCCCCGAAGGCCACACCATCATCGAGGCCGATGACGAGGTGTTCTTCGTCGCGGCGAAGAAGAACATCCGCGCCATCACCAGCGAACTGCGCAAGCTCGACAAACCCTACAAGCGCGTGATCATCGCCGGCGGCGGCAACATCGGCAAACGTCTGGCCGAGGCACTGGAGTCGCGCTATCAGGTCAAGATCATCGAGCACAACGCCGCCCGCGCGCAGCATCTGTCAGAAGTCCTGGACAACACCATCGTGCTGCGCGCCGATGCCGCCGACGAGGAACTGCTGATCGAGGAGAGCATCGAGAACACGGACGTGTTCTGCACCCTCACCAACGACGACGAGGCCAACATCCTGTCTGCGATGCTGGCCAAGCGGCTCGGCGCGCGCAAGGTGATGTCGCTCATCAACCGCGCGAGCTACGTCGATCTGGTCGAGAGCAGCGGCATCATCGACGTCGCGATCTCGCCGCAACAGGTGACCATCGGCGCGCTGCTCACGCACGTGCGCCGCGGCGACGTGGTGGCGGTGCACTCGCTGCGCCGCGGTGCGGCGGAGGCGATCGAGGCGGTCGCGCACGGCGATCATGCCAACTCGCGCGTGGTCGGCCGGCGCATCGAGGAACTGAAACTGCCGGAAGGCTGCACCATCGGCGCGATCGTGCGCGGCGACGAGGTGATCATCGCGCACCATGACACGATCATCGAGGCCGAGGACCACGTCATCCTGTTCCTGGTCGACAAGCGGCGCGTGCACGAGGTCGAGCGCCTGTTCCAGGTCAGCGTCACCTTCCTGTAGAACGAACGGACACGCCTATCCGATGCAAGCCGGCATCATCCTCAAGATCCTGGGCATCCTGCTCACCATCTTCAGCACCACCATGCTGCCGCCGGTGCTCGTCGGCTGGCTCTACGGCGAGGCCAGCCTGCTGCCGTTCCTCAATGCGTTCGCGATCCTGCTGTCGGTCGGTCTGCTGCTGTGGATGCCGCTGCGGTGCGTGCGGCGCGAGCTGCGTCTGAAGGACGGCTTCGTCGTGGTGTTCCTGTTCTGGGTCGGCCTCGGCCTGTCCGGCGCGCTGCCGCTATACCTCTCGCCCGAACCGTCGATCAGCGTCACCGATGCGGTGTTCGAGTCGATGTCCGGCCTTACCACCACCGGCGCAACGCTGCTGGTCGGTCTCGACGAACTGCCGAAGTCGATCCTGTTCTACCGCCAGCAACTGCAATGGCTGGGCGGCATGGGCATCATCGTGCTGGCGGTCGCGATCCTGCCGATGCTCGGCGTCGGCGGCATGCAGCTCTACCGCGCCGAGACGCCGGGGCCGGTCAAGGACAACAAGCTCACGCCGCGCATCGCCGAGACGGCCAAGGCGCTGTGGTACATCTATCTCGGCCTCACGGTCGCCTGCGCGACCGCCTACTGGATGGCGGGCATGAACACCTTCGATGCCATCTCGCACAGTTTCGCCACCGTGTCGCTCGGCGGCTTCTCGCCCTACGACGCCAGCATCGGGCATTTCGAAAGTCCCCTGATCGAGGTGATCGCGGTCGTGTTCATCCTGATCGGCGGCGTCAACTTCAGCCTGCACTTCCTGTCCTGGCGCAGCCTGAGCCTCGCGCATTACCTGAAGGACGCGGAATTCCGCGCCTACCTGCTGGTGCTCGGCACGGTGGCGACCATCACCGTCGCCTATCTGACGCTGACCTCGATCTACGACGACTTCTGGACCGCGCTCCACAACGGCATCTTCCAGGCGGTGTCTGTCGGCACCACCGCAGGCTTCACCACCGCCTCGTTCCACGAGTGGCCGGGCTTCCTGCCGGTACTGCTGCTGTTCGCGAGCTTCATCGGCGGCTGCGCCTTCTCCACCGGCGGCGGCATCAAGGTCATTCGCGTACTGCTGCTGTTCAAGCAGGGCAGCCGCGAGGTCATGCGCCTGATTCACCCCAGTGCGCAGATCGCGGTCAAGATCGGCCGCAAGCCCTTGCAGGACCGCGTGATCGACGCGGTGTGGGGTTTCTTCTCGGCCTATGTCGCGACCTTCGCCGTCATCATGCTGGCCCTGCTCGCCTCGGGACTGGACCAGATCAGCGCCTTCTCCGCCGTCGCCGCCTGCATGAACAACCTGGGCCCCGGCCTTGGCCAGGTCGGCGCCAATTACGCCGACGTCAACGACTTCGCGAAATGGATGCTGTGTCTCGCGATGTTGATGGGACGACTGGAGATCTTCACCGTGCTGGTGCTGCTGACGCCGGCATTCTGGCGGCGTTGACATGGTGGCTTCACCACGATGAGCGACGCCGACGACCTGCAAGCGAAGTGGGACGCACGCTACGCCGAAGGACGCGTCGAGGATTCGGCGCCCTGCGGCGTGCTGGTCGAATACGCGCATCTGCTGCCGCGGGCCGGCCGCGCGCTCGATCTCGCCTGCGGCCTGGGCGGCAATGCCTTGTGGCTCGCGCGGCGCGGGCTCGATACCACCGCCTGGGATCTGTCGCCGGTCGCCATCGGCAAGCTCGCCGGATGCGCGCAGTTGCAGGCCCTGCCGCTCACGGCCGAGGTGCGCGACGCACTGAAGCAGCCGCCGTCGGCACGGTCGTTCGACGTCATCGTCGTGTCGCGCTTTCTCGACCGGGCACTCATGCCGGCATTGATCGCCGCCCTGCGCGACGGCGGCCTGCTCTGTTACCAGACCTTCACCCGCGAGACGCCGAACGCCAACGGCCCCGCCTGCGCGGCCTTTCGTCTCGCACCGAACGAACTGCTGCGCTTCGCGGACGGTCTGCGCATACTCGTCTATCGCGAGGAGGGCCTGGTCGGCGACACCACGCAGGGCCTGCGCGGCGAGGCCTGGCTGGTGGCGCAACGCGCCACGTTGACCTGAACCGGGACAGGCGGCAGCATGAACCGCCACCCACGTACCGACGACCTTTCGCCATGCCATCCATGATCGAACGCTTCGAGGCGATGCTCGCCGCCGGGCAGGACAATGCGCTGCTGCGCTTCTCGCTCGGCCAGGCCCTGCTCAAGGACGGCGATGCCGCACGCGCGGTCGAACATCTGCGCGCGGCCGTCACGCACGATCCCAAGTATTCCGCCGCCTGGAAACTGCTCGGCAAGGCGCTCGGCGAAGCCGGGCGGTCGACCGAGGCGATCGAGGTCTATGCGCGGGGCATCGAGGTCGCCGAGGCGCGCGGCGACATCCAGGCCGCGAAGGAAATGCGCGTGTTCCAGCGGCGGCTGGAGAAACAGCGCGCCGCCTCCGACGACACCGATGACGGCGGGAGTGGCGGTGACGACTGAGCGCGGCGGGAGCTACCGCGTTCCCTTCACCAGGGCCCTGCTGCATCCGCGCCACTGGGGCACCTGGACCGGCATCGGTCTGCTGGCACTGATCGCGCTGCTGCCCCGCCCGGTCGCACGCGCCATCGGCCGCGCACTGGGACGACTGCTGCCGCGCACGATGTCCAAGCGCCGGCGCATCGCCCGCATCAATCTCGGGCTGTGTTTCCCGGAACGCGACGCAGCCGCGCGCGAGGCGCTCGTGGATGCGCATTTCCGCGTCGTCGCGCAGTGTTTCGTCGATTACCCGCTGCTGTGGTTCGGCGGAAGTCGCGCGCATCTTCGATACCTGTCGGCCGAGGGCCTCGATCACGTCGAGGCCCTGCATGCCGAGGGCCGGCCGGTGATCATCTGCGCCGCACACACACCGGCGCTGGATTTCGGCGGTCTGCTGCTCGCACGCCGCCACGGCGGCGTGTCCTTCGCCAAACCGATGAAGAACCCGGTCGTCGAATGGATCAATCACCGCAGCCGCACCCAGTACGGCACGCACATCTACAGCCGCGCACATGGTCTGCGGCCGCTGGTGCGCGCAATGCGTGCGGGCCGTTCCTGCTACTTCCTGCCGGACGAGGACCTCGGACCCGAACACGCCGTGTTCGCGCCCTTCTTCGGCGTGCCGAAGGCGACCGTACCGTCGCTCGCGATGCTCGCGCGCCTCGCCCATGCCGCCGTCATACCTGCGATGTGTCTGTACGACGAGGCCGCCGACCGCTACGTCATCCGCATCGATCCACCGCTCTCCGACTTCCCGAGCGGCGACGACGAACGCGATGCCGCGCGTATGAACGCCGCTCTGGAAGCGTTGATCCGCCGCGCACCCGCGCAGTATCTGTGGACGCTCAAGCTGTTCAAGACGCGGCCGGACGGCGGGTTGTCGCCATACAAGGAACGGCCTGCCGTGGAATGAGAAAGAGGTCCTTTTGCCGTAGAAGGACGCAGACACATATCCTGTAGGAGCGGCTCTGCCGCGATTGGGCTGGCGCTTCGCATCATCGCGGCAGAGCCGCTCCCACGAACGCTGCCGATGAACCATGCTTCTGGAGAAACCACATGCGACTTGCCCCGACGCTGTTGTTGCTGACCTTCTGCACCGCCGTGATGCTGCCGACCCAGGCCCTGGCCGACGCGCAGGAATGCCGCCAGGTGGACGAAGCGGAAATCGCCGCATTGTTCGAGCGCTGGAACGCGGCACTGAAGACCGGCGAGCCGGCGAAGGTGGTCGACAACTACGCGGAACGCTCGGTGCTGCTGCCGACGCTGTCCGACACGCCGCGCGTGAGTCGCGCGGAGAAGGAAGACTATTTCGTGCACTTTCTGCACCAGCACCCGAGCGGCAGCATCGATTTCCGCTTCGTCGAGATCGGCTGCAATCAGGCCGTCGACACCGGGCTCTACACCTTCACCTTCGGCGACGGCTCGCACGTCGGCGCGCGCTACACCTTCGTCTACCGCTGGACCGGCAGCGACTGGCTGATCACGAGCCACCACTCGTCGGCGCTGCCCGAACGGTGAGCGCCGCGCCCGGCCGCAGCAGCCGGTAAAGCAGCAGACTGACCGCGTACACGACGATGAACGCGGCCAGCACGTCGGACAGGAAGTGCCCGCCCTGCACGATGCGCACGCTGCCGATCGCCACGCCGGTCGCGAGCGCGCCGGCGAAGGCGAGACCACGCCGACGACGCGCGAGCAGCGCCAGTGCAATGAAGTAAAAACCCATCGAGGCGTGACCGCTCGGGAACGAGCAGTTGCCGCGGCATTCGTCGGCGAGCCTGAGCACCGGCGTGAACTGGCGTTCGCCGCCGAACTCCTGCACCTGCAAGGGCCGCGCGCGGCCGGCGTATTCCTTCAGCAGCGCATTGACGATCAGACCCGGCCCGATCACCAGCACCAGCACCAGAAACGCCGCGCCGCGCCGGTCGAGCGCGAGACAACTCGAACGCCGGCGCACGAACGCGCACACGAGCGCGAACAGCGCGAAGATGCCGACCGCCAACGCCGGCCACTCGCCGTAGCGATGCACCCATTGCACGACGGCCAGATCGCGCCACGCGAAACGACCATCGACGAAAAAGGCGCCGCTGACCGCTAGATCGATCGCAGGAAAAACGGCCAGCAGCACGAGTGCCGCGAACGCCGCCGCGAGGAACAAAAGATGGTTGCGCATGGCGCGGCAGTAGAACAGATGTGGCCATGCAGGAAAAGGCCCGAAGCCCGAAAACGACGCAGGTCAGGTGGCGCGAAAGCGCTACCTGACGCCCGGGCGGACCGGAGCACAACGACTGCAACCCCGCACCCCACGGGTGTATATTCCAGCACAGGAAAGACCCGCCCACTTCGGAAGGAACCGGTGTCCCTCGCCATCGTCCAGACCCGCGCCACCGCCGGCATCGACGCCCCGCCCGTTCAGGTCGAGGTGCATCTCGGCAACGGCCTGCCCTCCATGACCATCGTCGGCCTGCCCGAGGCGGCGGTGAAGGAAAGCCGCGACCGCGTGCGCGCGGCGATCCAGAACAGCGGCTTCGAATTCCCGCAGCGACGCATCACCGTCAATCTCGCACCGGCCGACCTGCCGAAGGAAGGCGGACGCTTCGACCTGCCGATCGCGCTCGGCGTGCTCGCCGCCGCGGGCGCCATTCCCGCCGAACCGCTGACCGAACACGAATTCCTCGGCGAACTCGGCCTCTCCGGCGAACTGCGACCGGTGCGCGGCGTGCTGCCCGCGGCGCTCGCCGCGCGCAACGCCGGCCGTCGTCTGGTGGTCGCGGCGGACGACGCCGACGAGGCCGCGCTGGTCGACGGCGCGACCATCCATCCGGCCACGCATCTGCTGCACGTCTGCGCCCATCTCGCGGGACGCGAGGCATTGCCGATCCACGCCGCGCCGCCGCCGATCACCGACGATGCCGCCAGACCCGATCTCGCCGACGTGCGCGGCCAGCCGCAGGCGCGGCGCGCGCTCGAAGTCGCCGCCGCCGGTGCCCACAACCTGCTCATGATCGGCCCGCCCGGCGCCGGCAAGACTCTGCTCGCGAGCCGCCTGCCGACGCTGCTGCCGCCGATGAGCGAGGAAGAGGCCATCGTCAGCGCCGCCATCCACTCCGTCAGCGGCCAGGGCCTCGATCCACGGCGCTGGCGCGAACGCCCGTTTCGTTCTCCACACCACACCTGTTCCGGCGTCGCACTGGTCGGTGGCGGCAGTCATCCGCGGCCGGGCGAGATATCGCTGTCACACCAGGGCATTCTGTTCCTCGACGAACTCACCGAGTTCGACCGCCGCGTCCTCGACGTGCTGCGCGAACCGCTCGAAACCGGCCACATCACCATCTCGCGCGCCGCGCGCCAGGCCGACTTCCCGGCCCGCTTCCAGCTCGTCGCCGCCATGAATCCCTGCCCGCAGGGCTACGACTGCGACCTCGGCGCCAACTGCCGCTGCACGCCCGAACAGCAACAGCGCCACCGCAGCCGCCTGTCGGCCCCGTTCCTCGATCGCATCGACCTGCACGTCGAAGTCCCGCGCGTACCGCAGGACGTCCTGCTCGGCGGCGGCCCGCCCGGCGAATCGAGCGCCGACGTGCGCGCCCGCGTCACCGCCGCGCGCGAACGCCAGCTCGCGCGCCAGGGCAAACTCAACGCCGCCCTCGCCCATCGCGAGGTCGAACGTCACTGCCCGCTGCGCGATGCCGACCGCCAGCTCGTCGCCACCGCCATGGAACGCTTCCGCCTCTCCGCCCGCTCCTACCACCGCATCCTCAAGGTCGCGCGCAGCATCGCCGACCTCGCCGGCGAGACACGCATCGGCGCACCGCATCTCGCAGAGGCGCTGAACTATCGCGCACTCGACCGCTGGCGGGCGCTGGATCGGGGACGGGGGGCGTGAGGAATGTCGTGCCCCGCCCGAATCCGCCCCCCCTCTTTGCCAAAGCCACGTCCTTCGGTAACCTTGATCGTAACTGGATGTAGTCACGGATGACTCGACGCGAAAAGCTGCTCACCAAGGCCATCGACAACCCGGCCGGCCTGTCATTTCGGGAACTGGAAGCATTGCTGGAGCAATACGGCTGGGTATTCCGGCGGCAGAGCGGATCACACCGCATCTGGAAGTCACCCGGTGGCGCAATCGTTCCGATCCAGCCCGCAAACGGCGGGGCGAAGGAATATCAGGTCAAACAGATATTGCGCATGCTGGAGAACCGCGATGATTCATGAATTCGACGGTTTCACCGTCAACCTGTTCGAAGACGAGTCGGGCGACTGGATCGCACATTTCGTAGAACAACCCGAGATCTCGGCCTTCGGCGCGGATGCCGAAGGCGCATTGAACGAGCTCGCCCAGGCCTGGGATGCCGTCAAGCAGACCTATGTAGAGGAAGGCCGGCCGATACCGGTCGCGCCCGCGCGCAAGACGTACAGCGGGCAGTTTCAGGTGCGCATCGACAGACGCGTCCATCGCGCGCTCGCCATCGAGGCCGCGCGCGCCGGAATCACCCTCAATGCACTCGTGTCACGAAAGTTGGCCGAGAGCGTGCGTCAGTAGTGACGCTGCGGGGTTGTACGCCAACGTCCGACGCACCAACTTGTCCGGGCAATAGACAAGTATTACGATCCGACTACCCCATCTTCCTGAATCGGCCATGAGCATGATCTCCACATCGATCAAACTCCCAAGCGATCTCAAGGCGAGAATCCAGAAACTGGCGGAACGGAGCCACCGTTCGGCCCACAGCGTCATGGTCGAGGCGCTGGAGCGCGAAGTCTCGCGCGAGGAACGCCTGTACGCGTTCGTTCAGGAAGCGATTCACGCCGATGCGGATATCGAGGAAGGCGGCAACGTCTATCGGGCCGATGACGTCCATCGATGGCTGCGCCGACTGTCCGGCGGAGAGGCCGCC
>JAQVJI010000172.1 GCA_028695255.1 Chromatiales bacterium | reverse complement strand
TCGATATGATCGCTGTCGCCGAGCAATGCGCCCGTGACGTTCGCCGGGGTGCTCCATGCGCCGTTGAAGCGCGAGTAGCGCAGGTCGGAGCGGGTGATATCGGGATATGGCGTGCGGTGGTTCCAGACCAGAAGCGCGTTGCCGAGGCCGTCGCCCGCGATGCGCGCGAACTGATCGTAGCTTGCCTCGCCGATGTCGAAGGTCTGGGTCGTGCCCCAGTTGTCATCCTTGTCGACTCGCCGCACCGAGATGCGGTAGCGGTTGCTGTCCGCCACGATCTGCGCGCTCCACGTCACGAAGGCGTTGCCGGCCGCGTCCATCCAGACGTCGTTGGCGCCGGAAAACTGTACGCCGTCGTCCTGATCGACGATCTCCGGGGTCTGCCAGGCGCTGCCGTCGAAATGCGCCGCGAACACGCGGTTGCGTCCCGAGGCATCGTGATCCTGGGACCAGGCCGCCATCGCCTGCCCGGCCGCGTTGGCCGAGAGTGCGATGCCGCTGGTGCCGCCATCGCCGACGCCGCTGTCGAGGTCGATGCGTTCGGCGGGCTGCCAGGCACCACCGCTGTAGCGTGCCGAGAAAATGCGGTATTCGGAGCCGCCGTCTTCGTACTGCGCCCAGACTGCGGTGACCTTGCCGGCCCCGTTCTCGGTCACGCGCAGCGTGCCGGAATGGATGTCATCGAGAGCGGCATCGTCGATCGCCACCGGCACCAGCCAGGTATTGCCGTCGAAATGACTGGCGTAAATGCGGTTCCGCGTGTCGCCGTCGGTCTGGCCATGCCACAGCACCCATGCCGTGCCGTCGTCGTGCAGGATCGCCGGTGCGTAGAAGGTGTTGGTGTCGTCGCGCAGCAGTTCGGGTTCCGACCATGCGCCGTCGCGATACCAGGAGAGGTACAGTGGATTGGTGTCCGATGCCTCGACGTACTCCGACCAGATCGCGAGCGCATCGCCCGCGGCGTTGGCATCCAGTTGCGTACCCCAGGCCCAGAGCGATTCGGGATCGGTGGGGTCGAGCCGCTGGGGCGTGCCCCAGTCGGCGGCGGCCGGGCCGAGGATGCCGGCGAGCAGCAGGATGAAAAGCGGGATGAAGCGCAGGGGTGCAAAACGCGAGCGGGGCGTCGGTCGATCGGAGCGCATGGCCGGTTCCTTGTACTCGTATGGGCGTCGTCGAGTGGTACTCGGTCGAACCCTGGATTCTCGGTAACCGATGTGGAAATTGACATACGGCGAATGCCGTATGCCGATGCGCTTTACTTCACAAAACGGACGATCCGGCCCTACAGAAGGTCGAGCGCGATGCCGGCGAACACGGCCGTACCGAACCAGTGATTGTTGAGGAAGGCGCGGAAGCAGGCGGCCGGCTCGCGATGCCGCACGAGATACTGCTGATAGACGAACAGCCCGGCGCCGGCGCACAGGCCGAGATAGTAGGGAATGCCGAGTCCGAACTGGCGTCCGACCAGCACCAGACCGATCAGCATCAACACTTGCAACACGCCGACGATCAGCCGATCGCCCTCGCCGAACAGGATGGCCGAGGACTTCACGCCGATGCGCAGATCGTCCTCGCGATCGGCCATCGCATAGAAGGTGTCGTAGATCACGGCCCACAGTACCGCCAGCAGGAACAGCAGCCAGCCGCCGGGTGGCGGCAGCGCGCCGGTCTGCGCGGTGAAGGTCATCGGTATCGCCCAGCCGAAGGCGGCGCCGAGGTGCACCTGCGGCAGGTAGTGAAAGCGCTTCATGAACGGATAGGTCGCGGCCAGGGCCACGGCGACGAAGGACATCAGGATGGTCAGCCGGTCGAGCAGCAGTACCAGCAGGAAGGCGATGAGCGACAGCACGGCGAACACCCCGAGCGCCTCGCGCGGACTCACCCGGCCCGCCGCCACCGGCCGCTCGCGCGTGCGCGTGACGTGCGGATCGAAATGCCGGTCCGCATAGTCGTTGATCGCGCAGCCGGCCGAACGCATCAACACCACGCCGGCCGTGAACACGAACAGCACCAGCAGATCCGGTACGCCCTCGGCCGCGATCCACAGCGCCCACAGCATCGGCCACAAGAGCAGCAGGATGCCGATCGGCCGGTGCAGGCGCGTCAGCAGCGCGTATTCGCGCGCGCGGTCGAGCAGGGTATCGAGAAGGCGTGTCTGCATCGCTGGGTGGTTCGAAAGATTGCAGGAAATGTGGGGTGTGTCGTGGGAATGCTGCCCCCGTATCGCGGCGGAGCCGTTCCCACACATCCCGCCGTGCCCACCGGTTCAACGGGTCGGCAGTTTAGCAAACGACCGCCGCCATACGATCATCGCGCTCTCCGGCTATACTTGGCTATCGTAAGGTTTCGCAAGATTAGGGAGATATCGACCATGATCCGCAACTTCGACTGCATCGTGCCCAAGATTCACGGCAGTGCCTGGATCGACGAGACGGCGCTGGTTATCGGCGACGTCGTGATCGGCGCCGACAGCTCGCTCTGGCCCGGCGTCGTCGCGCGCGGCGACATCCACCGCATCGTGATCGGCGAACGCAGCAACATCCAGGACGGCTCGATCCTGCACGTCACCCACGACGGCGACTTCACGCCCGGCGGCCATCCGCTGATCATCGGCAACGACGTCACGGTCGGCCATCGCGCGATCCTGCACGGCTGCGCGATCGGCGACCTCTGCCTCATCGGCATGGGCGCGATCGTCATGGACAACGCCGTGATCGGTGCCGGCGCACTCATCGGCGCCGGCAGTCTCGTGCCACCCGGCGCCCGCCTCGAAGGCGGCTTCGTCTACGTCGGCAGCCCCGTCCGCCAGACCCGCCCGCTCACCGAAAACGAACGCGCGCGGCTGCATTACTCCGCCCGTTACTACGTCGAACTCAAGGAACGCCACCGGAACAGCAGTTGCCCGGTGGGTATGGCGCGTGAGGCGTGAGGCGCAACTGACGCAGCGCAAGCGCATCGAACAGTCACCGCCCTCGTGTTGAACACCTCCTCCCCTTGGGGGGCGGGGTGAGGGCATTACTCGATCAACGCGTCAAACCACCACCCGCCACGGCGCCCGCGACGACAATATCCAAACCCGCCCATCGATCCTGCAAGCGAATTGCCGCACCGCCCGGGAAACGCCTTCGGCAAATGCCGATCCGTTCACCATCTCCTTTGAGCAGTCTTGGGAATGCCGCCATCTGTTGACCAAGGCGCACAAGGAAGACTCGCCATGCTGGCAGTTACTGCGATCAATGTCCCCACATCACCGTATCGAACGCGCTACGCACACTGCGCCCGTCGCGATTCGGCGTGCGTGCAGATCTTCGTCTTCCTCACATCCCTTCTGTGTCCGATGTCTGATCAGGCTCCGTTTCGCACGGACAAGAATGTGGTCTGTCCCGAATGGCACTTACTTAACGCTAAGTAACGGAATTTGAAAAAGAAAAAGGCCGGCTCCGGGTGGTAAGGTGGTAGTTGCGAAGCCATCACCACACCGCCCAAGGAGCCAGCCCACATGCATCCTAAACGCCGTGCATTTGCGCATCAACAGCGGCGTGTCCGCCGCCGCGCCGAGCGTTGCGACGCCTACGCCTTTTTCAACCTGCTCACCGGCTCGGAACTACTGGAACAGGTGGAATCCCTGTTGCCTGAACATCGGGAGCGACTGTTTCCGCCGACGGAGACGCTGTCGATGTTCCTGGCGCAAGCGCTGAGTGCGGATCGCTCCTGCCAAAAGGCGGTTGCCGATGCCGCAGTCAAGCGGCTGGCGGGAGGCCTGCCCGTCTGCAGCACCCACACCGGCGGATACTGCCGCGCCCGGCAGCGATTGCCGACGGAAATGATCGCCACACTGGCTCGCCGGACGGGCCGCTCGATGGCCGAACGGGCGCCGAAGGCGTGGCACTGGCAAGGCCGCCCCGTGCGGATGGTGGACGGCACGACGGTACCGATGCCGGACACCCCGGACAATCAGGCGGTCTACCCGCAACCCCGCAGCCAACGAACCGGCTTGGGTTTTCCCCTGTGTCGGCTGGCAGCCATCACCTGCCTGGGAAGCGGTGCGGTACTCGATGCGGCGATCGGCTGCTACCGGGGCAAGGGCGGCGACGAGCAATCCCTGCTGCGCTCGATGCTCGATACCTTGCGCCCCGGTGACGTCCTGCTGGGGGATGCCTACTACGCGACCTATTTCCTGCTTTGTGAGTTGTGCGCGCGAGGCGTGGATGGTGTGTTCGAACAGCATGGCTCGCGCCGACGCAGTACCGACTTTCGTTGTGGCCAGCGGCTGGGGCAGCGCGATCATCTGATCACGCTCAGCAAGCCGAAGCGCAAACCCGACTGGATGACGCAAGACGCCTACGACCAGGCCCCGGACGGCTTGACCGTGCGCGAATTGCAGGTCGGCGGCAAGATTCTGGTGACGACGCTGTTGTGCCCGAAGCAAACACCAAGGGTCGCCCTGAAGGCGCTGTTCCGCAGCCGGTGGCACATCGAGCTGGACCTGCGCAACATCAAGACCACCCTGGGCTTGGAGATCCTGAGCTGCAAAACACCGGAGATGGCCATCAAGGAGATCTGCATGCTTTTCGGGACAGACCACGGTTTTCTCGATAACGATTGGCGTATGGCCAATCCCCATGTTGTACAAAGATGTCGTAGCCTGCGGGCCTTCCCCTGTTTGCTTCACATCACGGCCTGCAACAACGTCAGACCACAGGCTCCCGGCGCGCAGCTTCCCGATCGCCCTCCCCTCGCCGCCACCACCCCGCCAGCAGCGACCCCGACAGGTTGTGCCAGATCGAGAACAGCGCGCCGGGCAGCGCGGCGGCGGCGGTGAAGTGCTTGACCGCCAGCACCACGCCGAGGCCGGAGTTCTGCATGCCGACCTCGATCGCGAGGGTACGGCAGCTGCGCTCGTCCCTGCCGAGCAGCCGCGGTAGCCAGTAGCCGGCAGCGAGTCCGATGGCGTTGTGCAGCATCACCGCCACGGCCACCAGCGGGCCCATGACGGCCAGGTGTTCGCGGTTGAGCGCGACGATGATGGCGATGATCGTGACGATGGCGAGTACCGACAGCAGCGGGAACAGGTGTTTCAGCGCGCCCAGCCGTGCGCCGATGAGCCGGTTCGCCAGCACGCCGGCGACGACGGGCAGCAGGACGACCTTGGCGACGGACGCGATCATGTCGCCTGCCGGCACCGGCACCTGGGCGCCGGCGTAGAGCAGAGTCAGCGCCGGGGTGGCAACGACGGCGAGCAGGGTCGAGACGGTGGTGAGCGTGATCGACAGCGCCACGTCGCCGCGCGCGAGATAGCAGATGACGTTGGACGCGGTGCCGCCGGGACAACTGCCGACCAGGATCAGGCCCGCGGCGAGCAGCGGCGGCAGGCCGAGTGCGAATGCCACGAGCCAGGCCGCCGCGGGCATCACGAGGAACTGCAACAGCGTGCCGAGCGCGATGATGCCCGGCCGCCGCAGCACCTCGGCGAAGTTGCCCCAGGTCAGCGTCATGCCCATGCCGAACATCACGAGTCCGAGCAGCGGCACGATGGCCGCCTTCCCGCCGGCGAATGTCTCCGGTGCGGCATAGGCCAGCCATGATGCGAGCAGTGCCCAGAGGGGGAAGAGTGCGGTGAGACGGGCGATCAAGGTTCACGGCTCCGTTCAGCGGTCGTGGCGAAGAACGTATCGTCGCATCCGGCGGCCTCGTCGTCGTGCGGTATTTGCTTTCCTTCTCCCTCTGGGAGAAGGTGGCCCGAAGGGTCGGATGAGGGTATGCGGAGGTGGAGCCGGGTTCGTTGCCCTCACCCCGCCCCTCTCCCTGAGGGAGAGGGGGGCCATCCGTTCGGCACCGCACCGTTCATCGGGCATTCTGAGGTTCCGAAACCGTCTTCAGACCAGTTCCTCTCCCTGGGGGAACTGCCTGTGGCCCACGCGATCGAGCATCGGCGTCGTCTTTTCTCCCTCGCCGTCACCCGTTCGTCAACGGCATCAGAGATCGGAAG
>JAQVJI010000015.1:25363-26577 GCA_028695255.1 Chromatiales bacterium | reverse complement strand
TCTGGAACCACCGCACGCCATATCCCGATATCACCCGCTCCGACCTGCGCTACTCGCGCTTCAACGGCGCATGGAGCACCCCGGCGAACGTCACGGGCGCATTGCTCGGCGACAGCGATCATATCGATCGCTACGACCTCGTGGTCGACAACTGGGGCAATGCCACGCTGATCTGGGCGCAAAACGACACCGACGGCGACCGGCGTATCTTCGCGTCGCGCAGCAGCGGCGGGCCGTGGAGCGAACCCATCACGCTCGAGGTCGAGGGCGACCCCGAACTCGATACGGTGCAGTTCGACGTCAACGCCGTCATCGACGGCATGGGCAACGTGCTGGTCTCGTGGGAACACAACGCGACCGGCGGCGACGACACCTTCGTCTACGTCAACCACTACCGCATGCTGCTGCCGACGCCGATCTCGCTCAACCCGTCGGGCACCGCTGCGGGCAGTGCCGCCTTCACGCTGACCGTCACGGGCGAGAACTTCGCGGCCGGCGACGTCGTGCTGTGGAACGGCATGCCGCGGACGACGCAGTTCGTCTCCGCCACGCAATTGCAGGCCGCCATCACGGCCGCCGACGTGGCGACGGCCGGCGTCGCCGCGGTAAGCGTGCGCCGCAGCGACGGCAGCGCGACCAGCGCCGTATCCCTGCCGTTCACGATCGGCGCGCTGGCGCCGGCCGTGGACCTCGACCCGACGAGCCTCGACTTCGGCGACCAGCAGGTCGGCACCACCAGCGACGCCGGCGAGGTGACGCTCTCGAATCCGGGCGCGGCCGATCTTACAGTGAGCGGCCTGAGCGTGGTCGGTCCCTTCACGCTCACGCACGATTGCGGCACGCTGCCGTTCACGCTCGCGCCGGGCGCCGACTGCACGCTGTCGCTACGCTTCGCACCGCAGGCCATCGGCGCGCAGACCGGCGCCGTGGCGCTGGAGGCCAACACGACCAACGGCACGCATCTGCTGTCGCTCGCCGGCAACGGACTCGCGGCGCCCGACACCCCGCCGCCCGGCACGCCGGTAATCGAACTCGATCCGGCGAGCCTCGTGTTCGGCCAGCAAACCGTCGGAACGACCAGCGCGACCCAAGCAATCGTGCTCGGCAACAGCGGCGATGCCGCGCTGGCCATTCAGGGCATCAGCGCACTCGGACCGTTCACGTTGACGCACGATTGCGGCGCCACGCTCGCCGCCGGTGCCGATTGCACGCTG
>JAQVJI010000015.1:13536-25263 GCA_028695255.1 Chromatiales bacterium | reverse complement strand
GGTAACGCAGGCGGCGACGGATCGAGCGACGGAAACACCGGCGGCGGCATCAGCATGAGCGGCGGTTGCAGCCTCGGCAGCACCGACGCCCAGGACCCGCTGCTGCCCGCGCTGCTGCTGGTCGCGCTCGGCGCCGCCGTGGTCAGGCGCGCGCCGCGACCCACACGCTGACGTATTCGACGCCCGCGCGCCTGAACACGCGCGCGAGTTCGTCCAGCGTCGAGCCAGTGGTCATCACGTCGTCGACCAGTGCGACGCTCGCGGGCGCGAAGCCGGGACGGATCGCGAAGGCGCCGCGCACGTTGCCGCGGCGGGCGCGGGCATCGAGTGCCATCTGCGGCCGCGTCGGCCGGCTGCGCCGGACCTCGTGCAGGATCAGCGGACGGTCGAAGGCGCGCGCGAGCGGACGCGCAATCTCCAATGCCTGATTGAATCCGCGCTCGCGCAGGCGCTGCGGGTGCAACGGCACCGGCAGGATGCAGTCGGGGATGGGTACGTCGGCCGCGCGCACCGCCTCGGCGAGCAGGGCGCCGAGCAGACGGCCATGCGCCAGGCGCGCGTGGAACTTGAGTCCCGTGACCAGCCCGACCAGCGGTTCGTCGTAACGGAAGGCCGCAAGCGCGGCATCGAAGCGCGGCGGACGCCGCAGGCAGCGGCCGCAGACCACGCCCTCGGCCGGCACCGGCGCGGCGCAGTTCGGACAGGCGTGGCGCGCACGCGGCAGATCGGCCAGACAGCCGGCGCAGAGATCCAGCCCGGCCTGCCCCGGCGCGCCGCAGAGCAGGCAGCGCGGCGGATACAGGCGTTCGAGCAGCGCATGCAGCAAGCTGCCCCGCTCTCCCCTCTCCCTGCCCCCGAGGGAGAGGGAAGCCTTCGTTTTCGTTTCGTCCATGACCGCTCTCCTGGCAGTTCCGGGCCGTCAAGAAAAGGCTCCGCGGCGCCGCCCGCCAATTCCGCAGGGATGTCAGGCGTTTGGGGAAACCCGACCGCCGGCCCCGCACGCTGGCAGCCGGCCGGCCCTTACTGTATCTTGAACGGCCCCGGCAGTCCCCGCCAGTTTCCCACGGTCCAGATCCATGTCCGATACCCGTACCGTCAGCGGCAAGTCCGCCCGCGGCGCCGCCAAGCTGTTCAACTACGGCAACATCGTCGCCGTGCTGCTGCCGTTTCCGCTCATCATCTTCTGGTTCGGCGCCTCGATGTTCGTGTATGCGATGAACCGCCACCACCCGAACCCGCGCGTCGGCCATTACACGCAGCAGGCGGCCTACCGTTTCTACGCCATCCTCGGTTTCCTGATCGTGGCCGGCACCTTCTTCCCGCCCGAGCTGAAATACTTCCTGATCTACTGGGCGATCACGGCGGCGATCCTGATCCCCTGGTCGGTGCGCGACATCCTGCGCATCAACCGCGAGGAATGGTCGGACGTCGACATCCCGACGGAGCAATCCCATGCCTGAACACACGCACGCCGCGCTGCGGCACGACTGGACGGTGGACGAACTGGCGGCGCTGTTCGAGCTCCCGTTCAACGACCTGCTGTTCCGCGCCCACACGATCCACCGCGCCAACTTCGATCCCAACACGGTGCAGGTGAGCACGCTGCTGTCGATCAAGACCGGCGCCTGCCCCGAGGACTGCGGCTATTGCCCGCAGAGCGCGCACCACGACACGAACGTCGAGAAGGAACGCCTGCTGCCGCTCGACGAGGTGATCGCCGCCGCGCGCAACGCACGCGCACACGGCGCCTCGCGCTTCTGCATGGGCGCGGCCTGGCGCCAGCCGACCGACCGCCAGCTCGACGAGGTGATAGAGATGGTGCGCGCGGTCAAGACCGAGGGTCTCGAAACCTGCATGACGCTCGGCATGCTGACGGCCGAACAGGCCGAACGTCTGAAGTCCGCCGGACTCGACTACTACAACCACAACCTCGATTCCTCACCCGAGTTCTACGGCAACATCATCAGCACGCGCACCTACCAGGACCGGCTGGACACGCTCGCACACGTGCGCGACGCCGGCATCAACGTCTGTTCCGGAGGCATCGTCGGCCTGGGCGAGTCGCGCCGCGACCGCGCGGCACTGCTCGGCCAGCTCGCGAATCTGCCGAAGCATCCGGAGTCGGTGCCGATCAACAATCTGGTGCAGGTGGAAGGCACGCCGCTCGCCGGCACGCCGAAGCTCGATCCGCTGGAATTCGTGCGCACGATCGCCGTCGCGCGCATCGCCATGCCCGAGTCCTTCGTGCGCCTGTCGGCCGGCCGCGGCGAGATGACCGACGAGCTCCAGGCGCTGTGTTTCTTCGCCGGCGCCAACTCGATCTTCTACGGCGACAAGCTGCTCACCACGCCCAACCCGAGCGAGAACCACGACCGCGAGCTGTTCGTGCGCCTGGGCCTCAAACCGCTCGAAAACGGCGAACCGGGCGGCGCCTGCGAGCGTTGCGCGACGGCCTGAACCCACTTCATTGCAACGCCCTTGCAGGAGGGATCGGATGAGCGACCGCCAACTCGACGCCGCACTGGAACGACTCGTCCGCATCACCCGCCACATCAGCCGCGCCGATTACGAACATGCACGCGAACTGATGGCCTTCGCCGACATCGAACGCACGCATCCGCGACTGGCCGAACTGGCCGAGGCCATCGGCCTCATGTCGGTGCAACTGGAAGCGCGCGAATTCCGCCTCGAAAACACCATCGAGGATCTGCTCGCCACGCGCGCCGCAGTCGAGGCGGCGCACATCGACCCGGTGACCGAACTGCCCAACCGCCTGCTGTTCCATGCCCGGCTCCAGGACGCACTGGCGCGGAAGGACACGCGACTCGCCGTACTGTTCCTCGATCTCGACCGCTTCAAGCAGGTCAACGACACGCTCGGGCACGACGCCGGCGACGCCTTGCTGCGCCTGGTGGCGGAACGCGTCGGCGGCCTGCTGCGACAGGGCGACACGCTGGGGCGGGTCGGCGGCGACGAATTCATCGCGCTGCTGGAATGCGCCGGCAGCGACGAAGAGGTCCAGGCCATCGCCGGCCGCATCGTCGAGGCCATCGCCCGGCCGTTCGAACTGCCGCAGGGCACGGCGCATATCGGCGTCAGCGTCGGCATCGCCTTCGCGCCCGACCACGGACGCAATGCCATGCAATTGCTCAAGGCCGCCGATGCCGCGATGTACGAAGCCAAGCGCGGCGGGCGCAATGCCTGGCGCACGGCCGACGCCCGCGCACATGGCGCGACCGCCTGAAGCGTCAGCCCCGATGCCGACTATCGCCCTTGCAGGAAGGCTCGAATGACCGACCATCTCGAAGCCACGCTGGATCACCTGATCCAACTCACGCACCACATCAGCCGCGCCGACTACAGCCGTGTGCGCGAACTCATGCGGCTCACCGATGCGACCCGCGCGCATCCGAAGATCGCCGAACTGGCCGAGGCCTTCGGGATGATGACGGTACAACTGGAAGCACGCGAATTCCGGCTGGAAAACATCGTCGAAGACCTGCTGGCCGCACGCGCGGCGGTGGAGGCGGCGCATCTCGATCCCGTCACCGAACTGCCGAACCGGCTGGTCTTCCATGCCCGTCTGCAACACGCACTGGACCTCGCCGAACGCGAAAACTTGCGCCTCGCCGTGCTGTTCCTCGACCTCGACCGCTTCAAGCAGGTCAACGACGCCTGGGGACACGACGCGGGCGATGCCCTGCTGCGCCACGTCGCCGAGCGCATCGCCCGCCTGTTGCGCCAGGGCGACACGCTGGCACGCGTCGGCGGCGACGAATTCGTGATCCTGCTGGAACGCATCGGCGACACCGCCGAGGTGGAGGCCGTCGCCGCACGCATCATCGAGGCCGTGGCGCGACCCTTCCGGTTGACCCAGGGCGAGGCGAACGTCGGCATCAGCATCGGCATCGCGCTCCACCCCGATCACGGCCGCAACACCGTGCAACTGCTCAAGGCCGCCGACGTCGCGATGTACGAAGCCAAGCGCGACGGACGCAAGTGCTTCCGGATCGCCGGCGGTGGCAAATCCTGAACCCATGCGCATCGAATACGGCTGAGCGCGCCACCGACGCCTGCCATCACGTCGATCCATCACTTCCAGGAGCATCGCGATGCCGCGTTCCGAGGGTTATGTCAGTGCGGACTATCTGCGCCGGATGGCCGAACTGTTGCAGGCGTACAAGCAGCGCACCTACGCCCTGATGGCGCTCGGTGCCGGCGACCGGGTTCTGGATGCCGGCTGCGGCCCCGGCATGGACACGGTGCCGATGGCCGGACTGGTGGGCGAGACGGGTCGTGTGGTCGGCATCGACATCGACGAAGCCATGCTGTCGCAGGCCGACGCGCAGGCCCGCCAGGCCGGCGTGTCGCACAACGTCGAACACCGCCTTGCAGACATCAACGCCTTGCCGTTCGACGATGCGTCGTTCGATGCCGTGCGTGCCGAACGCCTGTTCCAGGTGCTGCCCGCAAGTTGTCCGCCCGAACGGGTGATGGGCGAACTGCGGCGCGTGCTGAGAGAAGGCGGACGCATCGTGCTGGCCGACACCGACTGGGCGAGCGCCTCGGTCCACCATCCGGACACGGCGCTCGAACGCCGGCTCATGCAGTTCTTCGCCGCAACGATGCGACCGAACGGCTACGCCGGCCGGCAGTTTCTCGATCTGCTCGGAACGGCCGGATTCGAGGACGTGGCGGTCGAGGCCCATGCCTTCGTGCACCGCGACTACGCACAGACACCGTTCGGCGACTGGCTCGTCGGCGAGGCGGTGAAGGCCGGCATTGCGAGCGCAGGGGAAATGGCCGCGTGGCAGACCGACCTGAGCGAACGCAACCGCGAAGGCCGCTTCTACGCCTCGGTGAACATGGTCATCGCCTCCGGCCGGCGCTGAGCGTTCCGTTCCGGATGCGCCGAGGGCATCCGGATTCATATCTATGTAAAATACTCGGATATCGTCGCGCCATCATCCCGCGCCATCATCGATCCACATTCGTCGAGGTAATCATGCGTCCAGCCCATCTCATGCAGGTGCTCGAACGCGAGTTCGCAAGCGCCAGCAGAGGCCATCACACGCCCGTCATGCTGTGGGGACCGCCCGGCGTCGGCAAGTCGCAGATGATCGCGCAGGTGGCAGAAATGCACGGCGTGCCGCTGGTCGACATCCGGCTGTCGCAGATGGAGCCATCGGACCTGCGCGGCATCCCGTTCCGCGAGGGGCCGCTCGTGGAATGGGCCGTGCCGGCGATGCTGCCCGACGCCGAGCGCCACGGCCCGGCCGGCATCCTGTTCCTGGACGAGATCACCTCGGCGCCGCCCTCGGTATCGGCCGCCGCCTATCAGCTCATCCTCGACCGGCGCCTCGGCGACTATTTCATCCCGCCGGGCTGGGCGATCTTCGCCGCCGGCAACCGCCAGGGCGACCGCGGCGTGACGTATGCGATGCCGGCGCCGCTGGCCAACCGCTTCTCGCACTTCGAGGTCGACATCAACACCGACGACTGGGTGGCCTGGGCCTGGGCCAACGACATCGACGAGCGGGTCATCGCCTTCATCCGTTTCCGCCCCGACCTGCTGTTCGACTTCGATCCCGCGCACAACCCGATGGCCTTCCCGTCGCCGCGCTCCTGGGAGTTCGCGCACCGCGCGTTGCAGAAATTCGGCGATCATCCCGAACTGCTGTCCGGCGCATTGCAGGCCTGCATCGGCAAGGCGCCCGGCATCGAACTCGCGGCCTTCATCGCGCACCTCGACCAGATGCCCGACCTCGACGCCATCCTGCGCGGCGAACCCGTGCCGCCGCCGCGCGACATCGATCTGCAATACGCCGTCGCCGCCGCGCTGGTCGGCCGCGCCATCCGCGCCCGCGGCACGCCGGATGCCGAGACCGTGCACGGCCACATCCTCGACTACGCCGGCCGTTTTCACGCCCGCGAGATGGGCGTGATGATGGTCTCCGACCTGCACCGCGCGCTCGGCGATGCGCTGTTCGGCCTGCCGCAGTTCGCACGCTGGTCGGAGGACGTGGCGGAACTGATGCTGTACGAGTGATCCTGGAAACCGCAGTTGACCGCTTCAAGGCTGAAACAAGTGTCTGCTGATACGAAACATCCCGGCTTTTGCATGTCTCACCTTTCGGGTGAGGCCGCTACGCGTTCGAGTGTGCGGTTTCCAGGATGATCCCGACCGATCCCGCAACCAAGCTCGCCGCCGCACGCACGCGACTGATCCTCGACAAGCCGTTCCTCGGTGCGCTGGTGCTGCGCCTGCCCCTGCAGGCGGTGGAGGGCGACTGGTGCGACACGACGGCGACGGATGCGCGGCGTTTCTACTACAACCCGGCCTACATCGCCGAACTCACGCCGGCCGAGACGCAGTTCGTGCTCGCGCACGAGGCGCTGCACTGCGCGCTCCAGCATTTCGCGCGCCGCGGCCATCGCGCCAAACACCGCTGGGACCTGGCCTGCGATTTCGCGATCAATCCGATACTCATCGACGACGGTCTCACGCCGCCGCCCGGCATGCTGTACGAACGCAGCTACGCCGGCATGGCCGCGGAGGAGATCTACCCCTACATCGAGGACAACCCGAACGAGTCGACGCTCGACCAGCACGTCTACGACCGGCCCGAGGATCGGCAGGGCAACCAGGACGACCGGCCGCCGCCACCGCAGTCCGAACGCGACGATGATCAGGGCAAGGGCAAGGGCCAGTCGCCGCAGCCTTCCCCGGATGAAAACGCGGGCGGTCGCCAGCCGCCGCCGCTGTCCGAGAAGGAAAGAGAAGAACTCGCGCAGCAATGGCAGCAACGCCTGGCCGGCGCCGCCCAGCAGGCGCGTCAGGCCGGCAAGCTCGGCGGCGAACTCGCGCGTCTGGTCGACTACCTGCTCGCGCCGCAACTGCCGTGGCGCATGCTGCTCGCACGCTACATGAGCGCGCAGGCGCGCGACGACTACAACTACAGCCGCCCGAGCACGCGCCGCGGCGATCCCGCGATCCTGCCCAGCCTGCGCAGCCAGCAGCTCGACGTGGCGGTCGCGATCGACGTCAGCGGCTCCATCACGCGCGAGGAGATGGGCGAGTTCGTGAGCGAGATCGATGCCATCAAGGGCCAGTTGCGCGCGCGTCTCACGCTGCACGCCTGCGACGAACGTTTGGTGCCCGAAGGCCCGTGGACCTTCGAACCCTGGGAGACCTTCGCGCTGCCCGAACGCTTCACCGGCGGCGGCGGCACCGATTTCCGCCCGGTGTTCGAGTGGGCCGACAGGCTCGATCGCGCACCCGACCTGCTGGTCTATTTCACCGACGCGCAGGGCCGCTTCCCCGCGCACGCGCCGCACTTTCCCGTGCTGTGGCTGGTCAAGGGCCGCAAGCCGGTGCCGTTCGGCCAGCGCGTGCAGTTGAACTGATTCCCATGTCTCTCGCTCCCGAAGACAGCCTGCGCCTCAACGTCCTACTCAAGCAGGAGCTGCTCGCCCTGCGCATCGACGAGGGCAAGATGCTGCTGCACGGCCTCACCGCGCGCGGCGAAGCGAAGATCCAGCTCAACCCGAACTGCGCCCACGAACGCTACCTGCGCAAGGTGCGCGAACTGCTGTCGATGCACGCGCTCGGCTCCACGCGCGGCTATCCCGTGTTCCTCAAGCGCTGGACGCGCATGGGCCAGATGCGCAGCGACAACCTCGAAGGCCTGCTCAGGCTCGGCGAGCCCGAGGCGGTGACGGCGGTCGTGCATGCGCCGGGTCTCACCGACGAACTCGCGCGCCGCGCCTGGTGGGCCGAACACTCGGCCGAACACGCGCGCGCCATGCTCGCGCGCGAGGCGATCGTGCAGGGCGAGATGGGCCGCGTGCTCGCCGCCTTCCTGATCGAATTCCTGCCCTACGAGGAAAATCCACACCACATCGCCGAATCGGTACGGCTCGTGTTGCAGGCAGACCTGATCGACGAAACCACATGCCACAGCCTGTGGGCCAAGGGCCAGCGCAAACCGGCCTGGCGCGTCGGCTTCCTCAAGGCCCGGCCCGATGCGCTGCCCGAAACCGCCGCAGCGCATCCGCGCGCGGCCGAACTCGCCGCAACGCTCGACGCGCTCGCCGACGCCGGCAACGTCTACGCCCGCCAGCTCGCGCGCGTGCTCGCGGCGCCCGGGCAGGCCTTCCTCGCCACCGCATTGCGCACGCTCGAAAAGGCCGCCGACCCGGCGGTCGCGATTCACCTGTTCGAGGCCATCTGGGAATATTTCGAAGGCGTGCGCGGCGACGCCCCGCGTCATCGCGACGTCGACGTCCTGCTCGAACGCGCCGTCGCACTCGATCCCGGCAGCAGCGATCCCGCACGCCAGGCCCAGTTACAGGCGCTCATCGAAGCCCTGCCCGACGAGCGCCCGCTCATCGAAAGCCTGCTCGTCCTTTCTCACTTCGGCGAACCCCTGCTCGCCCCGATCCTCGGCAGCACCGACGCCGTCGGCGCCGGCCTGCGTGCAAGACTCGAACCGCTGTCCGTGCCGCTGACGCTGCACCTGCGGCGATTGATGGGAGCGTAGCGGTAACATCGGCGCGGTACGCCGTCAGGTAGCGCTCGCGCGCAACCTGACCTACGGCCGCGTGTAGCGACGTGCGTTTGGACACCGCCGCCGCGTGGGCACGCTGCGCTTTGCCCACCCACAAACTCCTACGGCTGTGCGCTAATCGTGGTGATGATGCGCGTGCTCATGTGAGGCGAGCGCGTGATAGGCGCCGCTCTCGGGCTGGAACGGCGATTGGCGTACTTCGACGGCGAGGCCGAGGCCGCGCACCATGTCGTCGAGGACGTGGTCGTGCTGCCAGCGCAGCCAGCCGTCGCCGACTTCGAGGGCGACGTGGCGGTTGCCCAGGTGATACGCGGTGCGGGCGAGTTGGCGCGGGTCTGCGCAGCGCGTTTCGGAAACCGTCTCGGGCGCGGCGCGGACGTGGACGAGCGTGCCGTCGTCGGCGCGCAGCCAGTCGCCGTCGAGGAGCACGCCGCCGCGTTCGAGGAACAGGCCGATCTCGCGGCCGCAGGTCGTGGTCGTACGCAGGCGGCTCTTCTGACGCAGTTCGAACGGCAGTTCCAGGATCAGCGCGCCGGCGGTGTCCGGCGGCGGTGGTGTTTCGAGTTTGCGATGGATTTCGAGCATGGCGCCTGTTTCCTCACCCTCTCCCCGGCCCTCCCCCATCGAGGGGGAGGGGGCATTCATTTTGCGACGCAGACAAACCGACGCGCGCGCTCCGTCGGCATGCGGTTCATGACCTCGCATGCACGAAGGCGAAGCCGTGACTTCGAGGTGTCGCGACTCATTCCCTTCTCCCCGCGGGAGAAGGTGGCCCGAAGGGCCGGATGAGGGGCGTGGCGGCAGCCAGGCAAGGAGACAATCATCATCCACACCCGCATCAGAACAGGAAATAGCGCTGCGCGAGCGGCAGCACGCTCGCCGGCTCGCAGGTGAGCGGTTCTCCGTCGGCGGTGACGACGTAGGTCTGCGGGTCGACGTGTATCTTCGGCATCGCGTCGTTGAGCTTCATGTCGCGCTTGGAGATGTTGCGCGTGCCGCGCACGGCGACGAGCGTCTTCGCGAGTCCAAGCGTTTCACCGATACGGGCATCTAGCGCGGCCTGCGAGACGAAGCTGACCGAGGTGACGGTGAGCGCGCGGCCGAAGGCGCCGAACATCGGCCGGTAGTGCACGGGCTGCGGTGTCGGGATCGAGGCGTTGGGATCGCCCATCGGTGCGGCGGCGATCATGCCGCCCTTGATGATGAGGCTTGGCTTGACGCCGAAGAAGGCCGGTTTCCACAACACCAGATCGGCGAGCTTGCCGACCTCGACCGAGCCGACGACGTGCGCGATGCCGTGCGTGATGGCCGGGTTGATGGTGTATTTCGCGACGTAGCGTTTCACGCGCAGGTTGTCGGCGCGACCGTCACCCGGCAGTGCGCCACGCTGCACCTTCATCTTGTGTGCGGTCTGCCAGGTGCGCGAAATGACTTCGCCGACGCGGCCCATCGCCTGCGAGTCGGAGGCGATCATGCTGAAGGCGCCGAGGTCGTGCAGGATGTCCTCGGCGGCGATGGTCTCGCGCCGGATGCGCGATTCGGCGAAGGCGACGTCTTCCGGAATCGCGGGGTCGAGGTGGTGGCAGACCATCAGCATGTCGAGGTGTTCGTCGACGGTGTTGACGGTGTAGGGGCGCGTCGGATTGGTCGACGAGGGCAGGATGTTCGGTTCGCCGCAGGCGCGGATGATGTCGGGCGCATGACCACCGCCCGCGCCTTCGGTGTGATAGGTGTGGATCACGCGCCCGTCGATCGCCTTCAGCGTGTCCTCGACGAAACCCGATTCGTTCAGCGTGTCGGTGTGGATCGCGACCTGCACGTCGTATTCGTCGGCGACGCGCAGGCAGCAGTCGATGGCGGCCGGCGTCGTGCCCCAGTCCTCGTGCAATTTGAGACTCATCGCGCCGGCCTTCACCTGTTCTTCGAGCCCCTGCGGCAGGCTCGCGTTGCCCTTGCCGAGAAAGCCGAGATTCATCGGGAAGGCCTCGGCGGCCTGGAGCATCCTGCCGATGTGCCAGGGGCCGGGCGTGCAGGTGGTGGCGTTGGTGCCGGTCGCGGGTCCGGTGCCGCCACCGAGCATGGTGGTGACGCCGGACATCAGCGCCTCTTCGATCTGTTGCGGACAGATGAAGTGGATGTGCGCGTCGATGCCGCCCGCGGTGAGGATCTGGCCCTCGCCCGCGATGATCTCGGTGCCGGGACCGATGACGATGTTCACGCCCGGCTGCACGTCGGGATTGCCGGCCTTGCCGATGGCGGCGATACGCCCGTCCTCGATCGCGACGTCGGCCTTGACGATGCCCCACCAATCGACGATCAGCGCATTGGTGATGACGGTGTCGGGCGTTTCCAGGCAGGAACGCTGGCTCTGGCCCATGCCGTCGCGGATCACCTTGCCGCCGCCGAACTTCACCTCTTCGCCGTAGAGCGTGCAGTCCTTCTCCACCTCGATGAAGAGTTCGGTGTCGGCGAGCCTCACGCGGTCGCCGGTGGTCGGTCCGTACATGTCCGCATAGGCGCGGCGGTCGATCGTCGTCATGTCCGTGTCTCCCTCAGAGTTTGCCCATCACGTCGCCGCGGAATCCGTACACGAGGCCGTCGCCGGCGTAGCGCACGAGCCTGACCTCGCGCGTCTGACCCGGCTCGAAACGCACGGCCGTGCCGGCCGGGATGTCGAGGCGGAAGCCGCGCGCACGCTCGCGTTCGAAGTCGAGCGCGGGATTGGTCTCGAAGAAGTGATAGTGCGAACCGACCTGCACCGGCCGGTCGCCGGTGTTGGCGACGCGCAGCGAAATGCGCTCGCGTTCGGGATTGAGGGCGATCTCGCCCTGCTCGGTGATGACTTCGCCGGGAATCATGGCCGCCTCCTCAGACGATGGGTTCGTGCACGGTAACGAGCTTGGTGCCGTCGGGGAAGGTGGCCTCGACCTGCACCTCGGGGATCATCTCGGCCACGCCCTCCATCACGTCCGCGCGCGTCAGCACCGTGCGACCGAGACTCATGAGTTCGGCTACCGTGCGGCCGTCACGCGCACCTTCGAGGATGGCGGCCGAGATCAGCGCCATCGCCTCCGGATAATTCAGCTTCACGCCGCGCGCCTTGCGCCGCTCGGCGAGCAGCGCGGCGGTGAACAGCAGCAGCTTGTCTTTCTCGCGG
>JAQVJI010000015.1:2182-13436 GCA_028695255.1 Chromatiales bacterium | reverse complement strand
CGCCCCCGCAGGAACGGCGCAGCACCGGCCGCGCGTCCGAGCGTCACGATCTCCCAGGCGACGAGCCGTGCATCGGCGCCGAGATCGAAGCGCGATTCCAGCGTCGCGTCGGCGCCGTCGAACACGATCGTGTCCTGCGGCAACCATTCGAGCGTCGCGCCGTCGTCGACCCGCGCGCTCACCGTCTGGCGCTGCGGCAGGCGCCGTTCGCCGACGCCGTAGACCTTGCCGGAGGCCGGCGTCGTGATCAGCGCACGGCTGCCGGCGGCGAGCGCAAGATCGATGTCCAGCGCATCGCCGGGCACCAGTCCGCCCGGCGGATGCAACAGATACACATGCGGACAGGCCGGGCCTTCCGGATGAAACGCGCGCTGTACGCGCAGCGGTCCGGCGTGCTCCGCGTGCGCCAGCACCGTGCGTTCGTCGCGGCGCTCGAAACCGAGGGCCAGACGGGCGGGCCAGCCGTTGTCCATGGGTTCAATGCCGTTCATGACCGGACATCATATACACGTCGATGCGGATCACGGCCGCAGGAGCGCCGGAAGGCGCGATTATGGGGCTCGCGTCACTGCCGCGTTCATCGCGCCTGCCGGCGCTCCTACACACTCAGGTATTGCCGCACCAGTTCATCCCCGAGTTCACTCATCGCGCCCTGCGCCTGCACCGCACCCTTTTCCATGATGAAGAATTCGTCGCCGACGCGGCGTGCGAACGGCAGCTTCTGTTCCACCAGCAGCACGGTCAGGCCCTGTTCCTCGTTCAGGCGCCGGATCACGTCGCCGATCTCGCGCACGATGTTGGGCTGGATGCCCTCGGTCGGCTCGTCGAGGATCAGCAGCTTGGGATCGAGCACCAGCGCGCGGCCGATCGCGAGCTGCTGCTGCTGGCCGCCGGAGAGATCGCCGCCACGTCGGCCGCGCATCTCCTTCAGCACCGGGAACAGTTCGTAGATGCGTTCCGGAATCTTCTTCAGGCCGTCGCCGCGCGCGCCGAGCGAGATGCGCAGATTCTCTTCCACCGTCAGCAGCGGGAAGATCTCGCGCCCCTGCGGCACGTAGCCGATGCCGGCACGCGCCCGTGCCTCGGTCGACAGGCGCGTGATCGGCTTGCCGTCGAAACGGACGTCGCCGCCGCGCAGCGGCAGCAGGCCGAGCACGCACTTGAGCAGCGTGGTCTTGCCGACGCCGTTGCGGCCCATCAGGCAGGCGCAACTGCCCTTGGGAATTTCCAGGTCGAGATTCCACAGCGTGTGGCTCTCGCCGTAGAACTGGTTGAGCTTTTCCACGCGCAACATCGTCATTCTCCGAGATAAACTTCGATGACGCGCGGATCGTTCTGGATCTGATCCATGCTGCCCTCGGCCAGCACGCTGCCCTGATGCAGCACCGTCACCTTGCGCGCGATCGAGCGCACGAAGGCCATGTCGTGTTCGACGACGACGACGGAGTGACGGCCGGCGAGCGAGATCAGCAGTTCGGCCGTGCGTTCCGTCTCCTCGCCGGTCATGCCGGCGACCGGTTCGTCGACCAGCAGCACGCGCGGGTTCTGCATCAGCAGCATGCCGATTTCGAGCCATTGCTTCTGGCCGTGCGAGAGGGCGCCCGCGCGCTGGTCGCGCAGATCGGACAGGCGGATCAGCGCCAGCACCTCGTCGATGCGGTCGCGCTGTTCGCCCGACAGGCGATGGAACAGCGTCGCCCACACGCGCTTGTCGGAGGCCATCGCGAGTTCGAGGTTCTCGAACACGGACAGCGCCTCGAACACGGTCGGCTTCTGGAACTTGCGGCCGATGCCGCCCTGCGCGATCTCGTGTTCCGACAGGCGCAGCAGGTCGATGCTCTGACCGAAGAACACGCTGCCGGCATCGGGCCGCGTCTTGCCGGTGATGACGTCCATCATGGTGGTCTTGCCGGCGCCGTTCGGTCCGATGATGCAGCGCAACTCGCCGTCGTCGATGTACAGCGTGAGATCGTTCAGCGCACGGAAGCCGTCGAAGCTCACGCTCACACCCTCGACGTACAGGATCGGTCCATGGCGCGTGTCGAGCGACTGCGCGAAGTCGGGCCTCGGCAGCATGAAGTCGAACACGCGGTCGCGCCGCATGGTCTCGCGCGTCTGTTGCAGCAGACTCATGCGTCACCTCCGGCGCGGCGGCGGCGCAGCAGACCGACGATGCCGCGCGGCAGGAACAGCGTCACCAGCACGAACAGTGCGCCGAGCGCGAACAGCCAGGCCTCGGGCCAGGACGAGGTGAACCAGGTCTTGGCGTAGTTGACCGAGAACGCGCCGACGATGGAACCGAACAGCGTGCCGCGTCCGCCGACCGCGACCCATACCACCTGCTCGATGGAGTTGAGCGGCGAGAACTCGCCCGGATTGATGATGCCGACCTGCGGCACGAACAGCGCGCCCGCGACGCCGGCCATCATGGCCGAGAACACGAACAGCCACAGCATGTAGGCCTCGACGCGATAGCCGGAGAAGCGCGCGCGTCCTTCGGCGTCACGGATCGCCGTCACCACGCGGCCCATGCGCGAGGTGACGATGAAGCGGCTCGCGACGTAGGCCAGCATGAGCGCGATCACCGAGGCGAGGAACAGCGCGATGCGCGTGCCGTCGGCCTGGATGTCGAAGCCAAGGATGTCCTTGAAGTCGGTCAGGCCGTTGTTGCCGCCGAAACCCATCTCGTTGCGGAAGAAGGCGAGCATGAGCGCGAATACCAGTGCCTGCGTCATGATCGACAGATACACGCCGGTGACGCGCGAGCGGAAGGCGAACCAGCCGAACACCAGCGCGAGCGTGCCCGGCACCAGCACGACCATGAGCATGGCGAACCAGAACATGTCGAAGCCGAACCAGTACCAGGGCAGTTCGGTCCAGTTCAGAAACACCATGAAATCCGGCAGTTCGGCGTTGCCGTACACGCCGCGCGCGCCGATCTGACGCATCAGATACATGCCCATGCAGTAGCCGCCGAGCGCGAAGAAGGCGCCGTGACCGAGCGTGAGGATGCCGCCGAAACCCCAGATCAGATCGATCGACAGCGCGAGCAGCGCATAGCACAGGAACTTGCCGATCAGCGTCACGGTGTAGGTGGAAACGTGCAGCGGCGAATCGGCCGGCACGACGAGATTCAACAGCGGCACGACGATACCGAGCGCAAGCAGCAGCGCCAGCGTGACCATGCCGCCGCGATCGGACAGGAACAGGCGTCGGGTCAGCATGTTCTCAGCCCTCCGCCGCGCGGCCCTTCTGCGGGAACAGGCCCCGCGGCCGCTTCTGGATGAACAAGATCAGCAGCACCAGCACGAGGATCTTCGCCAGCACCGCGCCCGACCAGGGTTCGAGGAACTTGTTGACCACGCCGAGGCCCATCGCGCCGACCAGCGTGCCCCACAGATTGCCGACGCCGCCGAACACCACCACCATGAACGAGTCGATGATGTAGGCCTGACCGAGATTCGGTCCGACGTTGGTGAGTTGCGACAGCGCCACGCCCGCGACGCCCGCGATGCCGGCGCCGAGGCCGAAGGTCATCGCATCCACCCAGTCGGCACGCACGCCGCAGGCGCGCGCCATGGCGCGGTTCTGCGAGACCGCGCGCACCTTGAGGCCGAGGCTGGTCTTCTTCAGTACGGCAAGCAGCGCGGCGAACACGATGAGCGCGAAAATCAGCACGTAGAGCCGGTTCCAGGTGATGGACAGCACCGGATTGATCTCCAGCGAACCGCTCATCCAGGACGGCGTCGACACCGCGCGGTTGAGCGGCGAGAAGATCGAACGCACGGCCTGTTGCAGGATCAGGCTGATGCCGAAGGTCGCGAGCAGGGTTTCGAGCGGACGGCCGTAGAGGAAGCGGATCACGCCGCGTTCGATCGCGACGCCGACCAGACCGGCGACCAGGAACGCGGCGGGGATCGCCACCAGCACGCTCCATTCGATGTGGTTCGGCATCCATTGCTGCACCACCCAGGTGGTGTAGGCGCCGATCATGATGAGTTCGCCGTGCGCCATGTTGATGACGCCCATCACGCCAAAGGTGATGGCGAGTCCGATCGCGGCCAGCAGCAGCACCGAGCCCAGACTCAGGCCGAAGAACAGGTTTTCGGCGAAGCGGTAGAACTCGATGCGCGTCTGGATCGAATCGAGCGCGGCGCGCGCCGCGCGCTGTACCGCCGGTTCGGCATCGTTCGCCATGAGTTCGGCGAGGCGCGCGCGTACCTCGGGATCAAGCGCGCCGCTCAGGACCTCGACGGCGGCGATGCGCACCTCGACCGTATCGTCGTTGGTCTCGGCCAGCGCGAGCACGAGTGCGAGCGCATCGCGCACGCGATCGTCGGTTTCGGCATCCAGGCGTTCGCGCAGCAGCGGCGCCAGCTCAGGCGCGGTACCGGCCGCCAGCAGGCGCTTCGCGGCATCGAGGCGCACCGCCGGATTCGCGTCGGCCAGGCTCAGGCGCGCGATCAGGTTGCGCAGCGTGCCGCGCAGGGCGTTGTTGAGTGGAATGCGGCGCGTCTCGACCTCCGCGAGCGTGCCCGCGGATTCATTGTTCAGGATGTCGCGCAGCGGCGCGTCATCGGCATCGGATTCGGCCAGCAGCACGCGCGGCGGCGCGTCTTCCGCCTCGGCGTCGATCGCCGACGCGGTATACAGACGGCCTTCGAGCAGGGCCGTGAGCACGTTCAGGGATCGTTCGTCGCCGCTGTCTGCAATCGCGATGGCGGCCTCGCGGCGTTCACTGAAATTGCCGCCGCCGAGTCGCGCGATCGACGCGGTGAAATCCGGCGCCACCGCCTCGACGGCGAGCGTGTCCTGCATGCTGCCGGCATCCGTCTCCTGCGCGCCCAGCGGCATCGATGCGAGCGCAAGCAGGAACAGCAATGCTGGCATGAATGAATTCGGTGATTTCACTGCATGGTCCTTGTGATGGACGGTCGAAAGCGAAGGCGTGGGGTGATCCCCCACGCCTTGCGCCTTACGGCTCACGCATCGGATCAGAAGTTCTGACCCGAGCATTTCTTGGTCTTGCTGTTGTAGTTGCCGCACTTGAGCGACACCCAGTCGGCCTCGATGTCCTTGCTGCCCGGCAGGAAGTCGGACCAGGCGTCGCCCGGCACCAGGCCCTTGGTCTGCCACACGGTCGCGAACTGACCGTCTTCCTGGATCTCGCCGATCAGCACCGGCTTGGTGATGTGGTGGTTCGGCAGCATCTCGGAGGTGCCGCCGGTGAGGTTCGGCACCTTCACGCCGATGATGGCGTCGATGACCTTGTCCGGATCGGTGGACTTGGCCTTCTCGACCGCCTTCACCCACATGTTGAAGCCGATGTAATGCGCTTCCATCGGGTCGTTGGTGACGCGCTTCTTGTCCTTGATGAAGGCGTGCCACTTCTTGATGAACTCGGAATTGGTCTTGTCCTCGATGCTCATGAAATAGTTCCAGGCAGCGAGATGGCCGAGCAGTGGCTTGGTGTCGATGCCGGAGAGTTCTTCCTCACCGACCGAGAAGGCGACCACCGGAATGTCCTCGGCCGAGATCTTCTGGTTGCCGAGTTCCTTGTAGAAGGGCACGTTGGCGTCGCCGTTGATGGTCGAGACCACCGCCGTCTTCTTGCCCGCCGAGCCGAACTTCTTGATGTCGGCCACGATGCTCTGCCAGTCGGAATGACCGAACGGCGTGTAGTTGATCATGATGTCGGCGTCGGCCACGCCCTTGGCCTTCAGGTAGGCCTCCAGGATCTTGTTGGTGGTGCGCGGATAGACGTAGTCGGTGCCGGCCAGCACCCAGCGCTTCACGCCGACTTCCTTCATCAGGTAGTCGACCGCCGGGATCGCCTGCTGATTCGGCGCCGCACCGGTGTAGAACACGTTGCGCGAGGATTCCTCACCCTCGTACTGCACCGGATAGAACAGGATGCCGTTCAGCTCCTCGAACACCGGCAGCACCGACTTGCGCGACACCGAGGTCCAGCAGCCGAACACCGCGTCGACCTTGTCCTTCACCAGCAGTTCGCGCGCCTTCTCGGCGAACAGCGGCCAGTTGGAGGCCGGATCGACGACCACGGGTTCGAGCTTCTTGCCGAGCAGGCCGCCCTTCTTGTTCTGCTCGTCGATGAGCATGAGCATCGTGTCCTTGAGCGTGGTCTCGGAGATCGCCATCGTGCCGGACAGCGAATGCAGGATGCCGACCTTGATGGTGTCGGCCGCGCTCGCGAGCGAAGCGCCGAGACCGATCGCCAGCGCCGTGGCGGCAGTCGCCACCGGCTTGAGCCATGAACGTTTGTTTGCCATGCGGAAGTTCTCCCTGGTTGGGTGGGTTGTTGGCACCGGGATGGTGCAATTGCAATGCCATGTGTCGTGCACAGGCAAAAACACGGTTGTTCATCGACACTTGCGCCGGCCGGTCGCGCACGGACGGTGCATCGCACGCACCGTATTGAATCCCTGCCGTGCGGTCGCGCACCGAAAGAACGCATCGCCCCGCGCCGGTTCAGGCAAGTTCGACCTCCTCGCGGAACCGCTCCGTGCGCGCGGTCGCGGCGTCGAGTTCCTGCAACAGCCGGTTGCCCTTGACGTTGAGCGGGATGTCATAGGTGATGGTGGCGCCGAAGGCGTCGGGCGCCTGCGCATCGAGGCGCGTCTTGTCGAACACCAGCAGGCGCGTGCCGAGCTCGAAGCCTTCCCGGAGGTCGTGCGTGATCATGAAAATGGTCATGCGATGACGTTCCCACAGACGCAGGATCAGCCGGTGCATGTCGCTCGAGATGCCGGGATCGAGCGCGCCGAAGGGTTCGTCGAGCAGCAGGATGCGCGGATTGCATATCACCGACTGCGCGATCGACAGCCGCTGCTGCATGCCGCCCGAGAGCATCGACGGATACTTGTCGCGCGCGGCATCGAGACCGACCTCGACCAGCATCGCCCGCGCGCGTTCGCGCGCCTCGCGGCGCCGACTGCCGAAGGCGCGGCCGAGCAGACGCGCCGACGGCGAGCGACCGTCGAGTTCGAGGCCGAGCATCACGTTCTCCAGCACCGTGAGATGCGGAAACACCGAATAGCGCTGGAACACGATGCCGCGGTCCGGTCCGGGTTCGTTCGGCAGCGGACGTCCGTCGAGCAGGAATTCGCCGCGGCTCGGCGCTTCCTGTCCGAGCAGCATGCGCAGGAAGGTGGTCTTGCCGCAGCCGGAGGCGCCGACGATGGTGACGAACTCGTGCTCCTTCACTTCGAGGTTGAGATTTTCGAGCACCACCTGCTCGCCGTAGGTCTTCCACAGCTTCCTGACCGAGATGATGTTCATCGTCGCGCCCCCGCCTCGGCCCACGGAAACAAGCGCCGCGACAGCAGACGCAGCGCGTAGTCCATGCAGAACGCGAGCAGCGTGATCCACACGACGTAGGGCAGGATGATGTCCATCGACAGATAGCGCCGCACCAGGAAGATGCGATAGCCGAGACCGTCGGTGGAGGCGATCGCCTCGGCGGCGATCAGGAACAGCCAGGCCGCGCCGAGCGACAGGCGCAGCGCGTCGATCAGGCGCGGCCACATCTGCGGCAGCACCACGCGCAGCATCAGCGGCCAGCTCCCGGCGCCGAGCGTCTGCGCCTTGATGAGCTGCTCGGCCGGCAGTTCGCCGACGCGCAGCGCGATGTCGCGCACGATGAAGGGCGCGATGCCGATGACGATCAGCATCACCTTGGAGAGTTCGTCGAGGCCGAAGACGATGAACAGGATCGGCAGGATGGCGAGCGGCGGAATCATCGACAGCGCGGTGATGAAGGGCGCCAGCGCCGCGCGCAGATACGGCACGATGCCAATCAGGATGCCGAGACAGAGCCCGATCAGCGCACTCGCGCCGAGCGCGATGCCGAGCCGCTTCAGACTGGCCCAGGTGTCGGACCACAACACGATCTCGCCGCTGCGCGGGTTCTCGGTGAACGCGACCTGATGGATCGCCGCGCCGATGCTCGCGAAGGACGGCATGAGCTTGTCGTCCGGGTTCTCCGCCAGACGCAGGCCGGAGGCGACCAGATAGGCGATCAGCAGCAGGACGAACGGCAGCGCGCCGAGCGACAGCGCGGCCATGCGTCCGGGTTTGCGGTTCACGAGGCGCATGCGGCAGATCGTGGTCTCAAGGGTTGGCCATGCGTGAGGGCTTGCCCGCAGGAGCGCCGACAGGCGCGATGAACGCGGCACGCAGCAGACGCCGCTATCGCGCCTGCCGGCGCTCCTGCGGGTGCGCGTCGATCAGAGCTTCCCCTCCGCCGCCATCTGCATCCAGGCGTCGTCGAAGCGCAGCTTCAGATTGCGCGCGTTGCCGAGCATCTTGCCGCCCGGGAAGGCGATGCCGACGGCATCCGCGCTGCGCGCGCCCTCGCCGAGCAGGCCGTGCGCGAAGGAAAACTTGCGCACGTGATCCATCGTCTGCACGAGCTGCTCGCTGCGCGTGAAGGCGACACCTTCGGCGGGCTGGTAGTACATGTGCGTCGCCTTGAGCTGCGCCTCGTAGCCGGCGCGGTCGGTGCCGGAGGCCTCGCCCATGTGGGCGCGTGCGGCGCGGCCCTTGGCGTCGTCGGCCGCCATGATCGCCATCGTCTCGTACCAGGCGCCGACCAGCGCCTTGCCGAAGGCCGGATTGGCCTTGAGCACGTCGCTGTTGGCGACCGTGAGGTCGAGGATCTCGCCCGGGATCCGGCTCGAATCGAAGACCTTGGCCGCATTCGGCATCGCCATCACTTCGGCGAGCTGCGGATTCCACAGCGTGACCGCGTTGACCTGCGGCGTGGTGAAGGCGGCGACGATGTCGGCGTCTGAGGTGTTGACGACCTTGACGTCGCGCTCGCTCATGCCGACCGAGTCGAGCGCGCGCGCGAGCAGGTAATGCGATACCGACAGCTCGACCAGATTGACGTTGCGGCCCTTGATGTCCTTCAACGTCTTGCCGCCCTTCAGCACCACCGCGTCGTTGCCGTTGGAGTAGTCGCCGACGATCAGCGCGGTGGAATCGACGCCGCCGGCGGCCGGGATGGTCAGCGCGTCCATGTTGGTCATGACGCAGGCGTCGAAGGCACCGGCGGTGTACTGGTTGATCGACTCGACGTAGTCGTTGATCTGCACCACCTCGATCTCGATGCCGTACTTGTCGGCCCACTTCTTCACGATGCCGCTGTGGTCGGCGTAGTCCCACGGCATCCAGCCGACGTAGATGCTCCAGGCGAGCTTGAATTTCTTCTTTTCCTGCGCGAAGGCGTTGCCGCCGGCGGCGATGCCCGCCAGCAGCAAGGCGAGCAGGATGAGCTTGATGGTCTTGCGCATTGGAATGCACCCCTCGTGGTCGTGATGGATCGAGCTGTCACAGCGGAGGCGGGGTGCGGATCGTCGACGGGGGGAGGGACGAGGACCGCGCACACGCGCTTCCGTTGTGTCGTCCTCCCGGGCTTTTGTCCCGCCGTGTGTCCAGGCCATCGGCCTGGATGGCATCTCTCGGACCAGCCGCCGCATCGACGTCGTCGATACGACCGGAACCCTAGATGCCCATTGCGGTTCGGTTCTGCAAGTGCCGTGCCGGGTCGATATCGACGAGCGCGATGACGGGCGTGCACGGGCCATCATCGCGGCGGAGCCGCTCCCACGGGCGACGAGGTCATGTGGGAGCGGCTCCGCCGCGATGATGACGACGCACCAGCGGTGTGCATGCGACCAGACATGCGCATCGCGCTGGTGCATGAACGAGCATTCAGATCACGACGTTTCGCGGCCTTGCGCCATCTTCGTCACTGGTACGCCTCTTGCTCCCTTGCGCAGCGGGGGGACCCCGGACCGCGCGTCCGGGCGTCCCCCTTTCTTTTTTCCGTTCCAATTTTCGGATCGATTGCCGAGGAGACGATTCATGACCCAGCCCGACCCCGCGCGCCTGCTGTGGGAGGACCACGTGCCCGGCGGCTGTCACTGGTCCGGCGTGATGCGCCGCGGCACGACGCTCCGGCTGACCGACACCGAGGGCGGCGCCAACGTCTCGATGGTGCTGTTCAACGACGACGAGAAGCTCGAACGCTACAACATGGCGGACACGCTCAAGGCACAGCACACGGCGCATCTGACGCGCGGCTTCGTGCTGTATTCCGACATGGGACGCGTGCTGTGCTCGATCACCGAAGACACGCTCGGCTGGCACGATCCGATCGGCGGCCTGCTCGACGCCGCGACGCTCGAACGCAAGTGGGGCGTGCATCGCTTTCAGGAACATCGCAATTCGATGTTCCGCAACGCCCGCGACGGCCTGCTGGTGGAGCTCGGCAAATACGGTCTCGGCCGCCGCGACCTGCCGGCCTGCGTCAACCTGTTTTCCAAGGTCACGGTGGACGACGCGGGCAGCATGCATTTCATGGCCGGCCATTCGAAGGCCGGCGATCACGTCGATCTGCGCTTCGAGATGAACGCGCTGGTCGCACTGTCCACCGCGCCGCATCCGCTCGACACGGCCGAACGCTACGATCCGTCGCGCGTGCGCCTGACCGCCTGGCGTTCCGATCCGCCCGGCGCGGACGACCATTGCCGCAACTTCCGGCCCGAGAACGCGCGCGGCTTCATCAACACCGAACGCCTGTACGCCTGAGGAGAAGATCATGCACGCGACCATCGAAGACGCCGTGATCTACGACCAGGAACTGCCGGCCGGCGAACCCTGGATGCACGTACTCGAGCACGGCCAGGTGCTGCGCATCCTCGACCTGCACGGCAATCAGGCGGTCGACACGCTGTTCTACAACGCCGCCGATCCGGGCGAGCGCTACGACGCGCAGCTCACCATCCGCGAACAGGGCAACATCTATCTAGGCCAGGGCTCGCGCCTGCTCTCGAACGAGGGCAACGCGCTGGTGACCATCGTCGAGGATACCTGCGGCCGTCACGACACGCTGGGCGGCGCCTGCGCGGCCGAGAGCAACACCGTGCGCTATGCGCTCGAAAAGAAGTACATGCACTCCTGCCGCGACAACTACCTGCTGGCGCTGGCGCAATGGGGGCGCGGCATGGACAAGCGCGACCTCGCGAGCAACGTCAATTTCTTCATGAACGTGCCGGTGACGGCGGCCGGCGGACTGACCTTCGAGGACGGCATCTCGGCGCCCGGCAAGCACCTCGACCTGCGCGCGGAGATGGACGTGATCGTGCTCATTTCCAACTGCCCGCAGCTCAACAATCCCTGCAACGCCTACAACCCGACGCCGGTGCGGCTGACGATCCGCGCGCCGGAA
>JAQVJI010000015.1:0-2082 GCA_028695255.1 Chromatiales bacterium | reverse complement strand
ACAACCCCGGCACGGGACGACCCGTCGCCGATCCGACAGCGCCGGGACGGCCCGGCATGGTGGAAGCGCAACCATGTTCGAGAAGGTCCTGATCGCCAACCGCGGCGCGATCGCCTGCCGCATCATCCGCACGCTGCGCCGCATGGGCGTCGGCGCAATCGCCGTGTATTCGGAGGCCGATCGTCACGCGCGCCACGTGCGCGAGGCCGACGCGGCCCTGTGCATCGGCGCGCCGCCGGCCGCCGAGAGCTATCTGCGGCAGGACCGCATCATCCAGGCCGCTCTCGACAGCGGCGCGCAGGCGATCCATCCCGGCTACGGTTTCCTGTCCGAGAACGCGGCCTTCGCCGAGGCCTGCGAGGCGGCGGGCATCGCCTTCGTCGGACCGACGCCGCGCCAGATGCGCGACTTCGGACTCAAGCACACCGCGCGCGAACTCGCGCTCGCCAACGGCCTGCCGCTGCTGCCGGGCAGCGGCCTGCTCGACGACCTGGCGCAGGCACTCGACGAAGCGCGGCGCGTCGGCTATCCGGTGATGCTCAAGAGCACGGCCGGCGGCGGCGGCATCGGCATGCAGCTCTGCCGCGACGCGGCCCAGCTCGAACAGGCCTTCGATGCCGTATCGCGGCTCGCGCGCGGCAACTTCAGCCAGGGCGGCATCTTTCTCGAAAAATTCGTCGAGCGCGCGCGTCACGTCGAGGTGCAGTTGTTCGGCGACGGCGCGGGCGCGGTGATCGCGCTCGGCGAACGCGACTGCTCGGTGCAGCGGCGCAATCAGAAGGTGATCGAGGAAACGCCCGCGCCGCGACTCGATGACGCGACGCGCGCGGCGCTGCTGGACGCGGCGGTGCGTCTCGGACGCTCGGTGCACTACCGCTCCGCCGGCACGGTGGAGTTCGTGCTCGATGCCGACAGCGGCGCGTTCCATTTCCTCGAAGTGAACACGCGACTCCAGGTCGAACACGGTGTGACCGAGGAAGTCACGGGCGTCGACCTCGTGGAATGGATGGTCCGCCTCGCCGCCGGCGACGACCTGCGGCTGGAGACGCGCGTGCCGACGCCGCGCGGCTGCTCGATCCAGGCGCGCCTGTACGCCGAGGACCCGGGCCGCAATTTCCAGCCCTCGTCGGGCCTGCTGACCGAGGTCGCGCTGCCGCAGAATCTGCGCTGCGACGCCTGGGTCGAGACCGGCTGCGAGGTGCCGCCGCACTACGACCCGATGCTCGCGAAACTGATCGTGCATGGAAACGACCGCGCCGACGCACTGGCGCAACTCGAACGCGCGCTCGCGGCGACGCGCCTGCACGGCATCGAGACCAATCTCGACTACCTGCGTGCCGTGGTCGCGGGCGAGATATTCCGCGAAGGCCGCCAGACCACGCGCAGCCTGCTCGATTTCGAATACCGGCCGGCCAGCGTCGAGGTCCTCGCGCCGGGCACGCAGACCACGCTACAGGACTGGCCCGGCCGCACCGGCCATTGGGACGTCGGCGTGCCGCCGTCGGGACCGATGGACGAGCTTGCGTTCCGACTCGCCAACCGCCTGCTCGGCAACGACGCGGGTGCGCCGGCGCTGGAAATGACGGTCACCGGCCCGACGCTGCGCTTCAACGCACCGACCACCATTGCGCTCACCGGCGCGCGCATGAAGGCGACGCTGAACGTCGACGGCGCAACACGCGAACTGCCGTACTGGCGGGCGCTGTCGATACCCGCCGGCGCGACACTCCGACTCGGTGCCATCGAGGGCGCCGGCGCACGCGCCTGTCTCGCCGTGCGCGGCGGTTTCGACGTACCGCGTTACATGGGATCGGCGGCGACCTTCACGCTCGGACGCTTTGGCGGCCACGGCGGCCGCGCGCTGCGCGTCGGCGACGTGCTGCATCTGCACGCGCCGGATGTCACCGCGACGGATGCGGCACTGCCCGCGGCATCGATCCCGGTCTACGGCCACGACTGGGACATCGCGGTGATGTACGGCCCGCACGGCGCGCCGGATTTCTTCACCGACGACGACATCGCCATGCTGTTCGCCACCGACTGGGAGGTGCACTACAACTCCTCGCGCACCGGCGTGCGCCT
>JAQVJI010000171.1 GCA_028695255.1 Chromatiales bacterium | reverse complement strand
TGCCGCGGCATGCCGGCCGGCGTCCGTCCGGTCAGGGGATGATGATCGGGGCCGGCGGCAGGCCGCCACGCACCAGCCGCACATGCAGTTGGTCGTTTTTGGACGTGGCGGCGTCGCTGCCGTCGTCGAAGGAGACGTGGCGCGCGTCGTCGGGTTCGAGGTGGTCGGGCGACGCGGACCAGTAATGGCCGGCGGGCGTGGCCGGGAACAGGGTCTGGTTGATGGCGGGGCCGTGGCAGGCGGCCTCGACCAGGCTGCGCAGTTCCTTCACGTTGGGCAGGCGCCAGTCGTCGTGACCGAGATTTTCCCCGGCATCGCCTGCGTTCACGTCCTCCGCCCGTTGCAGGGCGTCTTGCCAGATGAATGCCCCGGCGGTCGCGGTGCATCCGGAAACGTCGTCCCAGATCTGCCCTTCGGAACATTGCTTCCACGTCAGGCCGGTGATCATGTCGGTGATCGTGCCGTCGAGCTGATTCGCATAACGATCGTCCGGCCGTGTCAGGCCGACCGTGCAATCGGCGGCAGCCATGCAGGGCAGGGCGGCAGCGATCAGGCCTGCTGCCATCAGGAGATGTATCGATACGACTCTGGACATGATGAGATTCCTCCGGCGGCCGTCGTTCCGCCAGGCTGTGCGATCGATTGGCGGGGCTCGATGGTCATGACGCCTCGCGTTCATGGTCCACGCACCAGTCGGACGCGCCCCGTCGCGGTCTTCAGTGCGGGCGTCGAGTACCCGGTATTGAAGTCGACCTGCCAGGCGCTGTCCGCGGCATCCGGCGCGTAGGGCGTTACGGTCCAGTATCCGCCGGACCAGGTAATGCCGAGGTGGTTCTCGTCGATCGACGGGTCCACGGCCCCCAGATGCAGGATCGAGTACAGCTCGTCCAGCGTGGGCAGGCGCCAGTCGTCGTGGCCGCAGAGCGTGGCGGCGTTGATGCCGCCGGCGTAGGCCGCGACGTCCGCCCACTGAAAGGACGTGACGAAATATCGGTCGCTCGAGTCATTGGGTGCCTTCACCTCCCACGTCAGGCCGGTGACGTGGTCGAGCGTGCAGCCCCAGTCGTCATTGCCGTCGTCCGCGACCAGACCGCTGATGCCGTCGACGTACGCAGGGCAGGTTCCTTCGCCCTCTTTCTCGCCGCTGACGCATTGGCGCGTGAAGTCGAACCCGGCGTCGCCGCTGCCCACCTTGTCACCCGGACCGATCACCGCATCGCGCCCGAACTCCGCATCCTGTCCCGGGTAGCCGGCCGCAGGGCACGTGACCGGATAGCTGAACTCCTCGCCGCAGTCGGTGATGCCGGTGTCGTTGAGCGGGCCGGCAGCGGTGCCGACCGGCGTCGCCAGCACGACCTCCGAATACGTGACGTGACCGCTGGCATGCACGACCTCCAGTTGGAACCAGTAGTTGGTGCCGTTGATCAGCGGTTCGGCCACGTGCGGGTTGGCGACGTTCGGGGTCAGCATGCCGCCGTTCAGTGCGGCGCAGTTGTCGAAGGCGATGCCGATGGCCTGTTCGGCACGGCACAGATTGAAGCTGGCGCCAGGATAGTCGCCGGCGTTCCACAGCAGATCGACCAACGCGTCGCCGGCCGTGGCCTGCAACACGACGGGAGCGAAACAGCCGACGTCGACATCGGTGACGTTTGCGCCCGCGACGATGCCGCTGCCATCGAGCACGGCACATACCTGCGCCGGGTCGGTTGGTTGCGTGAGCACGGTGACGGCGTAGGCGGTGCCGTCCGGCAACGCCTGGCTGAAGGTGAAGGAGCCGTTGCCGCTGATGGCGAGGTTGTTGCCGCCATTGTTCCGGAGCACCAGACCGCTGCCACTCAGCCCGCCGACGCTGCCGCCGACGGTGTAGGTGTCGGTGACGCAGGTGACGGCCACATCCGTGACGTTGGCGCCGGCGACCGTGCCGCTGCCGTTGGCGACGGTGCAGGTTTGATTCGGACTGGTGGGTTGGGTGAGTACCGTTACGGCATAGATACCGCCGTTCACCACCGGCGTTTCGAAGCTGAACGCGCCATTGGCGGCGATCGCAAGGTCATCGCCGCCGTTGTTCTGCAACACCAGCCCGCTGCCCGTGAGCCCGCTGACCGTGCCGCGGATGGTGAAGGTCAACGGCGGATTGTCTACGCAGTCGACCCGCACGTCGTCGACGTCGGCATTGAAGATCGTGCCGCTGCCGTTGGTGACGGTGCAGGTCTGGTCCGGCGCGGTCGGTTGGGACAGCACGCTGACGGCGTAGGCAGTGCCGTTGGGCAGCAGGGCATCGAAACGGAACGGGCCGTTCGTGGGGACGATGGTGCTGTTGCCGCCGTCCTGCGCGCGCCAGCGGCTGTTCTGCAATACCAGGCCGGAACCATTGAGACCGCTGACCGTGCCGCCGATGGTGAATGCCGTCGGTGCCGATGGCGGTGGCGCCGGCGGTGGTTCGGGCTCGGACGTGCCGACCGAAAGCTCGCAGGCCCCGAGCAACAGCGCGAGCAGCAATGCCGGCAACAGCGTCAGACCTCGACGGCTGGCCCGGCGGCAACGTTGCAGGTGATGGATCGGCATACGGGTTTCTCCGGTTCTGGAAGCGTCAGTGTTCGAATCCGGGTATCGCAGCCCAATCGACCTCGTCGATCTGCGCCGGTTCGAGGAAGCGCTCGGCATACGCGCGATGCACGCCTTCCTCGACGAAGACCCGGAACAGGTCGGGATCGATGTGTCCGTCCTGCATCATGCGTCCCATGATGTGCAGCGTCTCGGACAGCTTCTTGCCTTCCTTGTACGGGCGGTCGCGCGCGGTCAGCGCCTCGAAGATGTCGGCGATGCCCATGATGCGTGCCTGCACCGACAATTGCTCGCGCGTCAGGCCGCGCGGATAGCCCTTGCCGTCCATGCGTTCGTGATGGCCGCCGGCGAATTCGGGTACGCGTTGCAGCCCCTTGGGAAACGGCAACGCCTCCAGCATCTCGATCGTGACGTCGATGTGGCGGTTGATGATGGCGCGTTCCTCCGGCGTCAGCGTGCCCTTCGGGATGGTGAGGTTGTAGACCTCGTCCTCGGTCAGCAACGGTTGCTCGGCGCCGTCCGGCCCGATCCAGCGCCGCGTCGCGATGTCGCGCACGCGCTGGCGCGCCGCCTCGTCCATGAATTCGCCGCCGATGTTGCAGGTGCGCAGGAACTCGCGTTCGGCGTCGAGTTCGGCCAGCAGGGTCGTGTATTCGGCCGCGGCGTCGGTCGCGTCCGCCGGATTGCCGCTTTCCAGCGCATCGAAGCGGCGTTGCAGGTATGCGATGCGGGCATCGCGCTTCAGCACCTCGAAGCGGGTATCGAGCAGATGGACGCGATCGAAGATGGTCTCCAGCTTGGTGGACTTGTCGACCACGTGTTCGGGCGTCGTCACCTTGCCGCAGTCGTGCAGCCAGCCCGCGATCTTGAGTTCGTAGCGGTCGGCCTCGCTCATCGTGAAGTCGGCCAGCGGGCCGTGTTGCACGCGGGCGCAGGTGTCGGCGAACATCAGCGTGAGTTCCGGCACGCGCCGGCAGTGGCCGCCGGTGTAGGGCGACTTGGCGTCGATCGCGCCGGCGATGAGTTCGATGAAGGATTCGAACAGGCGTTGCAGGTCGTCGATCAGGTGCCGGTTGGTCAGCGCCACCGCCGCCTGCGAGGCCAGTGACTCGACCAGTTGGCGGTCGTCGGCATCGAACGGGATCACCCGTCCGTCGTCGTCCTGTTTGTTGAGCAGTTGCAGCACCGCGATGATCGCGTCCTCGTGGTCGCGCAGCGGCACGGTGAGAAACGAAGTCGAGCGGTAGCCGGTCTGCCGGTCGAAGGCGCGCGTGCCGGTGAAATCGTAGGCCTGCTCGGCATAGGCATCGGGCGTCGCGATGGTGATGCCACGCACCGCGGCGCAGGTGGCGACCATGCCGTCGTTCGGGCTGCCGTCCTCGCGGTACAACGGCAGCGGCTCGAACGGGATGTCCCGGCCGGTGCTGCCGCCCATGGCGAAGCCGAGCGACTCGGTGTGGATGATCGCGAAATTCAGGGACTCGCCGTCGTCGCTCACGGTATACAGCGTACCGCCGTCGGCGCCGGTGATTTCGCGTGCGCCGAGCAGGATCGTTTCCAGCAGGCGGTCGATGTCCTTCTCGGCCGATAGCGCCACGCCGATGGCGTTCAGGCGCGCCATGCGTGCGAGCAATTGATCGGGCGATCGGCTGTCCATGGGGCAGTGCGTCCTTGTGGCTGTTCGGGAGTGACGAGTTTAGTCGGAAATGCCGCCGGCGTGCCTCGTGCCGTTGCGGAAATCGATGATCGTCACGTCACTCCCGGAGCGCGAGTGCGTCGCCGATGAACAGGCTCGGATCGACCGCGTAGCGGTTGAGATAGACGGTCCAGTGCAGATGCGGGCCAGTGACGCGGCCGGTCATGCCGACCGTGCCGAGCGGCTCGCCGCGCCGCACCACCTGGCCGGGTGCGACGTCGATGCGGTCCAGGTGGGCGTACATGGTCATGAGTCCGGAACCGTGGTCGACGTAGACCATGTTGCCGGAGAAGAAGAAGTCGCCGGTGGTGACGACCCGGCCGTCGGCCGCGGCCAGGATCGGCGTGCCGGTCGGCGCCGCGAGATCGATGCCGCTGTGCGGCCGGCGCGGCTGGTCGTTGAAGAATCGCCGCAGGCCGAAGCTGCTCGACAGCCGGCCCTCGACCGGCAGCGACAGCCGCAGATCGGGCAGGGTGTCGGTCCAGGTCGCGATGGTGTCGAGGGTGATGCGCCGCTCGCGCGCGATGCGTTCGAGGTCGTCCGGGTTCGGGTCGACCATGCGCTGGTTCTTCACCGTGAGCCGTTGTTCTTCGTAACGCTTGTCCGCCACCGCGAAGTGCTGCGTGCGCGGCTGGGCGCCGCTTTGGCGTACCTCGATCGCGTGGCGGCCGGTCTTCGCGTCGAGCGAGACACCCACCAGCGCCAGCCATGCGCCTTCACGCCGTACCACCAGCACCGGACGGTCCTCATAGCGCACCTCGGGAGGCGTGCCCGCAGGCACGTCTTCGAGCGCGACGACGGCGACGCCGCCCGGCACCGGTGCGTTCTGCGGCAGATCGAAGGCGGCAGCGAGGGCGGGGGCGAGAAAGAACAGCAGGCTCAGGATCGTCTTCATGCGGGTCATGGTATTGATCCGTCTGGAGGATGTCTAACCGCCACGGTCGACGCGGCATCGATGATGGGTGCGCGGGGAACGGTCACCGGATTTCCACTTGACGTCAGGTTTCTGACTGGTCTAAAAACTGGTCTATTCACAGAGAGGAACGATCATGGCTCGACACGACGAGATCGGCGCTTACGAAACCAAGACCCACCTGCCGGCCTTGCTGCGCAAGGTGCAGACCGGCGAGCGGTTCACCATCACCCAGCGCGGCAGGCCGGTCGCCGAACTCGTCCCCTGCGGGTCGGCGGCGCGTCGGGACGGCGCCGCCGCGGCGCGGAAGATGCGCGGTTTCATGTCCAGGCATCCCGTCATCGCCGGGGTCGACATCAAGGCACTCATCGAGGAGGGGCGGGACTGATGCGGCTGGTGCTGGACAATTCGGTGAGCATGCGCTGGTTGTTCGGCGATGGCGGCAAGCAGGCCGTGGATTATGCCAACCACGTCCTCGATGTCCTGGAAATGCCGGAGGCCGAGGTCATGGTGCCGGCGATATGGTCGCTGGAGGTCGCGAACGTCATCGCGCGCGCCGAGGCCAAGGCGCTGCTGACCGAGGCGCGGAGCAGCGAGTTCATCGGTCTGTTGCAGGAAATGAACATCCGTATCGATGCGAGCACGTCTGTCCATGCACTGGACGGGAGTCTGCAACTGGCCCGGCGATTCGGTCTGTCGGCCTACGATGCGTCGTATCTGGAACTGTCGTTGCGCGAAGGCCTGCCGCTGGCAACGCTCGATACGGACCTGCGACGTGCGATGAAAAAGACCGGCGTCAAGCTGGCCTGATCGGGTAACTGCCGATGCCTCCAATCATCCACGTCGCCCGCCGCATGGCGGACATCC
>JAQVJI010000170.1 GCA_028695255.1 Chromatiales bacterium | reverse complement strand
AGCGGCGGCAGCCGCGATGGGTTTGGCGCTCCGGCCAAACAACGCAATCGCGGCTGCCGCCGCTCCTACGGGCATTTTTTCTCCGGAAGGCTTCGACGACCCATGATCGATCGCATACGCAGATTCTTCGATACCCGCCTCGCGCCGGCCGCGAGCGGCAGCGAGACCCATCGCCTGCACCTGGCCACCGCGGCACTGATGCTGGAGGTGGGCCGGGCGGACTTCCATGTGCGCGACGAGGAGCTCGCCGTCATTGCCGACGCGCTGCGACGCAGCTTCGGATTGAGTGATGCGGAAGTCGACGAGTTGCTCGACGTGGCGCGCGCCGAGAGTGACGATCTGTTGTCACTGCATCCGCTGGTGCGGCTGGTGAACGAGAATTTCGACGCGGTGCAGAAGCGGCGCATGGTCGAGGATCTGTGGCGCGTCGCCTGTGCCGACGGGCACATCGATGCGCAGGAGGAGTATCAGATTCGCAAGATCGCAGATCTGCTGTACGTGCCGCACGTGGACTTCATTCGTGCCAAGCACCGTGCGATGGATGAGGGCGGGGAAAAATGACGAGGCCGGGAATCCCCGGCCTCGTGATGACCTCGAATCAGGCCATGTCCTTCAGGTTCTTCAGCGGCTGGATCTTGACCGCGCGGCGGGCCGGCTTGGCCTTGAATACGGTCTCTTCGCCGGTGAACGGGTTGATGCCCTTGCGCGCCTTGGTGGCGGGCTTCTTGATCACCTTGATCTTCAGCAGGCCGGGCATCACGAAGGTGCCGGGTGCCTTGGAGCCCTTCAGGTTCTTGCCGATCATCTCGCTCAGCGAGTCGAACACGGCGGAGACGTCCTTCTTCGCAAGGCCGGTCTTGGCGGCGATCTGCGACAGGATCTCGGACTTGGTCGGGGCCTTCGGGGTGGCGGGTGCAGCGGCCTTCTTGGTTGCAGCCATTGAGCGTTCCTCGTCTTTCGGGTTGGTCGGTGAATTCAGTCGTTTGGGTGCGTTCGGTACAGACGGCGCATACGATAGCACGATGTTTTTGGGGTGGGGAGGTGCCGCGATGCCTTTTTTTACAGTGTTTGCCGCAGGTCAGTCCGATCGTTTCGCGGTCCCGGCGAGTGAGCGCGCATGATCGAGCACGGCGGCTATCTGGCTGCGTTCGCGGTAGGGCTGCTGGGCGGGGTCCACTGCGCCGGCATGTGCGGCGGCATCGTCGGTGCGTTGAGTCTCGGCCTGCCAGGGCGGGCGCGTGCGAACATGCTCTCGTCGCTGCCGTTTCTGCTCGCCTACAACGGCGGCCGCATGGCCAGTTACGTGGTCGCGGGTGCAGCCGCCGGCGGCATCGGCTGGTTCGCCGCCAACCTCGCCAGCGTGCATCACGCGCAGCTCGTGCTGCAAACGCTGGCCGGCCTGTTCATGATCGCGCTCGGGCTCTATCTCGCCGGCTGGTGGCAGGGTGTGGCGCGGGTCGAGCGTGCGGGCGCGCAGTTGTGGCGGCGCATCGAACCCTTCGGGCGTCGTCTGATGCCGGTGACCACGCCGGGACGTGCACTGCGGCTCGGGCTGATCTGGGGCTGGCTGCCCTGCGGACTGGTCTACAGCGTGCTGATCTGGGCGCTTGCCGCGGGCGGCGCCGTCGAGGGTGCGCTGCTGATGCTCGCCTTCGGGCTCGGCACCTTGCCGAACCTGCTGGCAATGGGCGCCTTCGCCGCCCGGCTTGCGCACTTCGTGCGCCGCCCGGGGGTGAAGGCCACTGCGGGCGTGCTGGTGATGCTCTACGGTTGCTACATGCTGTGGCTTGCGGCGGGCGTCAGCGGGTGAAGAACTGCTGACGGAAACTGACGTTCGCGGGCCTGCCGCCCTCGGGCGTCACCTCCAGCTGGAAGTCGAGCACCTCCTCATGACTCACCGGCAGGTCGGCGATGTAGTAGATGGCGCCGCCGTCGCTGGTTTCGCGGAAGTTCAGACCCTTGATCTGCTGGCTCAGATTCACGGCGTGCCCGGTCACGCTGGCGCGGCTCGGCTGGGCCGTGAGTCCCATGACCTTCTTCATCACCGTCACGTTCACCATCGCGCGGCTTCCGCTGCGCGTGATGCCGTGCGCCTTGGCGATGTCGGGTTGCAGGAAGTCGGTGGTCAGCGCGTTGTAGTGCACGACGTAGTCGCCGATGTCCTTGGAATTCTCTGCCTGCGCGGTGCCGATGAACAGGGCCGTCAGGGCGATCGTGAGCCATGCGAGCGATCTGCGGAAGGTGTTCATGGGGGAGTCTCCTCGAGCGTGTTCGTTGTTGTCATGGGTGGCGGCCGAAAACGGCGCCCCTGTGAGATGGAGTGTAGACGGCATTTCGAAGTGGTGCCGCGAGGGATGCAGCGGGAGCCGGGGAAAGGATTTTTTGCCGCAGACGACGCAGAGGAAAAACTTGTTGCTCTCGCCGGGAACGTCGGGATGCTGGGAAAAGGCGAAGTAGTGACCGGTGCTCGTGTTTTCCCAGCGTCCCGGCGAGAGCTGGGATTTTTGTTCTTTTCTCTGTGACCGCTGTGGCCATCTCCTCATTCCGTGAGCGGTGGCGGCAGCCGGCCCGGCCGGTCGATGTGCAGGGTCTTGTTGCGGCCGGTCTCGCCCTGCGCCAGGGTGATGCGCGATTTCGGCACGCCGAAGCAGCCGGCGAGAAAGGCGATCAGGTGGCTGTTGGCCTGACCGTCGACCGGCGGCGCGGTGATCGCCACCTTGAGACGGTCGTCCAGCAGCTCGCCGATGCGATCGCGCGCGGCGCGCGGCTGTACGCGCACGCGCAGCACCAGCACCGAACCGCGCCACTCGATGCAGGCCGGCGTGGTCACAGCGCGCGCAGCAGGATGAGCAGGATGTTCAGGCCGAGGATGGCGATCAGCGGCGACAGGTCGATCATGCCGAGCGGTGGCAGCACGCGGCGGATCGGCGCCAGCAGCGGCCGGTTGATGCCGCGCAACAGCCCGGCGAGCGGGTTGTGTGCCATCGAGGGACCGAACCAGCTCATGATGGCCTCGACGATCAGGGTCACGATGTAGACCCAGACCAGCAGCGTGAGGATCTGGCGAATGGCGATCAGCAGCAGCGGCAGCAGTGCGATGCCGCTGCCGATGAGCAGCGAGATGACGGACAGTTCGATCAGCTTGAGCGCCAGGACCAGCACCACCGCCGCGGTGTCGATGCGGCCGATCGACGGGATGATCCGCCGCAGCAGACGCAGCGGCGGATTGGTGACGGTGACGATGACCTGCGAGATCGGGTTGTAGAAATCGGCGCGCGCCAGTGCCAGCACGAAGCGCAGGATCACCGCCAGTATGTACAGGCCGAACAGACTGGAGACGAGAAAGATCAGAATTTCCTGCAACGCGCCCATGTCAGGATGCCCCCAGCACGTCGGCCAGTTCCCGCGAGCGATCGCGCGCGGCGGTCAGGGCGCGTTCGAACAGCGCCTTCAATTCGCCTTCCTCGAACACCGCCAGGGCGCGTTCGGTGGTGCCGCCGCGCGAGGTGACGCGGGTACGCAGCAGCGCCGGATCGTCGCGCGATTCGAGCGCCAGCTTGGCGGCGCCGAAGGCGGTCTCGATGGTCAGCAGACGCGCCGTGTCGTGCGGCAGGCCGAGTGCTACCGCCGCCTCTTCCATTGCCTCCATGACCAGGAAGAAATAGGCCGGGCCGCTGCCCGACAGGGCGGTCACCGCATCGAGCTGGGCCTCGTCGTCGAGCCAGACCGTGAGGCCGACTGCGCGCAGCAGGGTCTCGGCCAGTCCGCGCTGCGCGGCACTGGCGCGGGCGTTGGCGTAAAGACCCGTGGCGCCGCTCGACACCAGCGCCGGCGTGTTCGGCATGCAACGTACCAACGGCAGGTTGCCGCCCAGCCAGCGCTCGATGTCGCCCGCGCGCACGCCGGCCGCGATGGAGACGATGAGCGGCTGCCGCCGCTGCACGATGGGGGCGATCCCGGTCGCCACTTCGTGCAGCGCCTGCGGCTTGACCGCCAGCACTACGGCCTCGGCGTGGCTGGCGGCCTCGTCGTTGTCGGTGGTGGTGTGGATGCCGGGGCAGTGCTGCAACAACTGCTGCAACTGATCGGGCGACGGATCGGCGGCCCGGATCGCCGCCGGACTCCAGCCGGAGGCGATCAGGCCGCCGATCAGGCTGCGTGCCATGTTGCCGGCGCCGATGAAGACGATGCTTTCGTTCATGTCGTGGGCCCTGGTTTTCAGGTGGTCCGGATTGCGCGTGGTCGATCAAGTTTAACGTTTCGTCCGCGTCTGCGGCGCATCGGGTTGGTTGCGTGGACCGAAGATCGCGGTGCCGATGCGCACCATGGTCGCGCCCTCCGCGATCGCCGCCTCCAGGTCGTCGCTCATGCCCATCGACAAGGTGTCGAGCGCATGGCCGCGCCGTTGCAGGTCTTCGAAGGCATGGCGCACGGCGGCGAAGGCGCGCCGCTCGGCATCGAAATCCGTCTCCGGCGCCGGGATCGCCATCACGCCGCGCAGCCTGAGGCGCGGCAACTGCGCCACCGCCTCGGCCAGTGCCGGCAACTCGACGGGTGCAACGCCCGACTTGCTCGCCTCGCCGCTGACGTTCACCTGCACGCAGACCTGGAGCGGCGGCCGGTCGGGGTTGCGCTGTGCGTCCAGTCGTTCCGCGATTTTCAGGCGTTCGATGCCGTGCGCCCAGTCGGCCTCGGCGATGAATTTGGTCTTGTTGCTCTGGATCGGTCCGATGAAATGCCACTCGATGTCGAGCGCCGTCAGCGCCGCCATCTTGTCCGTCATCTCCTGGGCGTAGTTCTCGCCGAACAGGCGCTGGCCGCAGGCGTGCGCGGCCAGCAGTCGTTCGGCCGGCTGGGTCTTGGACGCCGCCAGCAGCGTGACGCTGCCGGACGGGCGTCCGTAGCGTCGTTCCGCATCGCGGATGCGCGTCATGACGGCGTTCAGGCGTTCGCAAATGGGTTGAGCGGGGGTCTGCATGGCGGCTGCGCGGGTGGCATGGGCTGTGTCTGGTGCTGTGCTATAGTGAGCCGGCTTCTCCGGTCGGTGGTCCGACGCGGGAAGCGATTCAGAATATCGAGTATAAAGACTTCTCCTCTTCCATTCCGCGGGGGATATGGATGGACATCGCCCAGCTTCTGGCCTTCGGCGTCAAGAACGGCGCTTCCGACCTGCATCTCTCGGCGGGCATGCCGCCGATGATCCGCGTCGACGGCGACGTGCGTCGTATCAACGTGCCGCCCCTGGACCACAAACAGGTCCACGGCATGGTGTACGACATCATGAACGACAAGCAGCGCAAGGACTACGAGGAATTCCTGGAAACGGACTTCTCGTTCGAGATTCCCGGCCTGGCGCGTTTCCGCGTCAACGCCTTCAACCACAACCGCGGCGCCGGCGCGGTGTTCCGTACCATTCCGAGCACCATCCTGACGCTGGAACAGCTCGGCTGTCCGGCGATCTTCGAGGAGTTCTCATCGTATCCGAAGGGGCTGGTGCTGGTGACCGGGCCGACCGGTTCGGGCAAGTCGACCACGCTGGCGGCGATGATCAACTACAAGAACGAGACCGACTTCGGCCACATCCTCACCATCGAGGACCCGATCGAGTTCGTGCACGAGAGCAAGCGCTGTCTCATCAACCAGCGCGAGGTGCACCGCGATACGCTCGGTTTCAATGAGGCCCTGCGCTCGGCGCTGCGCGAGGATCCGGACACCATCCTGGTCGGCGAAATGCGCGACGTCGAGACCATCCGGCTCGCGCTCACCGCGGCCGAGACCGGCCATCTGGTGTTCGGCACGCTGCATACGAGTTCCGCCGCCAAGACCATCGACCGCATCGTCGACGTGTTCCCGGCGGCCGAGAAGGACATGGTGCGCACCATGCTTTCCGAGTCCATCCGCGCGGTCATTTCGCAGACGCTGATGAAGAAGGTCGGCGGCGGACGCGTGGCGGCGCACGAGATTCTGGTCGGCACGCCGGCCATCCGCAACCTGATCCGCGAGAACAAGGTGGCGCAGATGTACTCGGCGATCCAGACCGGCTCGGCGGTCGGCATGCAGACCCTCGACCAGTGCCTGAAGACCATGGTCAAGCAGGG
>JAQVJI010000014.1:2632-27361 GCA_028695255.1 Chromatiales bacterium | reverse complement strand
TCGACTTGCCGGCGCCGTTCGGGCCGAGCAGGGCGAAGAAATCGCCGGGTTCGACGTCGAGATCGATGCCGCGCAGCGCGGTGAAGCCGTTGGGGTAGGTCTTGGTGAGATTGCGGATGGAAAGTGCGTGGATCATGTTGCGGGAAGTGTCGATTCGGGGGATCACAATTTTAGCGCGAAAGTGCCGGTGGCGTTGCCGATAACCGCAGTGGTCGTTGCGGCATCGTTCGGCTCCCCACTACTATGGCGTCCGATGACCATGGCCCCGGAAATTCCACACATGACACCAATCCACGCACCGCAGGCGAGGACGAACTGAGGTGCGAGTCCTGCACGTCTGCAACGCGTCGGGCGGCGCGCCGTGGCTGGTCGAGATCCTGCGCGAGCTGCGCGACCGCGGACACGAGGTCGCGGCCGTCGTGCGTGGCGACGACGGCTCGCTCGCCGCCGCCCTGCGTGAAATCGGCGTTCGGTACATCGTGCTCGACCACGACGTGCTGGCGGGTGCGAACCCCTTCGTCGCCGCGCGTCGGATCCTGCGTCTGATCTCGCTGTTGCGCCAGGAACGGCCCGATATCGTTCAGGCACATCTGTTTTCATCGACCATCGCCACGCGCATTGCCGCCTGGATCGCCGACGTGCCGATCCGGCTTTCGATGAACACCGGCCCTTACTATCTCGAGTCGCCCATCCTCGGCGACGTCGACGTGCGGACGGCCTGGGTCGATACCCGCACCATCGCGTCCTGTGAATACACCCGCCGCCTCTACATCGAGAAAGGCGTGCCCGCGGACGCCGTCGATCTCATCTACTACGGCAGCAATGCCGCACGGTTCGATCCGGCCCATGCCGATCGCGGCCGGATGCGCCGGGAACTGGGCGTCGGCGATGACGTGCCGATCATCGGCATGGTGGCGTACTTCTATCCGCCGTCGCGGCCCCATCCGGCGGTGTCGCCGGCGATGGTCAACCGTGGCATCAAGGGGCATGACGTGTTGCTGAAGGCGGTACCGCTGGTGCTGGCCAAGGTACCCGATGCACGATTCGTTCTCGTCGGCGACGGATGGGGCGAGCGTGGCAAGGCATATCGCCTGGAGATGGAAGCGCTCGCGGCGTCGCTCGGCATCGCGCATGCGGTGACGTTCCTGGGGCATCGGCTCGACATACCGGATTTGCTGGCGGGTTTTGACGTCGCCTTGCAGTGTTCGCTGTCGGAAAACCTCGGGGGCGCGATCGAAGCCCTGATGATGCAAGCCCCGTTGATCGTTTCGCGAACCGGAGGACTCGTCGACGCCGTGCGCGACGAGGTGACCGGACTGGTCGTGCCACCGGACGATCCGCCGGCGCTGGCCGCGGCCATCTGCCGGCTGATCGACGATCGTGCGTTGGCCCAGCGCCTGGCCGCGGCGGGACGCAAACTGATGCTCGAACGCTTCACGGCCGCCCGAACCGGTGCCGACCTCGACGCGCTCTACCATTCCTGTGCGGCGGCAGCACGGTTCGCGGGACGTCCGCCTCATCTCGCCGGGTACCGGCTCGGACGTACCGTGCTGCGATCCGCATGGTCGCCGATCTGGGCCTTGCAGTTGCTGCGGATGGTCTGGCCCGTGGTTCTGGCGGTCATCAACCACCGACGTGCATCGGGCGTCGGGTCGAACGACGCCGCGACGGGTCGTCGTCGAGATTCATAGGAGATCACGTTCATGTCCGACTGCTTCATCGATCAACCCACGACCGATGCCATCCCGATCGTCGCCGTCACGGCGGACGATCTCGAACGATGGCTCGCCACGCAGCCGGAGCGGACTTCGAACTGGGTCGGCACGTCGGGCTACCAGGGCAAGGCCGGCAGTTTTCTGTGTATTCCGAACGACGACGGACGCATCGCCTGCGTTCTGGCCGGCGTCGACGGGTCGGAACCGACCTGGGCGCTCGGTGACGGGCCGTCGAAGCTGCCGGCCGGCGTGTACCGTCTGCCGGCCGACTGGGATGCCGGTCGGTGCGAAAAGGCCGCCATCGGCTGGGGTCTGGGCGCATATCGCTACACGCGCTACAAGGCTGCCAATGGTGAGCTGCCACGTCTGTCGCTGGCCGGCCTCGAACGGCCGCAACGCGTACGCGACGTCGTCGAGGCGGTCGCGCTCACGCGCGATCTGATCAATACGCCGGCCGAGGACCTGATGCCGGAACAGCTCGCCCACAGTGCCCGCGCACTGGCCGAGGCGCATGGCGCGGAGTTCTTCGAACTGGTCGGCGACGAACTGCTGAGTACCAATTTCCCCTGTCTGCATGCGGTCGGTCGCGCCTCGCTGCATGCGCCGCGGCTGCTGGATCTGCGCTGGGGCGATCCCGCGCATCCGCGCGTGACGCTGGTCGGCAAGGGCGTGTGTTTCGACAGCGGTGGGCTCGATCTCAAGCCGTCGAACGCGATGCGCAGCATGAAGAAGGACATGGGCGGCGCGGCGCACGTGCTCGGTCTGGCGCGTCTGATCATGGGTGCCGGCCTGCCGCTGAGGCTGCGAGTGCTGATCGGTGCGGCCGAGAATGCCGTTTCCGGCAATGCCTTCCGGCCCGGCGACGTGCTGCGTTCGCGCAAGGGGCTGACGATCGAGGTCGAGAATACCGACGCCGAGGGCCGGCTCGCGATCTGCGACGCACTCACCGAGGCGGTGTCCGAACAACCGGCACTGCTGATGGATTTCACCACCCTGACGGGCGCCGCGCGCGTCGCCGTCGGCACCGAGATCGCGGCGTTTTTCAGCAACGACGATACGCTCGCCGCCGATCTGGCCCGGCACGCCGGGATCGACGACGATCCGGTATGGCGCCTGCCGTTGCATGACGGTTATCGCCACGAACTCGACAGCCAGATCGCCGACCTGCTGAACTGCGGGACGAGTTCCTATGCCGGTGCGATCACGGCCGCGCTGTTCCTCAAGGAATTCGTGCCCGCGACCACGCCCTGGCTGCATTTCGACATGATGGCCTGGAACCTGCGCGCCCGGCCGGGCCGTCCCAAGGGCGCCGAGGCGATGGGCGTGCGTGCGGCGTTCGCCCTGCTCGAAGCGCGTTTCGGAACGGGCGCGGCGAGTGCAGGACGACGATGATGATGGCCGAATACCGCGAGGTTCTCGATCTCTGGTTCTCGGAAGCGGTGCGACCGCTGTGGTTCCGTTCCACGCCGGAATTCGACGCGCGCCTGCGTGACCGCTTTCTGCATGTCTGGGAAGCGGCGGCGCGCGGCGATCTGGACCATTGGCGCGGTTCGCCAGAAGGCGCGTTGGCACTGGTGATCGTGCTCGATCAGTTTCCGCTCAACATGTTTCGCGGCGAGGCACGAAGCTTCTCCACCGAGGCGATGTCGCGCGAGGTGGCGGAGCAGGCGATCGACAAGGGCTGGGACCGCGAACTCGATGCCGCCGGCAAGGCGTTCCTGTATCTGCCCTTCATGCACGGCGAGTCGCTGGCGGATCAGGAACGCTCGGTGCAGCTCTTCCGCGATGCGGGACTCGCCGACAACCTGCGCTGGGCCGAACACCATCGCGACATCATTCATCGTTTCGGACGCTTTCCGCACCGCAATGCGGTGCTCGGGCGCGAGAACACGCCGGAGGAGAGCGCCTGGCTGAGATCGGAGGAGGCATTTCTCGGATGAATCGCAAACCGCTGGTCGTCCTCAAGACCGGCAGCAAGATCGCGACGCTGGCGCAGATGGCAGGCGATTACGAAGACTGGATCGCCGACGGCATGGGCTGGGAACGCAGCGAGGTGCAGGTGATCGATGCCGTGAACGCGACGACGCTGCCCGAACCGTCGCACATTGCGGGCATCGTGATCACCGGCTCCGGCGCCATGGTCAGCGACGAGGCGCCATGGATGCGGCGGGCCGCGGACTGGCTTGCACGCAACGTCGATGCCGCGGTGCCGGTGCTCGGCATCTGCTTCGGCCATCAGTTGCTCGCCTACGCCTTCGGCGGGCGTGTGGACTACAACCCGCGCGGGGTCGAGGTCGGCAGCGTCGACATCGAACTGTTCCGCGCTGCCGTCGACGATCCACTGTTCTCGGCGCTGCCCGGGCGTTTCCCGGCCCAGGTCAGCCACCGTCAGTCCGTGCTCGCACTGCCTGCCGGCGCTACGGCGCTCGGCCGCAGCGCGATGGAGCCGCATCAGGCGATCGCCTTCGCGCCCCGCGCCTGGGGCGTGCAGTTCCATCCCGAATTCGACGAACGCGTCATCGCCCGTTTCGTGGCGTACTACCGCGACGTACTCGCCGCGGACGGACGTTCCGCCGACGCACTGATCGATGCCATCCGGCCGGCACCCGAAAGCCGGCGGGTGCTGTCGCGATTCGCCGCAATCCTGCGCGAGGGGCACTGACGGCGACCCGTAATGTCGTCACAGGTCGCGGAAGAACTGCACCACCAGCAAGACGCTCAGGCACCAGAGCAACGCCCGCAGCCAGCCGCGGTAGGTGTCGGCGGAGAAGCGGTCGCGCAGCCACATGCCGGAACGCAGACCGACCAGCGCCAGCACACCCAACGGCAGCGACAGCAGCAACAACGGCAGGCTCAGGACGCCGAGCACGCCGAAGGTCGTCGCCTGCGTGCTCTTGCCGATCAGAAACGCGAGATTCAGCGACTGCACGAGCACCAGCGGCGGCACGCGCATTTCCAGGAAATAGATCATCACCGCCGGACCACCCGCGTTCACCATGCCGCCGAGCAGGCCCGCGAGCAGACCGGCGCCGCTGCCGCTGATCCGCGGACGGCGCCGGATCCAGCTCCAGTCGAGACGCTCCAGCCGCGCACTCATCAGATACGACAGGATCACCAGCGCCAGCAGCAGACGGAAGGGATTCGGGTCCAGCGACACCAGGATCAGCGTGCCGATGGACGAACCGACCAGCATCCACGCCGCCACGTACCAGAAACGCCCGACGCTCTCGCGCAGATTGCCGCCGCGCAGCATGCTCCACAGATTCACCGCGATGTTCGGCGCAAGCGTCAGCAGGATCGTCGTCTGCACGTCGGACAACAGCGCAAGCACCGGCGTCGCCACCATCGGAAACCCGAGCCCGAAAGTGCCGTGCACCGCGCCGGCGAAGGTCACCACCAGCAGCGCAAGCAGGATTTCGTTGAGGGAGAAGGCGTCCACGGGTGGCGGCGAGGCATGAGGAGGTGGCGGTCATCATACCGCCGACGCTTTGTCATCGATGAGGCGGAACCCTGCCGAAGTGACGCGGCGGCGTGCGCCATGCCATAACGAGAGGCAATGTTGGTCTCTTTTCAGCTTCAGCGCCTTGCGTAGCGCCGCCGGGATCACCCCCGGCCCTGCGCACCGACCTGGACTTCGTTCTCATGGGTAGCCATACACTCCGATGTGTCCCGTTTTATGGGATGTGGCGCATGATGGAGTGGAGTGCCAGATGCCGCATTTTGCGTCGACGAGTCCAGAGATGTCTGATCGCGGAAATCGTCGTGGTTCGACCGATGGGGCATGGTGTTGGTAATTCACATGTTGGTAACCGTGATTACCAACATACCTGCCAACACTTTCGACGGCTGTAAACCTGTCCGGACTCATCCATTCGGACAAAAAGGCAAGAAAAAGCCCGCACTTAGGCGGGCTCTGGTACTCGTTTGGATGCTGCTGGAAGGGTGATTGGTGGAGCGGAGGAGGATCGAACTCCCGACCTTCGCATTGCGAACGCGACGCTCTCCCAGCTGAGCTACCGCCCCGTAAGCCGCGCATTATAGCGGCTCGTTTGCCGGCTTGCCATAGGCCGGCGACCCTTCTCAGCCGACCCGCCGCAGGACGATGCCGGCCAGCGGCGGCAGGGTCAGCAGCAGGGATTGGGGGTGGCCCATCCAGGGGATGTCTTCGGTGGCGACCGAGCCGTTGCCGACGTTGCTGCCGCCGTAGTACATCGAGTCGGAGTTGAGGATTTCCGCGTAGTGGCCCGCTTCCGGCACGCCGACGCGGTAGTTTTCGCGCGGGACGGGCGTGAAGTTGAGGGCGACCAGCACGCGTTCGTCGCCGTCCTTGCGCAGGTAGCTCAGGACGGACTGGGCGGCGTCGTGGCAGTCGACCCATTCGAAGCCTTGCCATTCGAAGTCGTGCCGGTGCAGCGACGGCAGTTCGCGGTACAGGCGGTTGAGGTCGGAGACCATCTGCTTCAGGCCCTGGTGCAGCGGGTATTGCAGCACGTACCAGTCGAGTTGGGCGGCCGAGTTCCACTCCTCGCCCTGGCCGAATTCCTGTCCCATGAACAGGAGCTTCTTGCCGGGATAGGTCCACATGTAGGTGTAGAGCAGGCGCAGGTTGGCGAAGCGCTGCCATTCGTCGCCGGGCATGCGGTAGATCAGGGAACGTTTGCCGTGTACGACCTCGTCGTGCGAGAAGGGCAGGACGAAATTTTCCGTGAAGGCGTACAGCAGACCGAAGGTGAGCTGATCGTGATGGAAGTGGCGATGCACCGGGTCCTTCTTGAAGTATTCCAGCGTGTCGTGCATCCAGCCCATGTTCCACTTCATCGAGAAGCCGAGACCGCCGAGCCAGGTCGGTCGGGTGACCTGCGGCCAGGCGGTGGATTCCTCGGCGATGATGAGTGTGCCCGGGTGCCGGCCCTGTACGGTGGAGTTGAGTTCGCGCAGGAAGTCGATGGCGCCGAGGTTCTCGTTGCCGCCGTACTGGTTCGGCACCCAGTCGCCGGGGGCGCGCGAGTAGTCGAGATAGAGCATCGAGGCGACGGCGTCGACGCGCAGGCCGTCGATGTGGAATTCCTCCACCCAGTACATGGCGCTTGAGACGAGGAAGTTGCGGACCTCGTTGCGGTCGTAGTTGAAGATCAGCGTGCCCCAGTCGCGATGTTCGCCGCGACGCGGGTCCTCGTGTTCGTAGAGCGCGGAGCCGTCGAAACGCGCGAGGCCGGGCGCGTCCTTCGGGAAGTGGCCGGGTGCCCAGTCGAGCAGCACGCCGATGCCGGCCTCGTGGAAGCGGTTGACGAAGTAGCGGAACTCGTCGGGTTGGCCGAAGCGGCTGGTGGGGGCGTAATAACCCGTGGTCTGGTAGCCCCAGGAGGCGTCGAGCGGATGCTCGGTGATCGGCAGCAGTTCGATGTGGGTGAAGCCGAGCTCCTGCACATAGGGCACCAGCCGGTCCGCGAGTTCGCGGTAGCTCAGGAACTGGCCGTCGTCGTCGCGCTGCCAGGAGCCGAGGTGCAGTTCGTAGATCGACATCGGCCGGTGCATCCAGGCATCGCTGCTGCGCTGTTGCAGCCAGTCGTCGTCGGACCAGGCGAAGGCCGGTGGCTCGGCGACCACGTTGGCGGTCTTCGGGCGCAGTTCGAACTGCTGGCCGTAGGGGTCCGCCTTGATCAGGATCATGCCGCTGTCGCGGTTGCGTATCTCATACTTGTACAGCGCACCCGGTTCGAGGCCGGGGATGAACAACTCCCATACGCCGCTGCCGCCACGCACGCGCATCGGGTGGGGGCGGCCGTCCCAGTGATTGAAGTCGCCGAGCACGCTGATGCGTTCGGCGCCGGGCGCCCAGACCGCGAACAGGACGCCGTCGATGCCGTCGACGCTGTGCGGGCGTGCACCCAGCATGCGGTAGGCGTGCCAGTGACGGCCTTCGTTGAACAGGTGGATGTCGAAGTCGGAGATCTGCGGCTGGAAACAGTAGGGGTCGTAGGAGATGTGTTCGTGCCCGTGTCCGTCGCTCCAGCGCAGGCGGTAGTGCGGCGGCACGGCATCGCGCGGACCACGCCACTCGAACAGGCCCTGGCCGATGGAAGACATGGGTGCGTTGACCTCCACCAGCACCACTTCGCGGGCGTCCGGACGGTAGATCCGTATCACATCCGCATCACCGTCGGCGTGACGGCCGAGTACCATAAACGGATCGTGATGACGGGCGTCGACGATCTTCTTGAATTCCGGATTCAACTTCTTCATTGTTGTTCCCAAAAGGGTTTCTCGTAATGTCGTCGGCTTGCGGTGCGGTTTGTAATAAAATACCAACAAAGGACGCGCATCATCAGGACGGGCCGGCACGGCCACCGACGATTGCCGTACGGATTTTGCAGCAATACCTCCGTCCACCGCACCCCGGACAGGGGCTGGGGAGTGGGAACTGGCGCGGGTCCATCGACGTTACCGACTCGGTTGCGGACCCTGCCCGGTTGTGCGAAGCAGAATAACACGAGCTGCGGCCATACGCCGCAGACCAGGGCGCTCGCACCGCAGGCGGAATGCAGATCAACAACACAGGCGAACGACACCGGATCGATCCCGATCGGGATTCCGGGAGTACGCCCCGAGATCTTCCTCGACGCAAACGGCAAGGTGGTATGAACAGGCAATCGCAGCGATTCGTCAGCCGACTCACCCGTGACACCCTGGCATTGATTCTCGCCGGCGGCCGCGGCTCCCGTCTCAAGCAGCTCACGATGTGGCGCGCCAAGCCGGCGGTGCCCTTCGGCGGCAAGTTCCGCATCATCGATTTCCCTCTTTCCAACTGCATCAATTCCGGCATCCGCCGCGTTGGCGTGCTGACGCAGTACAAGGCCCATTCACTGCTCCAGCACATCCAGAAGGGCTGGGGCTTCCTGCGCGGCGAATTCGGCGAGTTCATCGAATTGCTGCCGGCGCAGCAGCGCATCGAGACCTCGTGGTACGAGGGTACGGCCGACGCGGTGTACCAGAACCTCGACATCATCCGCACTCACGATCCGGCCTATGTGCTGGTCCTGGCCGGCGATCACATCTACAAGATGGACTACGGCGACATGATCGCCCACCACGTCGAGACCGGTGCCGACATGACCGTCGGTTGCATCGAGGTCGACGTGGAGACGGCGAAGGCCTTCGGCGTCATGAGCATCGACGGCAACGGGCAGGTGCAGGAGTTCGCCGAGAAGCCCGACAACCCGCAGCCGATCCCCGGACACCCGGACAAGGTCATGGCGTCGATGGGCATCTACGTCTTCAACACCCGCTTCCTGTTCGAACAACTGATCAAGGACGCGGACATGCCGGGTTCCAGTCACGATTTCGGCAAGGACATCATTCCGTCGGTGATCGAGAAGTATCGGGTCATGGCCTATCCGTTCCGCGATGCGCAGACCGGCACGCAGGCCTACTGGCGCGACGTCGGAACCATCGATTCGTACTGGGAGGCCAACCTCGAACTGATCGGCGTGACGCCCGAACTGAATCTGTACGACATGGACTGGCCGATCTGGACCTATCAGGAACAACTGCCGCCGGCCAAGTTCGTGTTCGACGACCCCGACCGGCGCGGCATGGCGGTGGATTCGATGGTCTCGGGCGGCTGCATCATCTCGGGCTCCGTCGTGCGTCACTCGCTGCTGTTCTCGAACGTCAACGTTCACTCCTACGCCAGCGTGGAGGACTCCGTGATCCTGCCGGACGTCGAGATCGGCCGGCATTGCCGCATCAGCAAGGCGGTGATCGACAAGGGTTGCATCATTCCGGAAGGCACGATCATCGGCGAGGACGCGGCGGAAGACGCCAGGCGTTTTTATGTTTCCCCGAAAGGTATCCGTCTGATCACGGCCGAGATGCTTGGACATGGCGCGCGCTATGTCCGCTAAGAGCCGCGGGACCAGCCCGCTCAAGGTAGTGCTGTGCTGGCACATGCATCAGCCGCAGTATCGCGACCTGCTGAACGGTCAGTACCACCTGCCCTGGAGCTATCTGCACGCCACCAAGGACTACGTCGACATGGTGGCGCATCTGGAGGCGGTGCCGGAGGCGCGTGCCGTCGTCAACTTCGCCCCCGTGCTGCTGGAGCAGATCGACGACTGCGCCCAGCAGGTGCAGGACTTCCTGCAATCCGGGATGCCGATCAGCGATCCGCTGCTGGCGGCGCTCGCCAACCCGGTATTGCCGAACGACCGCGAGGGTCGGCTGACGCTCGCCGAAATCTGCACCAAGGCCAACGCCAAGCGCCTGATCGATCCCTATCCGGCGTATCGCCTGCTGGTGGACATGGTGAAATGGCTGCGCACGCACGGCGACGCGATCGAATACCTGTCCGATGCCTTCCTGGCCGATCTGCTGGTGTGGTACCACCTGGCGTGGCTCGGTGAAACGGTCAAGCGCAACGACGTGCGCGCGCTGCGCCTGCTGGACAAGGGGCGCGGCTACACGCTGGAAGACCGGCGTCTGCTGCTGGAACTGATCGGCGACCTGCTGGGCGGCGTGATCGGGCGCTATCGGCATCTGGCCGAACAGGGCCGGGTCGAACTCTCGTTCACGCCCTATGCGCATCCGATCATGCCGCTGCTGCTCGACATCAACAGTGCGCGCGAGGCGGTGCCGGACATGATGCTGCCGGGATTCCGGCTCTATCCGGGCGGCGAGGAGCGCGTGCGCTGGCACATCCAGCGCGGCATCGAGACCTTCGAGACCTACTTCGGCATGCGCCCGCAGGGTTGTTGGCCGTCCGAGGGCAGCGTCAGCACCGGCACGCTGCGCGTGCTCGCGGACTACGGCCTGGGCTGGACCGCCAGCGGCGAAACGGTGCTCGCCAACAGCCTGCGCAAGGTGGGGGCGGACCAACTGACGGCGGACAAGCAGTGGCTGTACCGGCCGTACACGGTCGGACGCGACGGCGTGCGCTGTTTCTTCCGCGACGACGGCCTGTCGGATGCCATAGGCTTCAAATACCTCGACTGGCACGCCGACGACGCGGTGGCGAATTTCGTCACCAACCTCGAAGCCATCGCGACCGCGACCAAGGGCAATCAGGACGCGGTGGTATCGGTGATCCTCGACGGCGAGAACGCCTGGGAGTACTACCCGAACAACGGCTATTACTTCCTGTCAGCGCTGTATCAGAAACTGGCCGCGCATCCGGACATCGAGCTGACCACCTATTCGGACGCGCTTGCCAAGCTCAAGTCGGTGAAGAGCCTGCCGGGTCTCGTGGCCGGCAGTTGGGTCTACGGCAGTTTCTCGACCTGGATCGGCGACCGCGACAAGAACCGCGGCTGGGAAATGCTGGCCGAGGCCAAGCAGGCCTTCGACAAGGCCGTGCGCATGGGACGTCTGGGCGGCGAGCAGCTCGACCGCGCGATGGAACAACTGGCGGTGTGCGAGGGCTCCGACTGGTGCTGGTGGTTCGGCGATTACAACCCGGCGTTGTCGGTGAGCGATTTCGAGCGCCTGTACCGGCAACATCTGGTCAATCTGTATCAACTCATCGGCGAGACGCCGCCCGAGTACCTCGCCCACAGCTTCACGCACGGGGGCGGCGAACCGACCAGCGGCGGCGTCATGCGACAGGGGCAACCGGCGGCATGATCCTGGAAACCGCAGTTGACCGCTTCGAGGCTGAAACAAGTGTCTGCTGATACGAAACATTCCGGCTTTTGCATGGTTCACCTTGTGGGTGAGGCCGCTACGCGTCCGATGGCACGGTTTTCCGGCCCCCTGGCGGCGTTGCTCCTCCTTGCAGGGGACGGCCCTGCCGCGTCGTCGCGCCTTGCCAGAGCACCGGAAAACCGCACACTCGAACGCGTTCAACTGCGGTTTCCAGGATGATCCGAAACGGAAATATCACATGGCGTCGGCGGCGTGAGTCGCGCGGCGCAAGGGAGGGCGGGTGACGCACGCTGCGATCGACCCCGGTTCACCGCTTCAACGCCGCATGGCCGGCATCCTGCTGCATCCGACGTCCCTGCCCGGTCCGGGCATGCAGGGCACGCTCGGCATGGACGCCCTGCGTTTCATCGAATTCCTGCATGCGGCCGGCATCAAGGTCTGGCAGATGCTGCCGCTCGGCCAGCCGCACATGGACGGTTCGCCGTATCAATGCATGTCGGTGCACGCCGGCAACATCCAGCTCATCTGTCCGCGCACGCTGCACCAGTGGGGCTGGATCGGCGAGCCGACGGACTTCGGCGGTCGCTATCGCAATCCGTTCGATTGCGAACTGCTCAAGCAGGCGCATGCGGGTTTCCTGGCGCATGCAAGCGAGGGCGACCGTGCCGGCTTCGAGGCCTTCGTGCACGACAACGCCCATTGGCTCGAAGACTACGTGCTGTACCTGGCCTTCAAGGGCGAACACGGCGGTGCGCCGTGGTGGGACTGGCCGGCGGAACGGCGCGACCGCGATGCCGCCGTGCTCAGGAAGGCGGTCAAACGCCTGGCTTCGACGTTGCAACAGCATCGCTTCGAGCAATACGTCTTCTATCGCCAATGGGCCGACCTGAAGCGGCAGGCCAATGCGCTGGACATTCAGCTGTTCGGCGACATGCCGATCTTCGTCGCCCACGACAGTTCCGACGTGTGGGCGCACCGCCATTTGTTCGATCTGGACGCGACCGGTCATCCGAACATCGTCACCGGCGTGCCGCCGGACTACTTCTCGGACACCGGCCAGCGCTGGGGCAACCCGCACTACGACTGGCAGGCGATGGAGGCGGACGGCTTCGCCTGGTGGCGCGAGCGTCTGCGCGGCCAACTCGAATTCAACGACCTGATCCGCATCGATCACTTCCGCGGTTTCGAATCGAGCTGGGCGATCCCGTCGCACGAGCCGACTGCGGTCAACGGCTGGTGGGTACCCGCGCCGGGCGAGGCACTGTTCGGTTCGCTGTACGAGGACCTGGGCCATTTGCCGCTGGTGGCGGAAGACCTCGGCATCATCACGCCGGAGGTCGAGGCGCTGCGCGACCGCTTCCATCTGCCCGGCATGAAGATCCTGCAATTCGCCTTCGAAGGCGGCGCGAAGAATCCGTATCTGCCGCACAACCACATCGCCAACTGCGTCGTCTATACCGGCACGCACGACAACGACACCACGCTCGGCTGGTTCCGTTCCTGCGAGCCGGCCCTGCAGCAGCACGTGCTCGATTATCTGGGCGAACCGCGCGAGGAGATGCCCTGGCCGCTGGTGCGCGAGGCCTTCGCCTCGGTGGCGCAGCTCGCCGTGGTGCCGATGCAGGACGTACTGGCGCTGGACGGCGAACACCGCATGAACACACCCGGAACCTGCGACGACAACTGGCGCTGGCGTTTCCACTGGGACATGGTTTCGCCCGACCTGCCCGCGCAGCTACGCCATCTGGTGGAGACGTACGGCCGCTGATGCCCTGCGGACGTCAGCCGGCAACGGCCGGCTTGTGGAACAATGCGACGTTCCGGGCCGGAAACTCCAGCCCCCACCCATAGCGCTCGGCGATCCAGCGCAGCGTCTCCGGCTTGTAGAAGCAGACGTGGCTGAGTTCGCGCCGATAGCGCCAGCCGGCGAAATCCGCGTCGTCGATCAACCAGTGCGTCATCAGCCCCAGCCAGCCGTCCGGTTTCAGCAGCGTATCGAAGCGGTCCATGTCGCGCGCCGGCAGATGGAAGTGCTCGGCGGTCTCACCGCATGTGATGAAGTCGTAGCGAGCCTGGAGTACCGCCGCATCGGGCGCGAAGAAGGGGTCGTAGGCGGCCATCGGGAATCCCTGTTCCGCCAGCATCACCGACAGCGTCGCCCCCGGACCCGGACCGCAGCCGTAATCCAGACCCTGCGCGCCGGGCGCGAGGTGCCGCAGCAGCGGCTCGACCAGATGGCTCAGTAAGTGCCGATAGCCGGGATCGTCGGGATGATTGAAATGGGTGAGGTACTCCGCGCGTTCGGTCTCGGCATCCGGCAGACACTCCGGCGCGAGAAAGGTCAGCAGGCAGTGCGGACAGCGGTGATAGACGCGATCGCCATAGTTGGCGAAGACCGTACTGTCGGTCGCCAGGCACAAGGGACAGGGTGGTGAGTCATGCGTGGTCATCCGGCGTCTTCTGTGGTGACGATCAATGGAAGTAAGCGACTAATCTTTCAATATCTTGCAGAACATCCCTAACGTACATTCGAATTTTCGGAATACGCTGCCTCAATCAATTATAGTGACCGTAGCGGTCGTCGGCTGGTAAGCGGCGATTTCCCGTCCGCCATCATTCGATCCATGGGAGACGGTCATGGCCTCCAACGCGCGTTCGCCCGGCCTCCAGGCCCTGCTGGACATTTTCGGCGTATCGAACACGCGCGCGCTCCTGCTGCCCTTCGGCCACGATTACCTGCTGGAACGTCAGCGCGCCAACGTCATCATCACCCGCGTGCGGCTGGTGGCGCTGGTATTCGCCGTGCTCACGCCGCTGTGGATCGTCGTCGACGTCTGGGTCTTCCCGTGGCCGATCAACGGCAAGCTTGCGATCGCGCGTTTGATCACCAGCGCCGCCTTCTTCCTGCTCGCGCTCATGTATCGCCGTGCCGACCGCCTGCGGGACGCCTGGGTGGCGCTGGTGCTGATGTTCCTGATCCCGACCGGTTTTTTCCTCTACTCGCACCCGCTGCTCGGCAGTCACGACATGGTCGGCACGGCGCACGCGATGGCGGCCGGTTACGCCTTCCTGCCCTTCGTCATGCTGGCGGGCCTGAGTGTGTTTCCGTTGACGGCGCTGGAAGCGGCGGCGTTTGCGATGCCGGTGCTGGTGGCGGAAGCGGCGGTTGCGTTGATGCAGGTGGAGATGCTGGGCTGGACCACGCACGCGGGTGCCTTCTGGCTGCTGTTGCTGATCACCGTGGTGGCGACGCTCGCCGGCATGAGCCAGCTCGATCTCATGGCCGCGCTGGTGCGCCGCTCCACCCACGATGCCTTGACGGGTTGTCTCAATCGCGGCAGCGGCGAAACCTTGATCGCGATGCAGCACAAACTGTCGGGACGCTACGGCGTGCCGCTGTCGCTGGTGTTTCTGGACATCGATCATTTCAAGTCGATCAACGACCGCTACGGCCACGAAGGCGGCGATCTGGTGCTGAAGCAATTTACCGAAGCCCTGCGCAGGCGCGTGCGTGAGACCGACGCGCTGATCCGCTGGGGTGGGGAGGAGTTCGTCATCATCCAGTACGGCACGCATCTGGAAGGCGCCAGACAATCGATCGAACGCATCTTCGAGTCCGAGCCGGGGCAGGTCGGGCTTGGCACCCGACCGGATGGCGCACCGCTCACGGCCAGCGTCGGCATCGCCGAGCGCATCGAGGACCGGGCCGAGGACTGGGAGGCGTTGGTGGCCCTGGCCGACCGGCGCATGTACCGCGCCAAGGAAAGCGGGCGCGCGCGGATCGTCGCCAACGAGCAGGAGGCTGCGACCGAGTAGGCCTTTTGCGTCAGGGCAGCAGCAGCGTGCTGCCGGTGGTCAGGCGCGCCTCGACATCGCGGTGCGCCTGCGCCGCCTCCGCCAGCGGATAGCTGCGCCCGATACGCATGCGGACCGCACCGCTTTTCACCATCTCGAACAGCGCGTCCGCGCTTTGCAGCAGGTTCTCGCGTTCGCGGTTGTAGTCGAGCAGCGTCGGGCGCGTGAGGAACAGCGAGCCCTTGCGGCTCAGCAGGCCGACGTCGAGCGGCGGTATGCGGCCCGACGATTGGCCGAAGCTCACCAGCATGCCGCGCGGACGCAGGCAGTCGAGCGAGATATCGAAGGTGTCGCGCCCGACCGAGTCGTAGACCACCACCACGCCCTTGCCATCGGTGATCCCGCGCACGCGTTGCACGACGTCCTCGCGCGTGTAGACGATCGGATGATGGCAGCCGTTTTCCCGTGCGATCGCCGCCTTCTCGTCGGTGCCGACGGTGCCGATGACCGTGGCGCCCAGATGTGCCGCCCACTGGCACAGGATCGTGCCCACGCCGCCCGCGGCGGCGTGCACCAGGATCGTATCGCCGGCCTGGACGGGTCGGGTCCTGCACAGCAGATATTCCGCCGTCATGCCCTTGAGCATCATCGCCGCCGCCTGGCGGTCGTCCAGCCAGTCCGGCAGGCGCACCGCGCGTGCGGCCGGCAGATTGCGCACTTGCGCGTAGGCGCCGAGCGGCTCGGAGGCATAGGCGACGCGGTCGCCGACGCGCAGATCGTCGACGTCCCTGCCGACGACCTCGACCACGCCCGCCGCTTCGAGGCCGGGCGTGAACGGCAGCGCCGGCGGCGCGTACAGGCCGTTGCGGAAATAGACGTCGATGAAGTTGAGGCCGATCGCCGTGTGGCGAATCCGGACCTCGCCGGATTTCGGCGCATCGATCGCAACGTCCTCCCAACGCAGGGCCTCGGGTCCGCCGTGCTCGTGCACGCGGATGGCCTTGCAGGTGGATGCGGCTGCCGTCATGTGAACCTCCGTCGGGTTTGCGGGATCAGGGAAACTGCCATGCGTACAGCATCAGTACGGCCGCCGACAGCGTGACCATCAGCAGGCTGTAGGGTCCGTTCCAGCGCAGGATGTCGAGCGGGTCGATGTGATAGCGGCCCTGCAATGCGAGATTCATCCCCGAGAACGGGCTGCTCGCCACGCCGGTGGCCCAGGCGCACAGAAAGGTCATGGCGAGCAGCGTCGGATCGGGATCGAGCGGCGCGAGCAGCGTGCCGAGTACGGCGATGTTGATGACCGGATGCACGCCGGCGAAGGCGAGCGCATACATGGCGAACAGCGTGAGCGCCGCCTCGACGCCGCCGAAACGGTCGAACGGCAGCCAGCCGCCGAGGCCCGCCATCAGGGCATGCACGCCGGCCGCCATCACGCCCGCCGCCAGGAACAGCAACAGTTCGTTCGACATGCCGGGCAGGTCCCGCTCGACGTGCCGGCGCAGCGCGCCCGCCGCCTGCGTCCGGTGCAGCAGCGCGTAGGCGATCGACAGCAGCGGCGCCAGCAGGCAGATGACGACCAGCACCGGCCAGTCGGGTCGGATCGCGTGGACCAGCAGCACCAGCAGGGCGAGGGTGGCCGGCAGCCACAGCGCGCCGAAATGCATCGGATAGCCGGTGAATTCGACGTCGCGCGCGCGACTTCGGCTCGACACCGTCACGACGAGCGCGAGTACCGCCAGCGGCAAACCCATCGTCAGCAGCATGGGAAGCCGTGCACCCGGCGCGTAGGTGAGGGCGGCCGCCATCGCGGCGAAGAAGGGCGACCAGAAGGCCGCGGCGGCGAAGCCGCGCGACAGCAAGGCGAACTGGCGCGCGTCGAGCGGGCGTCGGGCGGCGAGCCGGTCGCCCATGATGAACACCACCGACAGGTTGATCACCGCGCCGAACAGATGTACGCCGAGCAGCGTGCCCCATACCGCGCGCCGTCCCTGCGGCAGGCGTTCGTCGGCATCGGCGATCGGCCGCGCCACCAGCCGCAGAAAACTGACCGCGGCCAGCATCGCGATCAACAGCGTGTTGGCGGCAAGCGCGAGTCGCAGGTCGACCGGGCCGCCGTGCGCGAATCCCCACAGCATGCCGCCGATGCCGAGCGACAGCAGTACCAGCGCCTGACGACGCGTGCGCGGATTGGCATGGCGCCACAGCAGCGCACCGGCGAGCCAGATCGGCAGGGCCGGAGCGAGTTTCGACAGCCCCGGCACGAACGATTGCGCGACGGCGAGCATGACGCCGCCGGCGAGCAGCCAGCCGGCCAAGGCGCGTTCAACGGACATCAGCGGGTTTCGGCTGGGTAGGAGCCCGGCCCTCCGGGCGACGCGGTGGACATCGCACTCCTATCGGGCCTCGATCGCCGAGAGGGCTCAGCTCCTGCGGGGATCGGCGACGCCATGGAGGCTCACGCCGTCGTCCCGCCGGCATCCGACTCGCGCTTCTTGAGACGATAGGCGAGCTGCGGACGCGTGAGTCCGAGCGAGCGCGCGGCCAGGCTCAGGTTGCCGTTGGCGCGGTCGACCGCCGCTTGCAGCATCAGCACTTCTATTTCCTCCAGCGAGGTGCTGTGGTCGAGCGCATGGTCGACCATGTCCTTCAGCGAACCGCTGCCGCGGCCGGCGTCGCGCGTGTCGCACACTTCGTCGAGCAGCGCCGGTTCCTTGCGTCCGATGTTGATGCAGGGGAACAGGTCGGCGATGTCGATCTTCTGGTCGCTGCCGGCGATGATCACGCCGCGTTCGATCATGTTCTCGAGTTCGCGGATGTTGCCGGGCCAGTCGTACTTGCGCAGCGCGTCGAGCGCGCGTTCGGTGATGCCCGAGATGCGCTTGCCGTGGCGCGCCGAATATTTCTGCAGGAAGCGGTCGACCAGCAGCGCGATGTCGTCGCGCCGCTCGCGCAGGCTCGGGATCACGACCGGGAAGATGTTGAGCCGGTAATACAGATCGGCGCGGAACTTTCCCTGATCGACGGCCTGTTGCAGGTCGACGTTGGTAGCCGCCACCACGCGCACGTCGACCTTGCGCGTGCGCGTGTCGCCGATGCGCTCGAATTCGCCCTCCTGCAACACGCGCAGCAGCTTGGCCTGCGCGGCGGCGGAGAGCTCGCCCACCTCGTCCAGGAACAGCGTACCGCCGTGCGCGCGCTCGAAGCGGCCGGGGCGCGAGTGCTGCGCGCCGGTGAAGGCGCCCTTCTCGACGCCGAACAGCTCGGACTCGATCAGCTCCTCCGGGATCGCCGCGCAGTTGATGGCGACGAAGGCATTGTTCGCGCGCGGGCTGTGGCCGTGCAGCGCGCGGGCGCACATCTCCTTGCCGACGCCGGTCTCGCCGAGCAGCAATACCGTGACGTGGCTTTCGGCCGCCTTCTTGAGCAGATTGCAGGTGGCGAGAAAGGCCGGCGAGCCGCCGACCATGTCGCCCATCGCCACGTCCTTGTCGATCGAATAACGAAGGTGTTCAACCTCGGCCTGGAGTTTCAGGAGCTGGTCGGCCACGCGGTCGGGCCGGAAGTACTTCATGTCGCCGTCGGCGTCGTCCCAGTTCTCCAGCGGCTTGCCGAGGATGCGGCAGTGGCGGTCGCCCTGGCCGCGGCACTCCACCTCGCGATACAGGATGAAGCGCCCCATGATCGCGCTCGTGTAGCCGGCGGCGTAGCCGATCTGGGTCCAGCACACGGGTTCGTGGTGAACCCCGAAGTTGGAAAGATGGATCTCGGCCTCGTAGGACTCGGTCCACAGGAATTCGCCGTGATAGCGGCCGTTGGCGATGTCGATGTCGAGGCGTATCGGCGACACGCTGACGATGCCTTCGAGCGAATGCAGGCGCGGTCCCATCATCAACAACTCGTCGTCCGACGCATGGGGCATCAGCTTGCGCGCGAGCTCGGCGTCGCGCTCGCCCGAGGCGAAGCCCATGCGCGTCAGCACGCCGCGCGCGCGATCGACGCCGAGGGTGTCGATGAGTTCCTTTCGGAGCGAGCCGACGGCACCCGTGTGCAGCATGATCATGCGGTGTTCGCCGAGCGTGATGCGGCCGTAATCGAAGAACAGCCGTAGTTGCGACGGCAGGTGATATACGCTGCCGAGGTCGAGTTCGGTGGCCATGGATGGGTTCTCTCCTGCCTCGGGCGACGATCCGCTTTCCTGCCCGTGACCGGGTCTGGTCGTGCGCCTCGATATTGTCGTGTCGGCCCGGCGTTTCCGCGCCGGCCTCGTGGTCGTCTTGATCAAATTCGCAAACGACGGCTAATGATTTCGTCGATCTTCACCATTTTGTCAAGAGAATATCGATAAGGAATATGAAAATCGGTAATCGGTGGGGTGGAGCCCCCAAAGATTGATCCAATCAATATTTGCATGATTTGCGCAAAGCCCATTCCGTGCGCGAGTCGGTTTTTACGAAATCGGAATTGATTATTTAATCAAATCGTCATTGTGCGCCGCACATTCCGGCCTGGTGGTCTCCGTCATTTCATCAATACCCTTCTGATCGTTCCCCTTCATCCAGGGCTGGCCCGAACTCTGCAATAGCCCCGCCGACGCATCCGTCCGGTCTCCGCCGGGCGGCCAACGAAACGGTGGTCATGCAGATGAACGATACGCGGCCTCTCCACGAAAGACGCTTCGTGCGGGTACGGGAAACCCGCGGCGGCTTCGTGGAGTTCGACTTCTCGATCGGCGATCCGATGCTGTCGGTCGAGCTGATCCTGCCCGAAGCGGCCTTTGCCGAATTCTGCGTGACGAACGCCGTACAGACCCTGGACGCCGAAACCGCCATCGCGCTCGATGCCGAGAAGCGCACCTGGCGCGACGGCGAGTCCGACCTGATCAAGAAAGCGGGAGGAAGCAATGCAGATCGACATCAAGACCAATAACGTCCGGCCGATCCGCCAGACGTTCGCCCACGTCGCGCGGCGCCTCGGCACCGACAAGCCGGCCAGCCGTTATCAGGAGGCCACGCTCGACTTGCAGGCAGAGACGAATTTCCACTACCGCCCGCTGTGGGATCCCGACCACGAGCTGTTCGATCCGGCGCGCACCGCAATCCGCATGCAGGACTGGTACGCGTTCAAGGATCCGCGCCAGTACTACTACGGCACCTGGACCATCGCCCGCGCACGCCAGCAGGACAGCATGGAGCGCAACTTCAGCTTCGTGGAAAAGCGCGCGTTGCTGGACAACCTGTCCGCCGCCTGGCGCGACCGCGTCGCCGGCGTGATGATCCCGCTGCGCCACGTCGAATACGCGGCGAATCTCAACAACACCTTCATCACCGCCTACGGCTACGGCACGGCCTTCACGCAGACCACGAGCTTCGCCGCGATGGATCACCTCGGCATCGCGCAATACCTGAGCCGCATCGGCCTGCTGCTGGACGGCAATTCGGGCGAGGCGCTGGATGCGGCGAAGCAGGCCTGGATGGCAGACCCGGCCTGGCAGCCGCTGCGCGAACTGGTGGAGGAGATGCTCACCATCCGCGACTGGTTCGAACTCTACGTGGCGCAGAGCTACGCCCTCGACGGCCTGCTGTATCCGTTGATCTACCAGCGCTTCGACAACGCGCTGTCGGCCAGCGGCGGCTCGGCCGTCGCGATGCTGACGGAGTTCATGGTCGACTGGTTCGCCGAAAACTGCCGTTGCGTCGATGCCTTCCTCAAGACCGCGGCGAGCGAATCCGACGCCAACCGCAAGCAGCTCTCGCACTGGGCGCGCAACTGGAGCGCGCGCGCGGCCAAGGCGCTGAAGCCGGTTGCCGACAAGGCGCTGGGCGAGGACGCGGTGGCCGTGATGGCGGAACTCCAGACCGAACTCCAGACGCGCGGCGCCCGCCAGTGCGGACTCGAAATCTAGAGGACACAGCGAACATGTCGAACAACCACGTCTACATCGCGCTTCAGAACAACGAAGAGGCGCGCGCGATCATCGAGGCCATCGAGCGCGACAACCCCAACGCCAGCGTCAATCACTTCCCCGCTATGGTGAAGATCGACGGCGACGGCCGCATCGAAGTGCGCCGCAAGACGGTCGAGGAACTGATCGGCCGCGACTGGGACCCGCAGGAAATCCACCTGCACCTGGTATCGATCTCCGGCAACGTCGACGAGGACGAAGACGTCTTCGCCGTACAGCGCAACAACTGATTTTCGAGGAGACCATCAATGGCAGCCAAACGCATGAGCCTGCGGGACAAGTACAACCGCATGACCCGCGATCTCGCCTGGGACTTCAGCTACCAGGACCCGAAGAAGATCTTCGAACAGGCCGACTTCGAGGGCATCAAGATCGAAGACTGGGACAAGTGGGAAGACCCGTTCCGCCTGACCATGGACGCCTACTGGAAGTACCAGGGCGAGAAGGAACGCAAGCTGTACGCGATCATCGACGCCTTCGCGCAGAACAACGGCCAGCTCAACATCACCGACGCGCGCTACGTCAACGCCATCAAGCTGTTCCTGACCGGCGTCTCGCCGCTCGAATACATGGCGCATCGCGGCTTCGCGATGATCGGCCGGCAGTTGCCGGGCGTCGGTCCGCAGGTCGCCTGCCAGATGCAGTCGCTGGACGAACTGCGCCACGTGCAGACGCAGATCCACACCATCAGCCACTACAACAAGTACTTCAACGGCTTCCAGGACTTCCGCCACATGCACGACCGCGTGTGGTACCTGTCGGTGCCGAAGTCCTTCTTCGACGACGCGGCGAGCGCCGGTCCGTTCGAGTTCATCACGGCCATCTCGTTCTCCTTCGAGTACGTGCTGACCAATCTGCTGTTCATGCCCTTCATGTCGGGCGCCGCCTATAACGGCGACATGGCGACCGTGACCTTCGGCTTCTCGGCCCAGTCCGACGAGGCGCGCCACATGACGCTCGGTCTCGAAGTCGTGAAGTTCATGCTCGAACAGCATCCGGACAACCTGCCGATCGTGCAGCGCTGGATCGACAAGTGGTTCTGGCGCGGTTACCGCCTGCTGACGCTGGTCGGCATGATGATGGACTACATGCTGCCCAAGCGCGTCATGTCCTGGAAGGAGGCCTGGGAGATGTACTTCGAGCAGAACGGCGGCGCGCTGTTCAACGACCTCGCGCGCTACGGCATACGCATGCCGAAGTACTGGGAGCAGACCGTCGCCGAGAAGGGCCTGATCTCGCACGCGGCCTGGGGCACCTTCTACAACTACTGCCACGCGGCGCCGTTCCACACCTGGATTCCGGAGAAGGACGAGCTCGACTGGCTGTCCGAGAAGTATCCGGACACCTTCGACAAGTTCTTCCGTCCGCGCTACGAGCACTGGGCCGAACAGGAGAAGCAGGGCAAGCGCTTCTACAACCCGAGTCTGCCGATGCTCTGCACCACCTGCCAGATCCCGATGGTGTTCCCGGAGGCCTCCGATCCGACGCTCACGTCCTATCGTTCGAGCGTCCACAACGGCGAGCGCTATCACTTCTGTTCCGACGGCTGCAAGGACATCTTCGACCACGAGCCGGAGAAGTACGTGCAGTCCTGGCTGCCGGTGCATCAGATCTTCCAGGGCAACTGCGGCGGCGCCACCGTGCCGGACGTCCTCGACTGGTACCACCTGCGCGACGGCATCGACAACAGGGAATACCTCGCCTCGCCCGATCGCGCCAACTGGGAGCGCTGGAAGGCCGGCGAGGAAGAGGCCGCCGAGCTGCCGAAGGCGGCGGCCGGCTGAAACCACGCGGCCGTAGGAGCGGCGGCAGCCGCGACGTCGTGATTTGGGCGTCGTGCCGCCCCGGTCGCGGCTGCCGCCGCTCCTACGACACAAGCGTCGACAACGAATCCAGTCATCCGAGCAGAGGGAGCAACCATGCCCGTCAAAGCGATACGAGAGAACTACGCCTTCGAACCCAAGGACGTGGAGAAGAACTTCCACGGCAACCGCATCGTGTACGTCGGTTGGGACCATCACCTGATGTTCTGCGCGCCGGTGGCGTTTCCATTGCCGCCCGACATGCCCTTCGGCGCGCTGGTCGAGCAGGTGATTCCGGGCGCCTTCGGCATGCATCCGGATTTTCCGCAGATCCAGTGGAACGCGGTGCAGTGGCGCCTGGACGGCGAGCCGTTCACGCCCGACATGCAGAAGAGCCTCGATGCCAACGGCGTCAGGCACAAGTCGGTGGTGCGCATGTTCACGCCGGGCCTGAACGGCATCGGCGGCAGCGGCAGTTGAGGAACGCATGGGTTATCAACTGACCATCGAGCCGCTCGGCACGACCATCGAGGTCGAGGATGACCAGACCATCCTCGACGCCGCGCTGCGCGCCGGCATCTGGCTGCCGCATGCCTGCTGCCACGGCCTGTGCGCGACCTGCAAGGTGCAGGTGCTGGACGGCGAGGTGGAACTCGGCGAGGCCTCGCCGTTCGCGCTGATGGACTTCGAGCGCGAGGAGAACAAGTGCCTGGCCTGCTGCGCGACGCTGCAATCCGACGTCGTGATCGAGGCCGACATCGACGACGACCCGGACGCCGAGGTGCATCCGGTGGAGGACTTTCGCGCGAGCGTGCTGGCCAACGAGGTGCTCACGCCGACCGCGCGTCGCGTCGTGCTCGAACTCGATCGCGATCTCCCGTTCCAGGCCGGGCAGTACATCAACCTGCGTCTGCCGGGCGTCGATCAGCCGCGTGCCTTTTCGCTCGCCAATCCGCCGTCGGAGAAGCGGCGCATCGAACTCCAGATCCGCATCGTGCCCGGCGGCGAGGCGACGACCTACATCCACGAACGGCTGAAGGCCGGCGACGTGCTGGATCTGTGCGGACCCTACGGCCGTTTCTTCGTGCGGCGTTCGCACGCAGGCGGCGTGCTGTTCCTGGCCGGCGGCACGGGTTTGTCGAGCCCGAAGTCGATGCTGCTCGACCTGCTGGAGTCGGGCGACGCGCGCCCGATCACGCTCGTGCACGGCGTGCGCAATCTGGCCGAGCTGTACGACCGCGAGCTGTTCGAATCGCTGGCATCGAGGCACGACAACTTCCGCTACGTGCCGGCGCTGTCCGATCCGGCGGCGGGCGACGACTGGCAGGGCGCGACGGGTTTCGTGCACGAGGTCGCGGATCGTCTGTACGAGGGCGACTTCCGTGGCAACACGGCCTACCTGTGCGGGCCGCCGGTGATGATCGACGCCTGCATCAACACGCTCATGCGCGGACGTCTGTTCGAGCGCGACATCTTCATGGAGCGCTTCTTCTCGGCAGCCGATGCGCAGCAGGTGCGCAGCCCGCTGTTCCGGAAGATTTGATGCGCGATGTATTGGAATCTCAATGCTCTGAGTTCACGCCATTGAAATAAATTGTCGATACATGACATAAATATCGATAAAACTGTCGACCATCGATTGAAGTGTGTTTATTAGAAATTACTCATAGATACGGCGAGACATGGCCACCGCATATCACACGATCACCATCGAGGAGACCGGCGAAACCTTTCGCTGTCCCGAACACCGCACGCTGCTCGCCGGCATGGAGGGACTCGGCAAGCGCGGCATCCCGGTCGGCTGCCGCGGCGG
>JAQVJI010000014.1:0-2532 GCA_028695255.1 Chromatiales bacterium | reverse complement strand
AGAATCATGGCAATGACCGGCGTATTGCGCCCCGGCCACGCAGTGGTGAGGGTGCTGGACCTGGATGAATCCGTGCAGTGGTACAAGGACGTCATGGGTCTGGTGGAGACCGGGCGCGACAAATCCGGCCGCGTGTACTTCAAGACCTGGGACGAGCGCGACCACAACAGCTTCATCATCCGCCAGGCCGACAAGGCCGGCATCGACCAGTTCGCGTTCAAGGTCGACAGCAAGAACACGCTCGACAGGCTCGACTCGGACCTCAAGGCCTACGGCGTCGCGACCGAGCGCGTGCCGGCCGGCGAGATGCTGGAGACCGGCGAGCGCGTGCGCTTCCAGATTCCGACCGGCCACATGATCGAGCTGTACGCCGACAAGAAGGACATCGGCAACGGTCAGTCCTACACCAATCCGGATGCGTGGATTCCGGCCTCCGAGCACGGCATCGCGCCGATCCGCATGGATCACGCGCTGCTCTACGGCGGCGACGTCGACGGCACGCGCAAGCTGTTCGAGGAAGTGCTGGGCTTCGGCCTGGTCGAACGCGTCAAGCTCGAAGACGGCGAAACCGATCTCGCGATCTGGCTCACCTGTTCCACCAAGGCGCACGACGTCGCCTTCGTGCGGCATGCCGAGGACGACAAGCTGCATCACGTCTCCTTCCTGCTCGAAAGCTGGGAACGCGTGCTGCGCGCCGCCGACATCATGTCCATGAACGAGGTATCGATCGACATCGGTCCGACGCGTCACGGCATCACGCGCGGCACCACGATCTATTTCTTCGATCCGTCGGGCAACCGCCTCGAAACCTTCTGCGGCGGTTATCAGTGGTACCCCGACATGCAGCCCGTGACCTGGACCTGGGATGAGGTCGGCAAGGGCATCTTCTACCACGACCGCCAGCTCAACGAACGCTTCCTGAGCGTGGTGACCTGAGTCATGACGGTGAAGGTCTCGCAGCCCGGCATCTCGGCCGCGGCCGCCAGCACTGCGGTGCAGGCGGCGGTGCGCCATGCCGAGGCCAACGGCTGGCGCATCAACGTCGCGGTGGTCGACCGCGGCGGCAACCTGATGGCCTTCCTGCGCATGCCGGGCGCGTTCCTGCACTCGATCGACATCGCGATCGACAAGGCCTACACCGCAGCGAGCTTCGGTTTTTCCACCAAGGAATGGATGCCGGCGATCGGTCACGACGACGGCATGAAGTTCGGATTCTCGAATCAGCCACGGCTGATCGTGTTCGGCGGCGGTCTGCCGATCCCCGATCCGGAAGGTTCCAGTGAATGGATCGGCGGCATCGGCGTGTCCGGTGCCTCGGAGGAACAGGACGAGGCATGCGCACGCGCCGGATTGGCTGCACTCGGCGGGTGATGTCGTAGATCGCGTTGCGAGGCTACGTGACGGACGCGGCTTCGGTGTGGTGCGGCGGGTGGGTTGAAAGGATTTGTCGAACCGCCGTTTGGCCGTCGTTCAGACGCCGGTGTTCTCGCGCAGGATGCGGCTGGTGACGTCGGCGGTGCGGCGGATGTGGCGTTCGTTTTCCGCGCAGGCGCGGTCGACGTCGCGTCCGAGGGCCGCGTCGCGGATCGACTTGTGTTCGGCGTGCACGTCGCGCGGCATGGATTTGTCGATGCGCGCGAGATTGCGGTAGCGCTTGTGCTGGTCGTAGAGCGTTTCGTAGAAGCGGCGCAGCCATTGCGAGGTGCAGGCGGCGATCAGGGCCAGATGGAAGTCGCGGTTGCGGTCTTCCCATTGGCCGAGGTCGGGATCTTCCGCCTGTTCGAGCTTGGCGAGGCGGTGGAAGGCGGCGACCACGCCGGATTCCCAGGCGTCGTCGCCGTTGCGGATGCTCTGCGCGAGGGCGAGGTTTTCGAGCACCACGCGCAGGTTGGTGATTTCGTCGAGTTCGGCCAGCGACATCTCGGCGACGCGGAAACCGCGCTGGCCCTCGGCGCTGACGAAGCCGTCGGAGGTGAGGCGGCTCAGCGCCTCGCGCAGCGGAGTGGCACCGACGCCGTACAGCTTTTTCAAGTGCTCGACGCGCAGTTTCGCACCCGGTTCGAGCCGGCCGTGGACGATGTCGTCGCGCAGGCGGGCATAGGCCAGATCGGTGAGCGTGCGTGGGCTGGCGGTCGCGTCGGCCCGGCCACGAGCTGGCTCAGGGGCGAAGACTTCGAGATCGGGTATGCCGGCCATATGCAAGAAGTTTCCTTTAATCAATCGCCTAACGGGCGTTGTTGGGACAAACGATAACGCTTTTCGACGGTCCGCGAAAGTCGCGTTGATCGGACTGTCTTGCGATGATAGTAAAAAATATCGACAAAATACTTGAATCTCGTTTTATTGTGGCTAAGCTTAGGAACCAGTGCGGGGCAGTTGATCCGCCTTCCAGAGCGGGCCGACATGACCGGAAAGAGGACATGAAAGAAACAAGGCATTTCATCAACGGCGAGTTCGTCGGATCGCGGTCCGGCAAGACCTTCCCGAACGTCGATCCGGCCACCGGCCGTCAGATCGGCGTGGTCCACGAGG
>JAQVJI010000169.1:4092-6251 GCA_028695255.1 Chromatiales bacterium | reverse complement strand
CCTGCAACACCTTTCGCTGTGGAAACATGCATCTGGTTCACGAGCACCAGAACCGGCTCATCCACAAAACAGGCTTCCTGCCGAAAAACACCTGCACGGTTTCCATGTTCCTGAGTCAGGATCCGGCGCGGCGGTTTTCCCATTTTCACAGCCCGGACACCTCGCAAATCTTTCTCCTGCCGGAGGAAAACGAGCTGGACATCCAGGTCCCCGGAGACACCGACACCCTGTATGTCTGTCTGGAGCAGGACAGGCTCATGGACGGAATCAGCATCCTGAATGAACGCGTCCGGGAACAGACGCCACGACAGCTGCATGCCTACGACACCATCGATACGGGCAGTCTGGCCGCGGACATGCTGGCTCTGCTCGATCCTCCGCCCCGCACGGATGACCGACCCGACGACCTGTCGTCCGCGCGGGTGGAAACCCTGCTGTTCGACACCATTCTGCTGACACTCAACAAGGCCACCTCGGTACACGCCGGCGACACCCCGGAGTACCGGGCCCGCCGCCGCGCCAACCAGCGGGTAAAGGTGGCGCGCGAGTTCATCGACGCCTGCCTTCAGGCCGACCGGCTGCCGTCCATCGTGGACATTTGCGCCCAGACCGGGACATCGGTGCGCAGCCTGGAGTATGCATTCCGTGAGGTCATGCAACTGACACCGGCGGCCTACCTGCGCATCCACCGTCTCAACAAGGTGCGCAGCGAATTGCGATCCGCCCTGACGGCCGATACCACCATCACCCGCGTCGCCACCAACTGGGGCTTTGTCCACCTCGGCGAATTCGCGCGGGACTACCGGCGCCTGTTCGGCGAGCGTCCGTCCGACACCCTGGCCCGCTCGCTGGCCCGCCATCAGATCGGCTGACTGCCACCCTCTCGTTCGCGCATTGCGTTCCTGCCCGTGTTCTCCGACCGCCTCCACGGCCGGAAGCACCGCCTGCCCAGGTTTTTGCGCAAATCCGATATCCGCCGCGCCCGGAATTGGCCAGCATGTGCGCCGCCATCATCACGCCAACACGTTCCAACGCCCTGTGTGCCGCTCCCTTGCACTCCATGCGGCGACCACACTCCGGAGAACGACAATGTCCCACGACAGAAAGCAGCAACAGGCATCGACGGCAGGCGCGGATCGTCTCCGCGCAGGATCAAGACCCATCGCGCTGGCCCTGCTGCCGTTGCTGTTCATCGGTGCCAGCCAGCCAGCCATCGCGGCGGATGTCACATGGGATGCGGGCACGGGCGACTGGGCCGTCGGGAGCAACTGGGTCGGCGGCAGCGCCCCCGCCCCTGCCGACAAGGCCATCATCGAGAATGGCGGTACCGCTCAGATCGGTGCGGGCGACAGCCCCTCGATCGACTATTTCGACATCGGTGCCCAGGAAAATACCAGCGGTACGCTGGATATCCAGGGCGGTGGCGAACTGACGGTTTCAGGCTTCATGCGCGTTGGCAACGGCGCGGTAAGCAACGGTATCGGCACGCTCAACGTCGGGGCCGGCAGCACGCTGACGCGGACCGGGTTGTTCGCCTTCGAGGTGTCGGGGAATGGCAGCACCGTCAACGTCAGCGGCGCCGATGCGCTCTGGACCGGCGGCGTGGACAACGGGGTCTGGGGCGGCGGCGCGTTGAACGTCGACAATGGCGGCAGGGTCGATGTATCCGGCCTGGTGGCCAATAGTGGCGGCGAGATCAACATCACGGGGGCCGGCACCACGGTATCGACGACATCCATGTACGTCGGCAATTTCGGCGCCGGCACCCTGACCGTGGCGGATGCGGCCGAACTGACCATCGCCGGCGGCGCCGAGCATTTCTTTCTCGGAGTGAATCACGCGGCCGCGGACGGCACGCTCAACATCGGCACCGGCGGCCCCGCCGGCATCCTGAACGTGCCCGCGATCGAGTATGGCTGGGGCACGGCCCGGATCAACTTCAACCACAGCGACGACATCAGCTTCGGCATCCCGATCGATCTTCGCGCTGGATACGCCGTCCCCGCCCCCGGCACCCTGTCCCTCTCCAAGCAGGGCACGGGCACCCTGGACCTGACCGGCGACTACGGCTACACGGGCGACACCACCGTCTCCGGCGGCACCCTGCTCGTCAATGGTTCCATCACCAACTCCTCCACCACCGTCAACAGCGGCGGCAC
>JAQVJI010000169.1:0-3992 GCA_028695255.1 Chromatiales bacterium | reverse complement strand
CTGCTGTTGCTGTTCGGAGCATCGCGGCTGCGGATGACTGGCCGTACAGCCGCGTAGGGCGGTCAAGAAAGGACGTTGCGGCTCGGTCCTGGACGTCGTCCAGGATGATTGGTCAGACGGTCAGGTCTTTCCTTTCCCTGCTGTTTACCGTTACCTGATCAAGCAGCATCATGTAACGCGCGCACCCGACAGCGGATTTCATCTTGTGTTTCCCGCGTAGCGATCCGCATGTCGTATTCGGTCTGAAGATTCAGCCAGAACCTCGGGTCCATGTCGAAAAAGACTCCAAGCCGCAACGCGGTATCCGCGGTGATCGGCCGGCGGCCGTGTACGATGTCGCTGATCCGGCTCGGCGGCACGTCGATATCGCTCGCCAACCGCTGCGCGGTTATCTTGAGTGGTTTCATGAACTCCTCCAGCAGAATCTCGCCGGGGTGGATTTCTTCGAGCAGTTTGGGCATATCGGGGCCTCCTAGTGGTAATCGACGATCTCGACCTGATGCGGGCCGTCCGCACACCAGACGAAACAGATGCGCCACTGGTCGTTGATGCGGATGCTGTGCTGGCCCTTCCGGTTTCCCTTAAGCGCTTCCAGTCGATTTCCTGGCGGTACGCACAACGAATCCAGATCAGGCGCGGCCTGTAATTGCAGCAGCTTTCGCCTTGCTACGCGCTCGATGTTCTTGAAGCGGGCAACCTGGCGGCTTTCGAAGAGAGCGGCTGTATCGTGGCAGGCGAACGAGCGGATCATGGGTGCATGATATTCCGCGTGGCGGAATCTGTAAAACAGAACCGGCCGTCGGTTTCCGAGACACTCGACTCATTGGCATCCTCCCCGGCTTTAAGCGGGGCATCGCCAAGGTCGGGTCTTGCCTTTTGCCTTCCCCTTTAGCGCCCTTCAGCAGAAGAAAGGCAAAAGACAAGACCTGGCCCGAATGGCACTTACTTAGGTCGTAATGCCGTCATTCCGGCGAAGGAACGTCACCCCGGACCCCGATCCGGGGCCAGAATCCAGATGCGTTGTGCCGCCTCTGGATGGTTCGGCCCATCCCTGGGCCTCACCCCTTCGGGGCTGGCCGTAGACATACGATCGACATCGTCGATTCCTGGACCTGCCCCCGTGGATTCGCGTAGATTCCGGCACAAGGCCGATCGGCTCGACCCAAACCTGCTGCAACGCCCTGAGCATGGATGCCTTTCCCCAGCTTCGGAGCCTTTGATGAACTCACGACTCCCCCTCGCCGCCCTGCTGCTCGCGGGTCTGCTGGTCGGCTGCAATGACAGTGATTCAACCTCACCGGAACCACTCGTTCAGCAGAAGATGGGCTACGGCGAGTCGGAACTGTATGACCCGATCAACAATCCCGTGGGGGCGCTACTGCCCGCGGGGGCCACGGCGGTGCTTTTCCTGGAGGCGCCCGGCGCTACGCCGAACGAGGGCGATACCGGCGGGGTCGGTTATGACGAGCTTTGGTTCGAGTGGCCAGCGCCCACGGTTCTGGCGATGTTCATGGAGGATCAGGACTTGGGCGTCATCGCCCGCGTGGAGTTGTGGGACACCAACGGCGGCCTGCATCTGGGGGTGGACGCCGAACGGCGCTACGGCGAGGTCGAGCTTTCGGCCGGCATCTATGGGCTGCGCCTGTATGCCGCACATGACGAGCCCGCACCCATGAGCGCTTTCATCCGCCATGAACTCGACGAACCATCGGCGAGCAACCAACATGTCAGCATTCAGGCCAATGCCTCCGATCTCGAGATGGCGATGCAATATCGCGAATGTCCTCAGTGCGATCTGGCTTATGCCAACTTGGTCGGAGCCGATCTGTCCTATGCCAGTCTGGCTTACGCCAATCTGACCGGGGCCGATCTGTCCAGGGCCGATCTGCTTCGGGCCAGACTGAAAGAGGCCCATTTGACCGGGGCCAGACTGAGAGAGGCCAATCTGATGGAGGCAAATCTGGAGGGGGCGTATCTGAACGGGGCCAATCTGAACGGAGCGAATCTGTACGGGACCCATCTGTCTGGAGCCAATCTAACTGGGGCTACTTTGATCCTAGCCAACCTGACAAACGCCAATCTGAGCGGGACCAATCTGACCGGGGCCAAATTGGATGGGGCTCGTTGGGTTAACGGCAGAATTTGTGCTCTGGGGTCGATTGGTAGATGTGAGCGGTAAGCACTGAAGCACGGCGTCAGGTCTCACATGCCAACATTTGCCCATGTCCGCTGCAACGAACACGGCGGCACCATCACTCCATACGAGAAAGGCGCGCACGCCTCGGCCACGACGCCGCGCAGGTCATCGACGATCATCGTCCGAAACGCGCCTGCGCAAATTTCAGACCTGAGCCTGTCGATTCCCTTCGGTCAGCCCTCTTCCGCATCGAGCCGCTGCTGCCGCCAGATCGCCTCCCGGCGGGCCTCTTCGATCTCCTGCAATACGCCGTCGACGTCGGCGAGCCGTTCGTCGCGCTGGAAGCGGCCGGTCAGTTCAGTGTTGGCCGTAAGGTCGCCGCTCTCGTAGAACGCCCAGATCTCGTGGGCATAGTCGGTCATCGCCAATTCGGGCGCGTATTGGCTGAAGAAGGCAGTGAGCTTGTCCACGTCGCGCACCAGCATGCGGCAGGCGTTGTTGTTGCCGGCGGCGTCGACTGCCTGCGGGAGGTCGATGATGACCGGTCCGCCCGCGTCGACGAGGACGTTGTACTCGGACAGATCGCCGTGGATCAGTCCGGCGCAGAGCATGCGCACGACCTGATCGATCAGGAAGCGGTGATAGGCCAGCGCCTCGGCCTCGGTGAGCGCGATGTCGTCCAGCCGCGGCGCGGCGTTGCCCTCGGCATCGGTCACCAATTCCATGATCAGCACGCCGTCGATGAACGTGCGCGGCCTCGGCACGCGCACCCCGGCGGCGGCCAGGCGGTACAGCGCGTCCACCTCGGCGTTCTGCCAGTGTGATTCCTGCTCGCCACGCCCGTAGCGACTGCCCTTCGCCATGGCGCGGGCCCGCCGGCTGTTGCGCACCTTGCGGCCCTCCTGATACAGGGCCTGGGTGTGGAAGCCGCGCTGATTGACCTCCTTGTAAACCTTGGCGCAGCAGATCTCGTCGCCGCAACGGACGACGAAGACCGATGCCTCCTTGCCACTCTTGAGCTGGCACACGACCTCGTCGACGAGGCCGTCCTCGATCAGGGGTACGATCCGTTTGGGCGGCTTCATGAGGCTCGGGGCGCTGCGGGGTGAATCGGGCGCAAGGCTACTCGGCAGTGTTTTCGGGCGGCGACGGCTCGGCCTCCACCTCGGGCGGGGCCTTGTTCTCGTTCTTGCGCTGCAACTTCTGCTCCTTCTTTTTCTTCTTCTCCAGCTCCCGCTGGCGTTTTTCGAATTGGAAATTGATTTTTGCCATGTCATGCCTCACAGGTTTGATGCGATCAGCCTGTCAATTTACAGGGCTACGGCGCGCCGCGCTGCCATTCACGGCCAACGGCGGATTGTGCGCCTTGCGGACAGGCAAGGTGCTCGATGGGCGGATTTTAAAATCGGGGATGGCCCGGAGGTCTTCTCTGCGGAGCGTTCCTGGGACGATAGCGACATTTCCAGACCCGACTCTGTCGATTCAATAACAATATCAACTGGTTAAGCATCACCAACGGGCTTGACCCAGCGTTTGCGGTTGCCGTGATAATGCGTCAATTCTTGTTTTCCTCGCCAACCGCGATACAATTTTTTATATGGAAACGGCCGGACGGACGCGAAAACGGGTTCGTTTTTGCGGTAACTCACTGGAAGCCTTGAGGTCATTCCCCGCCACAGCAAAGAACGAGGCGGGACATCAGATCGACAGGGTCCAATGCGGACTTGACCCGGAAGACTGGAAGCCGATGCCGTCCATCGGGGCCGGTGTGAGAGAGATTCGAATCCGCGACCAGGCCGGTGCCTTCCGCGTCATCTACCTGGCAACGGTGAAGGATGCCGTTTGCGTCCTCCAC
>JAQVJI010000168.1 GCA_028695255.1 Chromatiales bacterium | reverse complement strand
TTCTCGGCTACGGCGATCAGATCGGTTACGGCCGTCTGGTACAGGCGGTGCTCGGCCTCGACCTGGAAAAGGCCCACGCGCGCAGCGACTGGGACCGCCGGCCGCTCGATCCGGAACAGCTGAACTATGCCGCCGACGACGTGCATCATCTACGCGAAGTCTACCTGCGACTGTCGGCCGACCTCGAACGGCTCGGGCGCGGCGACTGGCTGAGCGAGGACTTCGCCGCCCTCTCCGACCCGGCCAGCTATCGCCCCGACCCGGCCAGCGCCTGGCGGCGGGTCAAGGGCTTGCAACATCTGAAGGGCGTGCAGTTGGCCGTGCTGGCGGCGCTGGCCGACTGGCGCGAACGCGAGGCGATGCGCGCCGACCGGCCACGGCGCTGGATCCTCGCCGACGAACCCCTGCTGGAGATCGCCAAGCGCCAGCCCGCCGATCCGACCGCACTCGGACGCATCCGCGGCGTGGAGGAAGGCACGCTGCGACGCCACGGTCAGGCGCTGCTCGACTGCGTAACGGCGGCGAAACGACTGCCGCGCGAGCAATGGCCCACGCTGGAACCGCGCCGACGCCTGTCGCCCGAGCAGGACGTGATCGCCGATGCCGCCATGGCGCTGCTCAAGTACTGCGCCGAGAGTCAAGCCATCAGCCCGGCCGCGCTCGCCACCCGACGCGACGTCGAGGCGCTGGTCGCGGGCGAGGACAGCGCATTGCATCACGGCTGGCGCGCACATCTGGCCGGTGACGAGATCGCCGCCTGGCTGACCGGCGCGACGGCCCTCGCCGTGCGCGACGGACGCCTGGCCGTGCTGCCCGGGACCTCGGCCGGCGCTGAAAAATGATGCGCACGTTTCCTGGCCGACCCACCGGATGCGGTATGCTTGGCCCCATTTACGCACAGGTGAATGCAGCATGAATCCCGACCAGATCAAACAGCTCATCGAAAGCCGCATGCCCGGCGCCACCGCCCGCGTGACCGGCGACGGCAGCCATTTCGAGGCGATCGTGATCAGCGATGCCTTCGAAGGCCTGAGCATGCTCAAGGAACATCAGATGGTCTATGGCGCGATCGGCGCGGAAATCGCCAGCGGCGCCATTCACGCGCTGAGCATCAAGGCCTACACCCCCGCCGAATGGGAAGCGCTCGCCTCCTGAGTCCGCGGCAAGACTGCGCCGATCGCCCCGACAGGACCTTCCGATGATGAAAGCGACCGACGAATCGCGACTCCAGCGACTGACGCCCTTCGCGGCGCTCAGTCCCGAGCATCGCGCACAGCTTGCGCGCAGTGCCCGCATCGAGGAGGTGGAGGCGGGTTTCAGGATCAAGGCCGCGGACCGGACCGCCTGGCTGATGTTCCTGCTCGAAGGCGAGCTCGGCGTGGTCAATCAGGGCCGGGCCGCACTCGTCACGCCCGATCTGGAACGTGCGCACCAGCCGCTGTTCGACGGGCCGGCCGGCGACGACTTCGTGGTCGGCAAGACGCCCTGCCGCCTGTTGTTGGTCGACCGCGAGGCCTTCCAGCAGGTTCTCAATTCCGAACAGATGGCCGGCATCGAGGTCAGCGACACCGAGATCGACGGCCAGGAAAGCCTGATCTTCCAGGATCTCTACGTCGCCTGCACCGAGAACCGCCTGGTGCTGCCGCCGATGCCGGAGGTGGCGATGCGCATCCAGCAGCTCGCTCGCGATCCGAACGTCGGCGTCAACGAACTCGCGCGGGTGATCCAGATGGATGCGGCGGTCACCGGCGCACTGATCCATGCCACCAACAGTCCGCTGTATCGCGGCAACAAGGTCATCACCAACGTCAAGGACGCGGTGGTACGGCTCGGCCTCAAGACCACGCGCACGCTCGCCTCCAGCATCGCCATGCGCCAGGCCTTCCATGCCCGCTCGCCGGTGGTGCGCGCCCGCATGCAGGAGCTGTGGCAGCACAGCGTGAACGTGTCGGCGATCTGCTACGTACTGGCGCGGCGCACGCCCGGCTTCGATGCGGAAAGGGGGCTGCTGGCGGGCCTGATGCACGACATCGGCGTGGTGCCGATCCTCAAGTACGTCGAGGAACACGACCTCGACCTCGACCCGACCCAGCTCGAATCCATCATCCGCAAGCTGCACGCGATGACCGGCGTACTGGTGCTCAACTACTGGAAGCTCGACGCCGAACTGCTGGTGATCGCCGAGGAGGCCGACGACTGGCAGCGCGACGCGGGTCCCCAGCCCGACTACTGCGATCTGGTCATCGCGGCACAGGTCCTGAGCTTCCTCAACACACCGCGGCTGCGCAGCCTGCCGCCGCTCCAGGACATCCCCGCACTGGCCAAGTTCGGGCTCGGGGATCTCACGCCGGATGCCGACATACCCCTGCTCAAGGAGGTCGAGCAGGAAGTCGCCGAGATCAAACTGATCCTGAATGGCTGAAACCACGGCGGACGATCTGTTCGGTCGCCTGCGGCCGCTTCGCACGCTGCGTCCGGACCTGCAAAACCGCCTCGCCAACCGGGCGCGGGTACAGGAGTTGCTGGCCGGTCAGCCGATCCGCGCCGAACATGAGTCGGGCTGGCTCGTCTACGTCATCAGCGGCAAGGTCAGCGTGTTCGGCGGCGGTTCGCCGCAGATCATCAGTGCCGGCACTGCGCGCGCCTGCGATCCGCTGTTCGCGCCCGAGCGGCCGCAGGACTATGCCACCACCCTCGGTCCCTGCCTGATCCTGCGCGTCGACCGCCATGCCGCCTCGCTCGGCGCCTCGGCCGCCGGCTACGAGATCAACGACGTCCATCTGAGCGAGACCGAGAGCAGCATCTTCCATCAGGTCTACGCCGCCACCGTCAAGGGCGAGCTGACGCTGCCGAACATCCCCGACGTGGCGGTACGGGTGCAGAAGGCGGCGGCCGACGAGAAGATCAACGCCCACCAGCTCGCGCGCATCGTGCAGATGGACATGGCGATCGCCGGTGGTCTCATCCATACCGTCAACAGCCCGCTCTACCGCGGCTCCAAACACATCGGCAACGTGCGCGACGCCATCGTGCGCCTGGGCCTGGACACGACGCGGCGCATCGTCACCACGATGGCGATCCGGCGCGTGTTCAAGGCCCGCATGGCGACGCTCAAGAAACGCCTGTTCCGGCTCTGGGACCGCAGCGTCAACGTGTCCGCGCTGTGCTACGTCATCGCCCGCCGTTGCGGCAGCTTCGACCCGGAACTGGCGATGCTGGCCGGTCTGCTGCATCACGTCGGCGTGGTGCCGATCCTGGACTACGTCAGCGGCCAGGAACTCGAACTCACTGACGATGCGCTCGAAACCCTGATTCATCGCCTGCACCCGATGGTGGGCGAGATGGTCGTGAACTATTGGGGCCTGGGACCGGAGATCGCGGTCGCCGTGCGCGAGTCGGATCACTGGTTTCGCAACCCCGACGAGGGCGCCGATTACTGCGATATCGTGATCGTTGCAGAGCTTTACCAGCATATCGCCGCCAATCCCGGCGATTCGATGCTGCATTTCGACGACGTACCGGCCTATCTGCGGCTCGGGCTGGGTCTGCCCGAGCGTCAGGCCGGGCCGGCGCTGATCCACGAAGCACGTGACGAAATCGACTCGATACTGCGCCTGCTGAAGGGTTTCTGAGGGCCGGCGTTTTTGCGCCGCCCGCACACGCGGCGTAAACTCTGGCCTCATTTTTCCTTAACGAGGCCCCCTCATGCGTATCGCCAAAGACACCGTCGTCACCTTCGAATACACCCTGACCGACACCGAAGGCAGCGTCATCGATTCCTCGCAGGGCGGCTCCCCGTTCTCCTACCTGCACGGTGCCAGCAACATCATTCCCGGACTGGAGAGCGCTCTCGAAGGCCATGCGGCCGGCGACAGCCTGCAGGTCACGATCGAACCCGAGCATGCATACGGCCTGCGCGACGACGAACTGATCCAGGCCATCAATCGCGAGCAGTTCCAGGGCGTGGAAGAACTGGAGATCGGCATGCAGTTCCACTCCGGCGGTCCCGACGCGCGCGTGGTCACCGTCACCGGCATCGAGGGTGATACCGTCACCATCGACGGCAACCATCCGCTGGCCGGCGTCACGCTCAACTTCGACGTCACCGTCGTCAATGTGCGAGGCGCCAGCACCGAGGAACTCGACCACGGTCACGTCCACGACTGAAACCGGCATGGCTTCCCTGCCCCCCGCTGACAACGGCGGCCCGAAGCCCCGGACAAGGGGAAGGGGATACGCCTTGTCGCGCCACAGGCACGTCCACCCGACGGCCGGCATCGTCTGCACGATGCTGGCCGTCGCGCTTTCGGGCTGCGCCACCATCGGCGGTGGTGCGGCGGTGACCGACGCCACGGCCCTGCTCGAGATCCGCATGGACCGCGTGACGCTGCATCGGGAACTGCACGTGCCCGCGCTGTCGGCACGCACGTTCATCCAGGGCGGCGAGGCCGTCGGACGCGGCTACGACCGCTATGCCGCCGTATGCGAATTCGAGCTGCGCAGCGTGCGCGAATCCGCGCAGACCATCCGGCCCGACGACTTCCGCGTCACCGGCATGCGCTGGGGCGTCGAACAGGTCGCGCGCCTCGCTCCGGTACAACTCGCCTCGCGCGGCCTGGCCTCGCTTGACGACGGCGGCTCCTGGTTCGAACATCACATCGTGCGTTACACCCTCGAATCCGCCACTCAGCCCGACGTGATGCGCCTGACCTGCCGCGGCGCCGAGGCACTGGCGCATGAGGCGATGCCACCGACGCTCGGCGAGGCGCGCGCGGCGCTCGGCGGCGTGGCCACACTGCACCTGCGCACACACTGATCGTCCGTCCGTCGCCCCTCCGAGGAAACCCGCATGAGCCAGTACAGCCGCATCCTGGTCTGCATCGACACCACGCCCGGTTCCACACCCGTCATCGCACGCGGACGTGCGCTCGCCGAGGTCTGCGGCGCCCAGCTCACGCTGCTGCACGTGGTCGAGTACCAGCCGCCGCTGGAACTGGATTACGGCATGATCGGCGTGCCGGACTGGGGCCTCAACGAAGACGAACTGGTGCGCGCGGCCGAGGAGCGTCTGGCCGCGATCGCGACCGAGAGCGGGGCCGCCGATGCGCTGCGGCTGGTGCGCGTCGGTCTCGCCAAGCACGAGATCCCGCAGTACGCGGAAGAGACCGGCACCGACCTGATCGTGCTCGGCTCGCACGGCCGACGCGGTATCGGACGTCTGCTCGGCTCCACTGCCGACAGCGTGCTGCATCACGCACCCTGCGACGTGCTCGCGGTACGCATCAAGAACACGGACTGAACCCCAGCCGCCACATCGCCGTTCGGCACTGGCCGCTCGGCGACGCCCATCACGGCGGCGACCCCGCCACCCAATGCCCCGTCCTAGTGCGCGCCCTGCCCTCTGGCAGTGCAAATACCCGTCCACCGACCGCCCTGCGACCCGCGCCCGCGATTCCATTCATGCTGCGGAAACAATGAGATAGGCATCACAAAATTCTTTTCCCTCCCTTCGGTGCGCTTTTTGCTATCGAAAGGCGTCTACCGGGTGCGCGGAGGGTTGTCATGGCAACGGGTCTGAAGAGCCGGGAAATGTCGTTGAGCGGCGCCGAACGGCGCTGGCTGCCGTGGTTCGGCAAGACGGGCAAGCTGGCGATGGGTTGGGCCTGCCGGCTCAATCGCGGCAACTACGGCCGGGTGGAGCGTACCTTCGAAGGCATCGCGCAGACGCGCAAGCGCCTGCTCGAACACTGGGCCGAGGGGCATTGGGAATTCCTCGCCAATCTGGCCGGCCTGCTGGCCGAGCACTTTCCCGACATCGACCCGCGACTGCTCGCGGACAAGAAGCAACAGGCGCCCGAATACACCGAACTGTTCGTGATCGACCCGACCGGACGGGTGCTGGCATCCACCCACGACAAGCACGTCGGCAAGACCGACCTCGCCCCGAACGCCGTGGCGCGGGGACTCAAGGGCCGCTTCCTGCACGGCCCCTACGTCGACGCGCTCACGCGCGACCTCGGCCCCGGCACCTCGCGCTTCCACGACGCCGTGACGCTCATGTTCTACCACCCGCTGGTGCGGGACGGCGTCACGCTCGGCTGTCTGTGCGGGCGCATCCCGAACGACGTCATGGGCGACCTGATCCAGCGCGAGGCCGGTCACGTCTATAAAGAGTCGGGCGACAACTACGTCTTCATGGTCGAATCGCGTTTCGACCCGTCGATCCGACCCGGCACCGCGCTGTCGCGCTCGCGCTCCGAGGAC